>JAZONO010000097.1:0-27030 GCA_045654545.1 Acutalibacteraceae bacterium
ACCGTTTTGGCAAACAAGGCAACGGCATCCTCAAAATCAAGATCGCCCAGCGGCTTTAAAAGCTTGCCCGAGGGACCGATGTCCAACGCCACAAAACGGTCGCCGTCACACGCGGCGCGCGCCGCGTGGGCATTGGCCACCGCCGCTGCGACCACCGCTTCCAACTCGTCTGCCGAAAACTTCAAACGGTTTGCGCCAAAGGTGTTGGTGCTCACCACGTGACTGCCTGCATCGTAATACGCTTTATGAATGGACACGATGTCCGCGGCCCGGGTGATGTTCCACCGTTCGGGATACTCCCCTGCCGCAAGCCCTTTGGCTTGCAGAAGCGTGCCCATACCGCCGTCGAACACGACAAATCCGTTATGCAAGCACTCGCGAAAGGTCATTTGTGTTCCCTCCTCGTTCCCACGATCGCCGTCACCGACTTTGTGGGAGACATCAACAAACTGTCGTTCAGGCAAAGCCCGATGTGGCGCTCGGGTTGCAACAGCCGAAACACCTCACGCTGAAAGGTAAGCGGCAGGTCACCGTAACCCGGGCTGAACCGCGCTGTGACGGCACCGCCATCGGCACATACCGTCTCGCACAGCGCTTCGATCCGCTCGGCACCGAACGCCTGCAACATCACGGCACGCGACGGTGAAAGGCGGCTGTATTTTGCAATTAAGCGGTCGAGTTCCACCCCCACGGTGGCGGCAAACACCACCGCTTCGCGGCAATCCGCAAGCAAGGCGGCAAGCGAGGCAGAGGTGATTTCCCACGCGCCAAGACGGCACACGTTCCCCGTCACCGTGACGGGCAGCACCGCGAAACACGCACGGGCGGACACGTGCTCCTCCGCTTCGGCAAGACACGCGTGCAACAATGAACGTGTCGCCTCATCCGCCGTGCGACACCCTGCGTAACGCAGCACCTCCTGTTCATCGACCGATGGCAGGGGGTATGTTTTTGTTATAACCGTCATACGCCGATCCCCAGAATCGCGCTGATGTTTTCTTGTATCTTCGTCGCCACGTCGGGTTTGTTCATGGAATACACGTGGACGTTGGTAATGCCGTTGGCATACAGATCAATGATCTGGTCGGTCGCATAGGCGATACCTGCCTGCTTCATCGCTTCGGGGCTGTGCCCGAATTTGTCCACCAAACTCTTAAACCGTTGCGGCACAAACGAGCCGGACAAGGTCACCGCGCGTGCCACTTGATTGGCATTGGTGATGGGCATAATGCCGGGGATGATCGGCACGGTGATGCCTGCCTCGCGGATCTTGTAAAGGAAGTTATAGAGAAGGTTGTTATCGAAAAACATTTGGGTGGTGAGAAAATCGCATCCGGCTTCCACCTTCTCTTTCAAGTGGCGAATGTCCTCTTTTTGATCGGCACTTTCGGGGTGAATTTCGGGATAGCAGGCGCCGCCGATGCAAAAATCGGGACACGCCTCTTTCAACTCACGCACCAAGTCAATGGCGTGGCGGTAATCCCAACCGCTGCGATCCGCCCCTGCCAGTTCGGCAGGGATGTCACCGCGCAGGGCCATCACGTTTTCGATACCTGCCTCGCGGATGGCTTCAATCTTCTGTTTCACCGTTTCACGGGTGGAGGACACGCAGGTGAGGTGTGCCAAGGTGGGCACACCGTAGCGTTGCTTGATATTTTTCGCAATATCCAAGGTGTAGCGGCTTGTGCCGCCGCCTGCACCGTAGGTCACACTCATAAAGGACGGGCGCAACCGCGCGATCTCCTCGGTCGCGGCGCGCACGCTGTCAAATCCCATTTCGGTTTTGGGAGGAAACACCTCGAAGGATAAATGAGGGGTATCTTTTTGCAACAAGTCACGGATCTTCATCGCGGGTCTCCTTTCATGCTTGGTCGATACAAACCACCCGTACCGTATTGATTCCGTAATAGGTGAAGCAGGCCACCGCCGCGGCATCCAACCGCTCGCCGCACACGGCAATGGGAACGGCAGGCGGACACCCCACCGTGGGGGATGCCAATATGCATCCCACCGCATCGGTCACCGCCACCGTTTTCGCCGCACCGAGCATGGCTTGCCGCAGGGGCAGGATCGGCTCGTTCGCGCGGAAGGCAGGCGGCGCTTCGTTAACGGGGGTACGTTTCGGCAAATCGCACAGCGCCGTTTCCACTTTTGCGAGGACGGTTTCGCCCACCTCGGGGGTGAGCATCAGCACCACGTAGTCGGGGTCGGCAAACTCGCACTCCATCCCTGCTTCGCGCAGGGCGGCGGCGAGTTCGGTGCCACGGTAGCCGTATGCCTTCGGGCATAGGGTGATTTTAAGCGGCTCGTCCCCACACAGCGCGAAGCCGTGTGCCGTGAGCCGCGCTTTTAATGCGTCCACCTGCGGCACAAACGATGCCAACCGCGCGGTGTGCGCCGCCAAATACGGGTTTGCGGCATCGAGCGATTGCAAAATCACATAGGACGGGCTGGTGGAGCCGAACAGCGAGAGCGCCTCCTTCGCGCCGTCGGCAAACGACGAGGGCAACGAGGGAGCCAGATGCAAATACGCTCCACCCGTCAGCACCGGCAAGGTCTTGTGGGCGGAATCACAGCAAAGATCCGCACCGAGATCGATGGGATGGCGGCTCGGTTGCAGAAATTTCAGATACGCACCGTGGGCATTACCTACCAACAGCACCGCACCGTGACGGTGACACACCGCCGAAAGCGCGGCCACATCCACCGTGTGTCCCGTATAATCGGGACTTGTCACGTACACCGCCGACACCTGCTCGCGCGAAAGACATTCGTCCAGTGTTTCGGGGGTTACGGTGCAGGAGAGATACCCCTCCCCTGCCGCAGGATACAGCCACGACACTTCGACATCCAGCAATGCCGCCGCGGTTAAAAAGGCTTTGTGTGCGTTACGCCCTGCCAGCACGCGACGCGGCCGCCCTTGCAACGCCAAGTGCAACATCGCACGGATGGCGTGAGAAGCACCTTCGGTGGAATAATAGGTGGGGCAACCGAACAGCGCCGAGGCGTTTGCCTCGCTTGCGGCGATGATGCCGCTCGCCTCATACAGGCTGTCCGCGCCGTGGATCTCGGTGATGTCCCACCGCTCACACCCGAGGGTGGGCACCCCCTTGTGCCCCGGCATGTGCAACCGCGCAGTGCCGCTTTCGGCATAGCGGCGCACAAAATCGCAAATGGGCGTGTTCATTCCTCTTCTCCCAACGCACGCGCAACCGCCACCATAATGGCACATTCCATGCGCTTGCGGAACAGTTTGCAACCGTATTCGTACACACCTGTCACACTGCCCGTGGCGTGATAGGCGTCGGCGGCACAGCCGCCCGGGCAATACAACCGTGCCCAACAATCACGGCATTCTTCGTGGGCATACACGTTGCAAGCGGCAAATTCCTCCTGCACCGCCGTGTTGGTCACGCCGTCCCACACGTTACCGAGCTTAAAGCGTTCTTCCCCCACAAACTGGTGGCAGGGATACAAGTCGCCCCACGGGGTGACCGCCATATATTCGGTGCCGCTGCCGCAACCCGAAATACGTTTGTAAATGCACGGGCCGCCCGTCAGATCCACCATGTAATGATAGAAGGTGAAGGGGTTGCCCTCTTTATCTTTTTGGAGCATCAGTTCTGCCAACTTTTCGTACTGATCCAGCACGACGGGCAGATCCGCTTCGGTCAATGCCGAAGGATCCCCCTCGGCGCACACCACCGGCTCCATGCTCAATTCGTTAAAGCCAAGATCCAGCATCTGCTGAATATCCGCCAAAAAGTCGGGGTTTGCGTGGGTAAAGGTGCCGCGCATATAGTAATCCTTGCCGCCGCGCGCCTTCACGAATTTTTGAAATTTCGGCACGATCTTTTCCCAACTGCCACGTCCTGCATAGTCCACACGGTAGCGATCGTGCACCTCACGGCGACCGTCCAGGCTCAACACCACATTGCTGCATTCGCGGTTGGCAAAGTCGATCACGTCATCGTCCACCAACACGCCGTTGGTGGTGAGGGTGAAGCGGAAGTTCTTGCCCTTTTCCTTTTCAATACTGCGCGCATAGGCAACCAGATCTTTCACCACTTGGAAGTTCATCAGCGGTTCGCCGCCGAAGAAATCCACTTCCAGATTGTGGCGCGTGCCGGAATTGGCGACCAAATAATCTAGTGCTTGTTTGCCCACCTCAAAACTCATCACCGCGCGTTCGCCGTGATATTTCCCTTGGCTGGCAAAGCAATATGAGCAGTTGAGGTTGCAGGTGTGGGCGATATGCAGGCACAGGGCTTTCACCACGCCTGCCGTCTTTTGTTTGAGCACACCGGCCATCGGCTCGAAGGTGTCGGGCGCAAACAACTGTCCGTCTGCCACCAGCTCCTCCACCTGCGCGTAACACTCCGCAAGATCGGCCGCATCCTCCGTGGGATATTTCGCCGCCATTGCCCGGAGTACCTCCTCACGGGAATGTGCTTCAAACATACCGATGATATCATAGGCGATCTCGTCCACCGCGTGGACCGCGCCGGAACAGACGTCCAGCACAATGTTGTAACCGCCGAGTTTATATTGATGGACCATACTTCCTTTAACTCCTTCAAAAAAAATGCCGCCGGGATCGGCGCCATTTGGTGCAAATTACTTGCTCTCCTTTTTGCTTTCGCACTTCTGGTTGGCGATGCCACAGCTGGTCTTGCAAGCCGACTGGCAGGAAGTCTGGCACTCACCGCAACCGCCCTTTTTCGCGCTCTCGCACAGATTACGGGTCTTGATGGTTTTGATATGTTTCATTTGTTTCACCTTCCGTTACAACAATTTCTCTTTTTGCATTTTAGCACACGGCAGGCGGTTTGTCAATCACCCTAACAGAAAAACCGCCCCAAACAGAGCGGTTTTTGCAATTATTTCTGTTTCTTTTGTGCCGTCAGCGCGGTTTCGCCCGAAAGATACATGGTTACCAATCCGAGCAACACCATCAAGGTGGCGATTTTAATGAGGATGGGAAACATATCCTCTACGTTCTTGGCAATTTTTACGGCATAAATCACTTGCATACGGCAAACAATAGCATCCGAAAGATGCCCGACGCAACGGTTTCTGATTGGGTGCCACAAGAAAGTGCAAAAAATCGTTTGTCGCAATTATTCGATCTTATCGGTATCGGTCAGCAAGCGTATGGCATACTGCGCATATTCCGACATGTATTGTCCCCGTCGTGTAATAATTACCGGTTGCCGTTGATAACAGTTATTCTTGATTCGGATCAACGTAAGGTTGTGATTTTCCAACGATTCTCCGTTTAGAAATTGCAGCGGAAGCAACGTAGCTCCGATTCCCTCACGAGCCATCGCCCAAGCGGTGGTCAATCCCACCACCTCCATCGCAATGCGCGGAGGTACCTCAACCGAGGTACAAAGCCGGTCAAACAACCGACGCATCTCCTTAGAGGGCTCCACCACCACAAAGGGAAGGTCGGCGCAATCTTGAAAATCCATTTCCAAAATCCCGTCGACGACATCGGGCGACAACCCTTGCATCATCTCGTTGGGTACAGCCAACACCAAAACGTCCGCTTCCAACTCTTGATATTCAAACAGTGTCTCCTCTACCGGCAAGTTCACAATAGCAAAATCCAATTTCCCATCGGTCATATCTTTGCGAATTTGCGCACTATTGGTGTCGCAAATGCGAATCTCAACGTTCGGGAACTTCTCTTGTAACTTTTTAGCCATTTGCGGAATTAAATACAAACACCGAAACGGGGAGATTCCAATGCTTAACCGACCGCTCTCTCCGGAACGATAATATTCCAACGATCTCTTTAACTGCTCCTCTTTGTAAAGCAATTCTTTGGCAGCTTTAACAAAGAATTCCCCTGCCGCTGTCAGGCGTAACGGAACATAATTACGGTCAAACAATTTAACCCCCAGATCATTTTCTAACCGCATGATATGTTTGCTTAATGCCGGCTGCGATATGTTCAATGATTCGGACACCTTTGAAAAATTGCAAACCTCTGCTAACTCAATCGCATATTGCAGTTGCTTTGAATTCATTGTATTCGCTTCCTCTTATACGTAAAATGTCATATATATAATAACTCTTTAAGCATGTTTTTGCAAGAAAAAAAGGAAAACACTTGACAAAAAAACGTTTTGGTGCTATCATAACCAATAGGAAATAGAGTTTATAACCTTTTCCGACAGGAGGAACGTCTTATGCCAATAGAAATCTGGTACTTGATATCTGTATTCGCGGTTGCCTTCGTTGGGTTCTCATTGCTGAAGCGCCCCCTTTACGAATGTATGTTGATGGCATTCATTGTGCTTTTAACGCTTACCGGCACGTGGGCAAACGTGGGAACGTATATCTGGGACGCATTACAGGAATCCACGCTTTATGTGATTTTTGCATTCATCATTTCAGCGGCACTGTTGTCGAAAACGTCGGTTATTGACGACTGTATTGCGATCATCCTTTCCATTTTCGGTCGTTTCAGAGGCGGTGCAGGCTTCGTTGCGGTGATCGGAAGTTCCTACATGGGTTCCCTCTCCGGTTCCGGTCCCGGCAACGTGGCGACAACCGGTGTGTTTACCATTCCTGCCATGATCCGTTCCGGATTTCCGCCTCACTTGGCCGCCAACGTGGAAGCACACGCCAGCACCATGGGCAATATGATCCCCCCGGCCGGTATGATCGGTATCGCCTTTGCCCTCTTGGATGGTTTGTATCCCAACACTTACACGATGCCGCAATACTGGATGTTGCTTTGGGGCATCGCTGTGTGGTTCGTTTTACAGCGCATCCTTACCTTGTATTTCATGTGCCGATATTACAAGGTGCAACCTATGCAAAAAGAGGATATTCCCGGTTTTCGTCAAACGGTGAAACACGGATGGAAAGCGGTTTTCTTGCCCATCATTGTGTTTGTCCCCTTTATGCTTACCAGCGAGTTCGCCGATTTCTTTACCGCGCGGCTCGGCGCGGAAGGGGCCAAAGCGCTGAACAACAGTTTGTTGCTGATCATCCCCTCGCTGATCGTGGTTTGCGGCATTCTCCTTTCGAACAAAAAGACTCGTTCCGAAATGTCCCTGAAGAATATGCATGCGGGAATTGCCAACGGCATGCTCAAGGTTGTTCCCACGGCGGCACTGGTGCTTTTTGCCTATTTTGTAAGCAACGTCTTTGAAAATCTGCGCGTAGAAGAGGCGATCGGAGCATACTTTGCCACGTTGAACTTGAGCCGTGTCTGGCTTTGCTTCTTGATTCCGTTGATTTGCGCTATTTTGGGTATGCTGTTGCCCGGCTCTTCGCAAGTGAAGATTTTCGGCGGCGTCATCATTACACTCATGGCAGGAGCCGGATGTCACCCCATGCTGGTTGCCGGCATGTTACCGTGCATCTGCGGCGCCATGCACGGCGTCACGCCCCCTTACTGCGCTTGCGTATACACCGGTATGGGCATTGCCCAATCCGAATTGAAGCCAACAATGATCAACTGTATGATCTGGGTCACATTGCATTATCTTCTCTCGGTTTTGATTTTACTTGGCATCCTTCCCGTATGGGGTTTGGTGTAAGGAGGTTGAAAACAGTATGCGGAAAGCGATTTTTAACACCTTAAAGAAATTGTACGGCATTTTAATGACGCTCTCTTTCTTCGGTGGGTTGTTACCTCTGTTCCCCTTTGTGTTCGCCTTAATTGTCGGCGGTCCTTTGGCCCAAACCATTTCCCTGTTTCTTTACAAACATTATTTTCCTGTGGTGATCATTATCGGGTCCATCGCCATTGTTCTCGGATTGATTGCAATGTACGTGGGAAAACTGGAAGCGTTAAGTATGAAGACGGTCAACGTCGAGGAGAGCAAAAAAGAAGAATAAGCAACAAAAGGCAGAGCCGTTGGCTCTGCCTTTTGTTTTATTGTAAGCAGGAACAAGACGTCATCTCATACGCGCGTTCGTACGATAACTCTTCCAGTTGCATTTCGTTGCCGTCGGCATCCAAAATGCGCAATGTGTGACTGATGGTGGCAAGCGTTTTTGCCAGCAATTCCGGTGTGTCGTCCATCACGTGCATACGATACAGCACGCTGTCTAACGAATTGGTTTTGGAAATCACGTCACCCACGTTGTGGCACACGGCAATATCCAACACCTGCGGCATGTTACGCACCTCATCCAACCCTCGGATCTCAGAGATGGTGCCGGGCTTTAACGGAATGTAATAGTTACAACAGGATTTGCTGAAAATCGGGTTGTCTTTCTGTTTCAAGTCGGATCCTTCCACTTTTCCCCGAACGGCATACTCGATCATCATATCCAGTGCACTGATGTTGTTAAGGCGTTCGGTGAAAACGTATGACCGTCCGCCGCCCATACGGTAACCCGTTTCGTGAAAATAAAATTTCCCGTCATCCACAAACCCCTGCAGTGACAAGATGGCATTTTGCACCTTCAGCCCCTGCAACATAGCAATAAATTGCGGCTCGACAGTTTCTTTGTATCGTTGGATATACGGAGAAGAATACATGTGCAAAATGGTCGGTGCCGCATTGGTCTCCGCGCCTTTTACATGGTGGCACATAAACGCCGCCGAAAGGCTGGCATACCCATCTTGCACCGTGTAATTTAGGAAGATCTCGTTGGGGCATTCCATAAATTTTTCGCAGATGATCTTCTTGCTGGCGGATTCGCGATATAGTTGCTGATAATATTCCACCAGTTCTTCTTCGGTGTTGCATCGGCGCACACCGCGGCTGCCGCTGCTGTCTGCCGGTTTCACCATGGCAGGATATTCGATCTTATCCAAGTCCTCGCGTTTTAAATGAATATCCAGCGTATACTCATGCACTGTCGGGACTCCATACTTGTCACACGCCTTTTTGAACATGCGTTTATCGTTGGAAAGCGTTTCAAACTGCTCTTTCGTGCCGATGCAAGGCAAGCCTGCACGCTCGCAGATCTCCGCATAGAACGGGAGGTGCGAATCGGTCCAGCCGACAAAGATGCCGTCAATGTGGTATTCTTCAATCAATTTCAGCATCGCATCGATGTCCGAAATGTCGATGTCGATCGCCACGTCCGCAATCTGCTTGGAGGGGGATTCTTCGGTGGGATAGAAGTTCGCCACTACCGTTTTCACACCCAATTCCTTGGCGCGCTTCACCGCGCATGCCGCCAGCGCCGTTCGGTCCATAACCAACAGCGTTTTGCCTTTCAAATCAACCATGTTTACACTCTCCCATCGTCTTTTGCAATATTGTGATCATCGCGTCCATATCCCCCGTGCCGTAACGCTGGTCGCACGGCAGGGGAAGAATGTTTTGTGCATACGCCCGTTCGATCGGGGTAGCATTGGCCGACAAGGTGGGCCACAATGTCGGCACGTAAACGTGCTGTGCCGCCAGCGCACGCCGCACCGCCACCGCATCCTCGCAGTAAAACGGATAGGCGTATGCGCCTGTGGGCACTTGCAGTGCCAAACGGTTTTGCGCCCCCAACACACGGTGCAACCGTTCAAAGTTGCGCGTGCGCGCGGCACACACCGCTTCATAATCCACCGCTCGCAACAGATTTTGCGTAAGGGGGGACATTTTGGCAAGCGGTAAGTCGTAATACGTTTCCTCGTTTTCTTGGAAGGTTGCGTAATACGCCGATCCGCTCTCCTCGCACCGTCCGAGCACGTGAGTCATACGGTCTTTGGAGGAATCGGTCGGCAACGTGCCTTCCCATTGCGCATCGGTGGCGGCATAGCCGCCGTCCGGCACGCCGAAAAATTTGCGGCAGGAATACACCGTGTCCACCCCGGGGGCAGGCATCTGAAAAAACGCCTGCACGTAATCCGCGATCACGCGGTCATATTTTTTCTTACATTCCGCGATATATTCGTTGCTCAATTGCCCGTAGTAGTTCACAACATACAACCACTCGCCCTCGCCGAGCGTGCGGGCAAAACGGGGCAGAAAATCCTCCCCCACCGCATACTCTTCAAAGGGGTATCCTTCGCGCAGGCACAGTGCCGACACCGTGTCGCACAAAAACGCCGGGATATACAGCTTTTTCACCCCGCGCGCTTTGAGGATGTACAAGAGGGCATTGCGCCCCGTGTTCACCGCCACGGCATCTTGGTGATATTCCTTACCCGAAAACCGTTCCAGTCCGAAATAGCCGCCGATTTCCTTTACGCTCATTTCAGCAACACCTTCACAAAGCGGTCTTGGTCGCCCAACACTTCATTCAACCGTTCGGGGGTGGGGAATTTTAACACCAGTGTACCAATGGCTTCGTTTGCACCGGAGAAATCGCCCACCGCATCGCCTTCGGCGATCCACAGGTCGCGTTCCACCACGTTGTCGGCGATCTCATCCGACACCCACAGCGAGTCGAACGTGCCGGCGGTGGCGCTGTGCAGAATGATCTCCGCCCAACAACCGTCATACGGGGCTTGCTTCACATCGGTTACCGGCAGACCGACCGCCGCCTTCACCGCGTTTTTGATCAGATCCACCCCGGTAGCGTACCGCAGCATTTCCGCCAAGCGGTTGCCGCCGCCGCGCGGCGAGAGTTCCATGATGTACGCCTTGCCGTCGGAGCATTCGCGCGTTTCGATGTTATAAATCGAAGTGCGCATATTCAGCAAGGTGAGCAACCGCTGAATCTCCCCTGCCAATTCGGTTTGATGCTCCTCGCTCAAGGTGGCGGGCCAACTGTATGCCGAGGGGGTGTAGGGGTTTCCTGCCTGCTCATCGAACCGCTGTGCCGAGAAGGAGACGAATTTCAATTCGCCGTCCACCGAAAAACTGTCGGTATCGGAGGAATGTCCCACTTTTTGCAGAAAATCCTCGATGATAAATTCATCGCTGTGGGAGAAGGACAACGCATAGTCGATGCTCTGCTTCAGATCCGCAGGATCGTCCACACGCGTCACGCCTTTACTGCCTGCCGAATCGGTCGGCTTCACGATCACAGGCCAGTGGAACAGATCCACGTCCGCCAACGCTTCCTCCACCGAGGTGTATCCTTTCGCGGTGGGAACGTTAAACCCGTGTTCTGCCAAAAAGGCGCGGAAACGTCCCTTGTTTTGCAGAATACACACCGACTCGTACGGGCCGCAGGAGGGCAAACCGAGCTGCTCTGCCACGTAGGCCGCGGTGGTCACACCGGGATCACAGGCAAAGGACATCACGCCGTCCACCTGCAACGCTTTCGCCGCCGCAAGCACCGCCTCTTTATCAATGATGCTGACATTGCAATATTCATCGGAATAGCGATGGGCAATGTTGTGCGGCAAATAGTCGCAGGAGATCGTGTAGATCCCCAATTCCTTTGCCGCTTCGATCACCGGTACCAGATACCGCGATCCGCCCAACAACAGCAATCGCTTTTGTGTTGCCATAATTCATCGACTCCTAAAATCCATATATACTGTAATTTTATCACATAGCGGCTGCATTGTCAACCGAAAGCAGCGCATTGCGCAAGGCATCCACATCTCCGTTAAAAACATGCCCCCCGATTCCGACCAAGGCGGCCGCCGCCACGTTTTCGGCACGGTCGTCCACAAAGCAGGTGTCACCGGGGGTGATGTCGAATTGTTCGCATGCGTAGGTAAAAATGGCAGGATCGGGTTTTTCCAGCCCACACACGGCGGAATACACGCAACCGTCCAGTTCACGCAGAATATCGATCTCGTGCGCATGGGCGGCAAAATAACGAGAGATGTTGGAAAGCAGATAACACCGCACGCCGCGCGCTTTCAATTCGGCAAGCAATGCGCGCATCCCCTCGATCTCGGGCAGGTTGTAGATCCAGTTATAATAAATCGTGTTCGCCACGTCCCACAGACGGGCAGGCAGACGGGTGCGACAAGCCGCCAGCACCTCTTCGTCCTCGATGGTGCCGGAATCCAGCCGATTCCAATATAAGCGATCGAACACCACCTCGGCGAGCAGGGCGGCATCGGCAGGGTCGCTGACATAACGCCCCACCATATACGACGGCTCAAAGCGCACCAGCACCATGCCGAAATCAAAGATCACGTTTTTCATGCGCAAAGCCCCCTTCCCGTTTAGTATACCACCTCTTTGCCCATCTCGCAATATAAAAAGCGGATAAAAAGCAAAACGAAAGGCAGCATTGCAAATCCGAGTACGTATGGTATAATGACAAAAAACGAGTGGATAATTATGGCAACCAAATCCGTTGGCTTTATGGCCATCCGCAAAGCCTGTATCAAAGCCATGGACACCCCCGACGTCCGGCCGGACGTGCAATAACCTGCCCCTATAAAAAAAGGAGACGAGCGATGCTCGTCTCCTTTTTTATGTCAGCGATTGCCGTACATTTTTTCGTAGTAGTCCTTATACTCGCCCGAGATGATGGTTTCCCACCACTCACGGTTGTCGAGATACCACTGAATGGTCTTTTGAATGCCGTCCGCAAACTTGGTTTCGGGCAACCAGCCAAGTTCGGTGTGGATCTTGGTCGGGTCGATAGCATAGCGCATATCGTGACCCTTGCGATCCGCCACGTAGGTGATGAGGCTTTCGGGTTTGCCGAGTGCTTTGCAGATGATCTTCACGATGTCGATGTTCTTCATCTCGTTGTGACCGCCGATGTTATACACCTCGCCCACACGACCTTTGTGGATCACCAGATCGATGGCTTTGCAGTGATCCTCCACATACAGCCAGTCGCGCACGTTCAGCCCTTCGCCGTACACCGGCAACGGTTTGTCGTTCAACGCGTTGGCGATCATCAGCGGAATCAACTTTTCGGGGAAGTGATACGGGCCGTAGTTGTTGGAGCAACGGGACACCGTGACCGGCAACCCGAAGGTGCGGTGATACGCCAGCACCAACAGATCCGCCCCTGCCTTGGAACTGGAATAGGGGGAACTGGTGTGGATGGGGGTTTCCTCGGTGAAGAAGAGGTCGGGACGGTCGAGCGGCAGGTCACCGTACACCTCGTCGGTGGACACCTGGTGGTAGCGCCCGATACCGTATTCACGGCAAGCGTCCAACAACACGCCCGTGCCGAGGATGTTGGTCTGCAAGAAGATGCCCGGATCTTCGATGGAGCGATCCACGTGGGATTCCGCCGCAAAGTTCACCACCACGTCGGGTTTCTCTTCACGGAACAGTTGATACACCGCTTCACGGTCACAGATATCCGCCTTCACAAAACGGAACTGCGGATTCTCCATCACGGGAGCGAGGGTGCTCAAGTTGCCTGCGTAGGTCAGTTTATCCAGACACACGATGCGATAGTCGGGATACTTTTTTAACATGTGGAAAATGAAGTTGGAGCCGATAAAGCCGGCGCCGCCCGTTACGATGATGGTCATACTGCTTTCCCCTCCGCCAACGAAATTAAGTATTGACCGTAATCGGTCTTGTCCAGTTCACGACCGAGCGCCAGCAGCTGTTCGGTGGTGATGAAGCCGCGTCTCCACGCAATTTCTTCAATGCAAGATACGTAAAACCCTTGGCGATCCTGCACCGTTTCCACAAACTGGGCCGCTTTCAACATGCCTTCGGGTGTGCCCGTATCCAGCCACGCCATGCCGCGGCCGAGCAGTTTCACCTTCAACGCGCCCATTTCCAAATAGGCGTTGTTCACCGCCGTGATCTCAATTTCACCACGGGCGGAGGGCTTCACGTTTTTCGCGATCTCCACCACACGGTTGTCATAGAAATATAAACCGGGCACGGCGTAATTGGATTTCGGTTCGGACGGTTTTTCCTCGATGGACACCACACGGTGATCCTCATCGAATTCCACCACACCGAAGGCGGTGGGATCTTTCACGGGATACCCGAAGATCGTGGCGCCTTCCGTATTCTGCATCGCCGCACGCAACACACGGGTCATATCCTGCCCGTAGAACACGTTGTCACCCAAGATCAGGCACACGCTGTCATCTCCGATAAATTCCTCACCTAAAATGAAGGCGTCCGCCAATCCGCGCGGCGTGTCCTGCACTTTATAGGACAGTTTGATGCCAAGACGGCTGCCGTCCCCCAGCAGACGTTCAAACATCGGCGTATCCTCGGGGGTGGAGATGATGAGGATCTCGCGAATGCCTGCCAACAGCAAAATGGAGAGCGGATAGTAAATGAGCGGTTTGTCGTAGATGGGCAGCATTTGTTTGGACACCACCTGCGTGATCGGATACAAGCGCGTCCCCTTGCCGCCTGCCAAGATAATGCCTTTCATACCAAAATCTCCCTTCTTTATCCCAAAATAATCTTGCAAATGCGATCCACGTCTGCTTCGGTCAAGTCCGCAAACAGCGGCAAGGTGAGCACATTTTGTGCCACGTGCGCCGCCACAGGCGTGGTGTGTGCCTCCGCCGCGTCACGATAACAGGTGAAATCGCTCGTCAGCGGATAAAAGTATTTGCGCGCCACGATGTTTTCTGCCGCAAGGCGAGCAAACACTTCGTCGCGTGTGTATTTATACCCATCGAATACGACGGGAAAATACGCATAGTTGGGTGTGACCCCTTTCTGTTCGGGGCACAGGGTGATGCCGTTCACGCCACGCAAATGTTGGCGATACCGCAGGGCGGCGCGGCGGCGTTTTTCAATCTCATCCGGCAGATGCCGCAAATTGCAGATGCCCATCGCCGCTTGAAACTCGTTCATTTTGGCGTTGGCGCCCACCAAGGGGCAATCTTCGCCTTGCTGACCGAAGTTTTTAAGGACGTTCAGTTTTTCTTCCAAGCCGTCCTGTGCGAAGCAAAGTGCGCCGCCTTCAATGGTGTTATAGACCTTGGTGGCGTGGAAACTGAACATCGCGGCCGTGCCGAAATTCGCCACGCTCACGCCGTCTTTCGTCACACCGAAGGCGTGCGCCGCATCGTAGATCACAGGCAGGTTGTGCCGTGCGGCGATTGCCGCAATGGCATCCACGTCGCACAGGTTGCCATACACGTGTACCGGCATAATGGCACAGGTCTTGTCGGTAATGCACGCTTCGATCTTTTGGGGATCCAGCGTGTAATAAGTTTCTTCCACGTCGCAGAACACGGGAACAAGCCCCATTCGCGTGATCGCGTGGGTGGTGGACACAAAGGTGAACGGGGTGGTGATCACCTCGCCGCCGCGAGGCAGATCCAACGCCGAAAGCACGTGTTCCAACGCCAAGTGCCCGTTGGTATACAACACGGCGTGCGGCACGTTAAGATACGCGCGCAGATTCGCTTCCAGCTCACGGTGCTTCACGCCCGAGTTGGTGAGCCAACGGCTGTCCCACAACTCGCGGATCTCCTCGCAGTACTCTTCGAACGTCGGCATGGACGAACGGGTCACATTGATGGTCTTATTCATCGCCTTCACCTCCTGTGGGGGTAGTTTTTTTCTTGAAAAACCCTTTGATCAAATCGAGCAACATCAAAAACTCGGGGACACGCAACACCGCCGAAAGCAGCAGATACACCGCCACGCCGATGACGACCTGCAACAGCAGCACGAGGATGGTGGGCAGGGGCAACAGCCCCACCGCCAACACGCACGCCAGCATCGCCACCGACAAACCGGCAGCCGGAAGCAGGTCGCGCATTTGCTCGAAATAGGAATATCCCACCAGTTTTTTATTGGGAGATGCATTCACAAAGCAACTGATCAACACCGTGACCGCCCCTGTGAGGGCAATGGCAATGGGGGAATCAAAGCAGAACACCGCGATCGCCAAGGACACCAATCCGTAACTCTTTTTGATGATCTCCAGTTTCAAGAATAGATCACTGCGCCCCATCGCGTTGATGGCTTGCAGGTTACAGATATGCACGGGGTTGAACGCCAAGGTGAAACAGTAGATCTGCAAATACGGTACACAAGGCAACCATTTATCGGTAAGCAAGAACCGCACCATCGAGGTGGCTACACCTGCAAGTCCTGCCATCAGCGGAAAAATAATGTACGCCAATAGGGTGATGGAGCGGCGCATCATGGCTTTCACGCGCACGCGGTCGTCTTGTTCTGCCGACATGGCAGGGAGCATCACACTTTGTACTGCACCAACCACTCCGTGAATAATGAATTGCGGAAACTGTTTGCCGCGACTGTAATATCCGAGCGTATCGTCGTTGTATTTTTTACCGATAACCAGGGTGCGCAGATCTTGATACAGCGTATCGATCAGAGAGGAAACCAGCAGTTTCCAACCAAAGGAAAACAGCACCTTGATGCGTTGCAGATTACACACCAAACGGATGCGCCATTTCACCGTCACACGCATCACCAGGCACGCCACAAATACGTTGAGCATGGATTGCGCCACCAGCGCCCACAAACCGCCGCCGGCAAGTGCGATCACAATGCCCACAACGCCCGACACCACGATCGCGCCGATGTTGCTGTAGAACACCTTTTTGAAATCCAGTTCGCGGCTGACTTTTGCAAGCTGTACCGAATTGAGCGCACCGGGGAACAGCATCAACGCCAACACACGAAGCGGCGACACCAAATCGGGCATTTCGTAAAACTGTGCGATCAGCGGTGCGCAAAGGAAAATGGCCGCATAGAGTATACCGGCGATGCCACTGCTCACCCAAAACACCGAGGAATAGTCGTCCTCGGTCACGTCTTTGTTTTGGATCAGCGCCGTACTAAAGCCGTTTTGAACAAACACATTTGCCAAGGTGGTGAAGATGATCATCATCGACAACATGCCGTAATGCGCGGGATCGAGTAGCCGCGCCAGCACGATCTGCAACAAGAACTGCACACCCTGCACGCCAAACCGTTCCAGCAACTTCCACGCTATGCCGCTACTGATTTTTTTGCCGTTTTCCGTAGGATCGCCTCCTAATCAAGATGTCATGCGTTGACGCAACGCGTGCACCATTCCTTTGGTGAAGGGCAGATACTGCACCAGCGTATAACACACCCGTTCCGGCAAGGACATGGCGCGATACAGCGCACGGTACGGCGGCGCTTTCATCGCTTTCACGTTATATTCGTTCTTTAAAATACGAAACTCACGTTCATGTATGGATGCCGCCACCAGATCGTGATACGCCCCGTCGGTGTAGGTGTCGTATTCTTTCAAAAAAGCAATAAACTCGCACAAGCCTCGCACACGGAAGGAAAGATCGTTTTTGTTTTTCGTGCTCCAACTGCCCGTCACGTTCATGCGGTAGCAGGACATGATCTCGTTGATAAAAAAGATGTCCCCGTGGTGTCCTGCATACAACAGTCGCACGGTATCGCCCGTTCGCACGCGAAACAAAAACTCCGTTTCCGGGCGACGCGGCCAATACAGTTCCTTGCGGTAAAAATACCCACTGGTTTGAAAAGGGTAGGCTGTGCCGTTCAACACATCGGCAATCAGATCTCGTCCGCGGAAGACCCCTTCGGAAGGCACCACCTGCGGAAAGAATTTCCCATTAGGTACCCCCTCGACATCGACCCCCTGCACCGTATGTACGCACAAGGTACAGGAGGGATTGGCTTCCATGGCATCAAATTGTTTTTGCAACTTGTGCGAATCACACCAGTAGTCGTCCCCCTCACACGTGGCGATATACTTGCCGCGAGCGGCAGGATACATATAGGTATAGCCGATGGGGATGCGTTTGGAATACTGATTCTCGGTCTGATAGATCGGACGGACGATGTCCGGATACGCCGCTTCAAACTCACGGATAATGGCGGCGGATCCGTCGGTGGATGCGTCGTCGTGCACCACTACCTCGTAACGAAAATCCGTTTCTTGCGTAACCAAACTTTCCAAGCATTGGCGCAGATACGGTGCGTGATTATACACCGTGCAAAGCACACTGACCATTACTTCTTGCGACACACGAACGGCCTCCTTTCAAGCAGGGTGCACAATCCGTTCCACACGGGAACACGCATCAGCACCCACAAGATCGCGGTAAAAAACATCCACGACAGTACCGAATCGGTGCGCAGCAACGGCACGTTGGTGATCTGCATAACACAACGCACCGCGATCAGCACCTGTACCGCCACATTGCCGCGAGAATACACCTGCACGACTACCCACAGCACCGCTGTAAGCAACGCAGGATAGATAAGTGCACCCACCGCACCGAAATGCATATACGCTTCCGCAAACATGCCCGTGTTGGGAGAGGGTACCGCCCCGTTAAAGCATTGTTTGCTGATCACGTACAGTGGGGAGATGTCGTAGGTGGCAACCGACGACAAAAGATTCTTCAAAAGGAAGGTGTCCTGTGTCCAAAACACCTTGGTGTGCTCGCTGAAAAAGCGATAGTAGACGGTATCCAACCACGCCGGCATATACATCTGGCGGCGCACCAACACCGTGTAGATCGGCGTGGAGGGCAACAAAAGCGTTTCCGCCAAACACCACAGCAACAGCAACACCACGCCGATATCCAACAAGCGTTCCATGTGCTGTAAAAAGCCCAACTTATACACGAGGAACAACGCCACGACCAGCCCCCACAAAAGCAAGCCGCCTTTGCCCGAAGACACGGCAAACATCGACAAGGTGGTCAAGGTTGCCAACGCCACTCCCAAAGGACGGCAGTGAAGCAAGGAGATCAAGAGGTAAAACGGCACGACCGCCGATGCCAAATTGCGCACGATGCTCAAAATATACCCCCACGCCGTGCCGCTGATCTGTTGCAGATACGCGGTATAAGACGCACGGTTTTCGTACACGTCGGCGTAATTAGTGGAAAGGGTGAAGTTCCACCCGTTATACATAAACTTGTGAATAACAAACAGCAGACAAAGGGTCGCACAGAACACTCTCGCGTACACGTTATCGGTCAACGCTGTACGTTCCCTTGTAACGGCGGTGTGAGCCTCCTTGCACACCGCCAATTTCGAAACCCAAAAACTGCCCCCTAATATGAGCGCACAGTAAAGGCTTGTCAGCAAGAAGAACGGCACATCCATGTTGTTGAGCGCAAATGCGGCGTTGAGCGGCAGAAAATACAGCAAGAACAAACACCGCAACAGCACTTGCAACATTTTGTTGGGGCTGGGCCACCGCAGATGCAAGAACGCAAGTCCCACAAACGCCGCCGTGCCCAAACACTCTTTCCAAAACACGAACTGAATCTGATAACTGCCGATTCCTTCGTAGTAAGTGCCTTGCAGATTCAACACCGCCAGCAACGTGTACACCCATTTCAGCGCTACCAGTGCCGCCACGTGCCACACCAACGGCATGCGGAAGGTCAACACGGCTTGGCAGGCATTCCACAGTTTTTTCATAATGTTCCGCACCCTTTCGGTTCAAATACTCGCCTTAATCTTTTCCGATCATCAAGCGATAGGCTTGATTCCACTTCATATTATACAATCCTGCGTGGCGCACGGCATCCTGTAAACAAAGCAGTTTCCACAAGCGGCGCGATAGAGTGCGATAAAGTACCCCCTGGTCGCGCAGATACTTCTCGTCGTATCCGCTGTTCCAACTGGATTCCCGTTCTTCGGTGAGGATGGCGATGGGTTGCGGAATCGCATACATACGCAACCCCTTTTTCAAACAATCCGCCAAAAAGAGGTTGTCCTCTCCGTGACAGTGCGGCGTGCCACCGCCAAAGCATTGGTTGAAGAAGACACCTTGTCCGCGCACGGCGGAGAGGCGCACCGCCACACGGGCGGTGCCGTAACGCAAAAAGTTGTGATACCGCACACGTCCCACCTTTTGAATAACGGGACGGGTGGGCGTTTCCTCAATCAGATTGAAGATCAGCACGTCGGCATCGGGGTGGGCGGCAAATGCATCGCAAACGGTTTGCACGTATCCGTCGCAATACCGCATATCGTCATCCGCAAACAGGCAGATGTCCCCTGCCGCACGCATCAGGCTGTTGTTGCGGTTCAACCCCACACCGCGCTCGGCAAAGTGCAGGTAGCGCACACGGTGTCCGTTCCATTCGAACTCCTCCACCGCGTTGCGGTCACACTGATTGCCCACAACCGCATCGCTTTGAATATTCATTTTTTCGAGCAAAGCGTGGTCGGTCTGGTGCATCGCCGCCACCAACACTTCAACTTGCATGGCTTGTCCTCACTTTACTTAATGTGCAACACCTTGATCACGCACCACCAGAACACGTGGAACGCCGAGCGGAACACGCTCAGATGCTCGATCTCACGGTAGAGGATCCAGTGGTATTTGATCACTTTAAACTTGTTGCTGGAAATGGAGTTTTGACGGATGCGATACCGCATCAGCACATCGGGCATACCCCAAATATATTTTTCTTTTTTGAGCATCGTGAGCCACAACGCATCGTCGTTGCGTTTGCGGATGTTGGGCACTTCGAACTTGCCCATCTTCGCCACCGAGTACATCACGGTGGAGTTGCCCACGGGGCAATCCAGCAAGAGACGGTTATAATCCGTCTTTTTCACCGTTTTGATGACACGGTCGAGCGACCCGCTTGCTTCGTCGATCTGCTCGTATGCCGTGCAGGAGAAGGCATAGTCGTTCTCCTTCATAAATGCAAGCTGACGTTCCAACTTATCTGCCATCCACAGATCGTCGCTGTCCAAAAACGCCATGTATTCGCCTTCGGCCAGCGCCATCGCGGTGGTGCGCGCCACCGCCGCGCCGGAATTCTGTTCCAAGCAGTGGTAATGAATGCGCGGATCCTTTGCCATATAGGTTTCCACGATCTCACGCGTGTTATCGGTGGAGCAATCGTCCACAATGATCATTTCCCAATCGGTGTAGGTCTGTGCCAACACCGTGTCCATCGTTTGGGCAATAAACCGCCCACAGTTATAGGTGGGGGTAATGATGGACACCAATCCCGCTTTCACACAAAACACCTCAATCCTGTGCATAGTCTTTGCCAAACATGGCAAACACCGTCATGAACATAATTTTAATGTCGCCCCAAAAACTGTATGCGAGGAGCGCACGCAGATTATACCGCATTTTGCCGGGCATAACGTCGTTTATGTACACCGCATCGGCATCTTCGGCATTATTGAGCAACGTGCTTTCGTCCTTGTAACGCACCGATGCTTCGCAGGTGATGCCTGCCGGCAACAGCAAGGTCGCCATCATTTCGGGGGTGTAAGCCGCCACGTATTTCGGCACTTCGGGGCGCGTGCCCACAAAGGTCATGGTGCCGTTCAACACGTTCAGCAGTTGGCTGATCTCATCCAACCGACAGCGGCGCAAAAACCGCCCCACACGGGTGATGCGCGCATCCCCGTTCACCGTCACCGCCGTGCCGATCCTGTCGGCATTTTGGCACATAGTGCGGAATTTGAAGATGCGAAACCGCTCGCCATAGGTGGTGACGCGCTCCTGTCGGTAGAACACCGGTCCGGGTGAATCCAACTTGATGAGGATCGCCAAGATCAAAAACACGGGGAGCAATATAAGCAGCATCAACGCCGCCACCGTCACGTCAAACACGCGTTTTGCGACCAGCGCACCGCGTTTGTTCCACAGCGCCTCGTAATAGGGGCGCACCGCTTCCGTTCGCAATGCATCGGGAAGCTCTTCCCATCGTTTCATCATACCGTATACTCTTTCACAATCGCCGTAAACTGTTCAATAACGTATGCCACCTGTTCATCGGTGAGGCAGGTGTGCAGCGGCAAGGTGATCTCATCGGCAAATTGTGCATACGCGTTCGGATACTCTGCCACGTCATAACCCAGCGCTTTATAGGCGGTGAACATCGGCAACGGCTTGTAATGCACGTTGCAGGCGATGCCGCGTTCCGCCATTTTGGTGATGATCTCATTCCGCTGTTCCAACGTGATGCCGGGCACACGCGCAATGTACAAATGCCCCGACGACTCGTGATCGGCGGTGTAGTGCGGCAGCACCTTCACCCCCAGCGGCACAAACGCCGCATCGTAGGCTTCCACAATAGCACGGCGACGCGCCAACATCGCCGAATAGCGGCGGATCTGTCCCAAGCCGATGGCGGCCGCCACGTCGGTCATGTTGCACTTGTACCACGTACCCACAATATCGTATTCCCACGCACCGAGTTTGGTTTTTGCCAACGCGTCTTTCGACTGCCCGTGCAGGGAGAACAGTTGCATCTGATGATACATCTCCTCATCCGACACACCGGGAATGGGACGCCACGTGAGCGCGCCGCCCTCCGCCGTGGTGAGGTTTTTCACCGCATGGAAGGAGAAAGAGGAGAAATCCGCCAGGCGGCCGGTGGGCACCCCGTGACGGGTGGCTCCCAGCGAATGGGCGGTATCCGCCATCACCGCCACGCGCCCGAGCGCTTCCTGCATACGGCCGCGTGGGGTGAACAGCGCTTTCTTCTGTTCCACAATGGCATACAAACGGTCGTAATCGCACGGCACACCGCCGATATCCACCGCAATGATGGCTTTTGTGCGCTCATTCACCGCCGCCGCCACCGCGTCGTAATCCATCTCGAGCGAATCTTCTTGGCTATCCACCAACACCACGCGTGCGCCCACGTGGCACACGACCGATGCCGAGGCGGTGTAGGTGTAGGCAGGCACGATCACCTCGTCCCCTTCACCGATGCCAAGCAAGCGAAGCGCCAGTTCCGCACACGCGGTCTGCGAGTTCAGGCACACCGCGCGCGCCGTGCCGCACATCTCCGCCACCAGCCGCTCCAGTTCTTTGGTCTTAGGGCCCGTGGTGATCCAACCCGAACGCAACGCGTCGGCTACCTCATTGATCTCCGCTTCCGTAATATCCGGCGGCGAAAACGAAATCGTCATCATTCGGCAACAGTTCCTTTCCATAATCGACTGTATCAATCCATGCTGTCGGGTGTGTAGGTGGGCACCATCTGCATCACCAACGGTTTCACATCGCTGTTTTCTTGTAAACAGAGTTGTTCCAATTCTTTCAACTGCGCTTTGAAACGTTCGTCATCCATTTCAATGGGACGTCCGATGTGTATGAGGCGGTTGGCAGTGCTTTTCAGCCCCTCTTCCGTCATCAACATCTCTTCAAACAACTTTTCTCCGGGGCGCAGACCCGTGTATTCCACGCGAATGTCCACGTCCGGCTCATATCCCGACAAGCGGATCAGATTACGCGCCATCGTGTCGATCTTCACGGGTTCGCCCATATCCAGCACAAAGATCTCGCCGCCGCGTGCATAATGCCCTGCCTGCAACACCAACGACACCGCTTCGGGAATGGTCATAAAATACCGCACGATATCGGGATGGGTAACGGTGACAGGACCGCCGGCCGCAATCTGCTTTTTGAACAAGGGAACCACACTGCCGTTACTGCCCAGCACGTTGCCAAACCGCACAGCGGCAAATTCCGTCGCGCTTTCGCGGTTCATCATCTGCACCACCATTTCACACAGCCGTTTGGATGCGCCCATTATGTTGGTGGGGTTCACCGCTTTATCGGTGGAGATGAGCACAAAGCGTTTCACCCCGTGCGCATCCGCCGCCTTCGCTAATTTATACGTCCCGAACACGTTGTTTTTAATGGCTTCGTTCGGGCTTTGCTCCATCAGAGGCACATGCTTGTGTGCCGCCGCGTGAAACACGATGTCGGGACGGTAGGTGTCCATCACCGCATTGACACGCGCCGTGTTGCGCACCGAGCCGATCAACGCCACCAGATCCAACGTGGGATAGTCCCGTTGCAATTCCAACTGGAGTTCATAGGTGGTGTTTTCGTAAATATCAAAAACAATCAGTTGCTTCGGGTTCGCCGCCGCGATCTGTCGACACAATTCACTGCCGATCGAGCCGCCGCCACCCGTAACCATGACCACTTTTCCCTTAATATACCCCCGTATCTCTTCCTCGTTGCCGCGGATCGGGTCACGCCCCAACAACTCCACCATATCCACGTCGCGCAGTTGGCTGACACTGACATCGCCGCCTGCCAGTTGATAAATGCCGGGCACGGTTTGCACGGGGCACCCCGTGGTGGCGCAAATATCCAAGATCTCTTTGCGCATTTGCGGCGTGGCGGTGGGAATGGCAAACACGATCTTATCCACATTATATTCCTTCACCGCTTCGGGAATGCAATGACGGTCGCCCACGATGGGAACGCCACACAGACGTTTGCCGTGTTTGGTCGGGTTATCGTCGATGGCGCACACCACCGTATCGTGCAAATGGTGGCTTTTCAAAAATTCGGTGGCGAGCATGCGCCCTGCCTCACCTGCACCGATGAGCATCACATTTTTGCGGTTTTTATCGGCGCTCAAATTCCGCGCCCACATACGCACACTACGCAGCAGGCGATAGGCAAAACGAATGGCGAGGGTCAGGAGGAAGTTGAGAATCAACCCGATTATGTAACAGGCATAGGGCAACACGGCACCCGTCACGCGAACAAACAAATACCCCACGGCTGTTAAGATGGTGTACGTGCCCAACACACGCAACAAGTCGTCTGCACCGGCATAACTGAGCAAGCCGCTGTACATGCGGCAAACCGCAAATACCGCCACCACCACCGCACACCACGGAAGAATGCCCACCGCATACGCGTGGATGTATTCCGAAGGGATACTGCTAAACTGAAAATCAAATCGCAACCACAAGGCGGCAAACCAACAAGCAACGACCGAAAGAATGTCCAAAAGCGCAATATGAAGTGTTCTCCGCACTGCGCCACCGCGTTGCAGCACGCCTGTTTTTGCCATCCTTGTCACATCCTTTTTTGTGGCGTTTTCCTCTGCCTGCCAAAAGAGCATACTTATACAGTATAATCTACTGTATTATAACACATTCCGCCCAATATATCAAGTACAAATTTGACACCGTACCCCCATTTGACTTTGGGAGGATTTTGTGGTATATACTGGTGTATACTATGGGTCAAAGGAGGCTGTCGCATGGCGTTTTTGCATTGGCTCCGGGGATTGCGCACTCCGTTTCTGGACACGTTCTTTTCGCTTGTTACGCAATGCGGAGAAGAAACGCTGTTTATCGTGGCAGGATTGCTGTTTTTCTGGTGTATCAACAAGCGGCAAGGTTACTATTTGCTGTTTGTCGGATTTTTGGGCACGGTGCTCAATCAGTTTTTGAAACTGCTGGTTCGCGCTCCCCGTCCGTGGGTGCAAGATCCGTCGCTCACGGTGGTGGGGAAGGCCAAGGAGGCCGCCACCGGCTATTCCTTCCCCAGCGGACACACCCAAACGGCAGTGGGTTTGTTTGGCGGCATTGCGCGGTTCGCCAAGCGCTGGTGGGTACGCGGCGCGCTGGTGCTTTTGTGTGCGCTGGTCGCCCTTTCGCGGATGTATCTCGGCGTGCACACGCCGCTCGACGTGGGGGTGTCCCTCGTGGTGGCCACCGTGTTGGTGCTGGTGATGTATCCGTTGGTGAACAACACGATGCAAAGCCCTCACCGCACGCGCATGCTGTTTGTGGTGTGTGCCTTCCTCGCCGCCGCCTTTTTGGCGTTTGTCACGTGGTTCCCGTTCCCTGCCGATATCGACCCCCACAACTACGAAAGCGGCGTGAAAACGGCGTACAAAATGATGGGGTGTTTTCTCGGGTTATGGCTGGCATTTGAAGTGGACGAGCGCGCCTTGCATTTTGACACCTCCGCCGTGTGGTGGGCACAGATTTTGAAGATGGTGCTGGGGCTTGTGCCGCTTCTTGCCATCAAATCGGGGCTGAAAGCGCCGATCACCGCTCTGTGCGGCGGTGCACCCGTAGCCGACGGCATCCGCTATTTCCTCATTGCCGCCTTTGCCGGTTGTGTGTGGCCGCTGACCTTCCGCTTCTTCTCGAAATTAGGCAAGAAATAAGCGGCTATCATACGTTGGATGGCTATAATGAAATTCGAGAGGATGTATCGTTCACGATACATCCTCTCTGTTTGTTTTGTGAAAACAGATAAGATGTCCAAGCCTTCCCCTTGAGGGGAAGGTGCCCCGTAAGGGGCGGATGAGGTGAACGGACTTTGTTGCGACAGCACCCACCGTAACTTTTTCGGTTTCGCCGCAAGGCGAAATGGCATCCGTTTAGGATGCCAAGAAAAACGTTACACGGATATTCGTTGCGTCAGCAACGAATATCCCCTCATCAGTCACCTTCGGTGACAGCTTCCCCCCGGGGGGAAGCCTTTGGGGACGGTGCCCCCGCACACACCCCCTCCCTCCGTTTTCTTAAGTTTCTTCCTCTCCAAAACATAAGAAAAGGGCTGACCAAAAGGTCAGCCCTTCCTTAAACGGTCAGCCGTTTAATCCAATCGTCTATGAATTACTTGCTCTTCTTGGTGGACAGAACAACCAGAGCAGCACCGGCAACAGTCACGGTCGCCAACAGCGCCCACGGAGTAGCTTCGCCGGCAGCGGTCGGAGCCTTGGTGGTAGCAGCGGTGGTCGGAGCAGCGGTGGTAGCCGCAGTGGTAGCCGCAGCGGTAGCCTTGGTGGTAGCCTTGGTGGTAGCCGCAGTGGTAGCCTTGGTGGTAGTGGTGGTTGCCTTGGTGGTGGTTGCCTTGGTGGTGGTAGTAGTAACAGCTTCCTTCTCCACGTTGATCACAGCAGTAGCGGTGATTTCGCCTTCCTCGGCCAGAGCGTCAATACCGGTAATGCCATCCTCAGTTCTCATGAGGGTGGTGGTGTTGATCGCGACCTCGATCTTGCCTTCAGCGCCATCTTTGATGACGAAGGGCAGTTTGGCAAGGACCTTCTCGGTCATGTTCGCCAGAACTTCAGCAGAATCATCTGCGAAGGAAATCTTGATTTCGCCCTTGTCTTCGTCAGCGTTGACTGCAACATACACGCCGGTCAGAGTGCAGAGCTTGTTGACCGGATCAGCCACACCGGTCTTCGGAGGAACCACGAGATCCAGTTTGTCAGCGGGATAGTTGATCACGAAGTCGCCGTTCAGCAGGTACACGCCTTCACCCATGGCGAATTCGACCGCCACAGTAACTTCATCGCCAACTTTGCCGGAAACTTCCTTCGCATTGAAAGCGAAAGACGCATCCGCAAACGCGCCGAACGGAACCGTCAGCATCATAGCCAATGCGCACACCAGTGCGATAACAGAAATCTTTTTCATTGAAATCTTCTCCTTATTTTCGATATGATTGGATGCTATCATTGTACACAGAACTTTTGCGACTGTCAAGTATTTT
>JAZONO010000098.1:0-2743 GCA_045654545.1 Acutalibacteraceae bacterium
TCGAAGAATGTAAACGGAGCCGATTTTTTCATCGGCAAGGCAAAAGCGCAGTAGATCCTTGCGGATTTACGAGCATTTTAACACAGCCGAGGGGAAAATCGGCCCGTTAACATCGGGTTCGGATATGCCTCCTCTGCTTACCCTGCATGGCGGCGCTTTCAGATGTCAATTACATCGGATCGTAGGTCGAATCGGGCAGTTTGTTGAGCAGCACCGTCAGGTTGCCGTTACGGGTGCGAATGGCATCGATCATCGCCTTTTCGTCCGCACCCTGTTTCAAGGTGATGTCGTACATCAACTCGAAGAAGGAGCCGAGTTCGATCGTCTTGACACGTGCCAGGGTGGCACGGCTGGTGTAGGTTTTCAGCACCTCGTCAAAGGTCTTGTCCCAACACATATTTTCGGGCACGGTGATCTTCAGCTTGCAACGCGAACGGGTGGTGCGGCGTGCCAGACCGATGAGATAGGTCACAACCATGAACACCACGTACACACCGGTGGCGGCGGCGGCATACGCCAGTAGTTTGAAACCGCCTGCCAAGCCGATCGCCATGGTGAACACCACCGAGGCGAGATCCTTCGGGTCGGCGGCAATGCTGCGAAAACGCACCAAAGTGAAAATACCGGCCATGGTGAAGACGCCCATGAAGCCGTCCATCATCGTCAAGAACACCAGCATCGAAATGATACCCGGCATCAACGCGATAGTGAGCAGGAAGTTCCACGACAGAGGCTCGTCCCGTTTGGTGAGACCGTACGACACGGCGGCAATCGCACCGAAGAGGGTGCAGAACACCGCCACCACAATGAAGGCGATGAGCGGATAGGCAGCCACTGTGCTGATCTGACCCGTCACCAACTGTTGTGCCAGCAGATCGGCACCGGTGGTGGGGGCTTTCGCAAACAATTCGGAAATCAGGTCAAACAAAGTAGACAGAGTAAACGTATCCATAGAAGATCCTCCTTACGTTATTTCGGAATGTACAGACCGTGTGCGTAATTGTTGTGTAAGAACTGACGGTATTCGTTGCCGTATTTGGAATAACTGATACGGGACAGTTGCAACTTCGAAAAGGTGTTCGCCAGCCACAAGGGATACGCGGTGCTCACCTTCACTTCCATAATGTATTTCTCCCGTGGGAGAATGTACGCACCGTAGGTTTCGTGTTCAAAATCCAGTTCGGTGCGACGTGCGCGCAGGTTGTAATCGAAGGTGATGCGCAGATCGTCGTCCTGCGGCAGGAAGAATGCCTGACGGTCGTAAAACAAGGCGACCTTCGGTGTGGGATCCTTTTGGTCGAGTATGTACTTGATCTCCCCGTTGATCTGGCGGTTTTTCTCCGACGTGTCGGGGGATTCGTGGGTTTCGATAAACTGCATCGCCGCATCGAAATCCGTTTTGACACGCCGTTTGTTCACACGTCGATTGATCTTCTTTTTGATTTCGAAGAACAAAGGGGAATGGTTGCCGACTTCACCGTAACAGCGCAACCGCAACTTTTCTTTATACCGCGGTTTTTGCAAGGAATCGCGAATGAACCAGTCGTCCTCGGTGTCGAGATACAGGTTGTTGACCAGATAGAATCCGTCGCCCGTGCTGTATTTGTCCGGCACCATGTATTCATACAACTGCTCGCGCACGCGGCGATAGGTATCTTCATCCAGCAGGTACTTTTTTTCAAAGCGGTTGAAAACCTGACCCATGGCGTATTCCTTTCTTACAAGTTAGAATAGAAACGGTTCAGCGCCACCGCACCCGAGGGGGTGGAGGCCTGTTTGTCAATAAACGCGTTCACGCCGTTGATGGCGGTCTTCATCGTGCCCCAACGGGATTTCAGCATCGCGCGCGGCACGGTGGCCATCGTGCCGGTCGCAGTCGTAGTCGTGGCGGAACTACCGCCGTCACTTGCGGTGGTATTGTTCGTCGTGCTGCCGTTTCCAAGAACGGTCGATGTGGTGGTTTCGTTATCCGTGGAGGAGGTCGTCGTTGAGAGGGGTGCCGGGTGCGGTGGGGGACGTAACGGGCGTGCAACCCCCGAAAACAGCCACCAAACAAGCAAGGGCGCCGAGCAGCGCCAAGAAGCGTGTAAACATAGCCGACCTACTTACGTCTACATAGTATATAAAATTTGTATCCACAGTCTATCACACATTTACGCGGATTGTCAATACCTGCAAGCCGTTCGTTATAACGAACGATCGAAGTGAAGGGGAGGGAAATCCCGGTCGTGCCGGTGACGTGAACAGCGACAACAAGGTGGATTCCACCGATGCGTGCCTGGTGTTGCAATACGCCGTGGGCAAGATTCAAACCTTCCCGAGCAAAAAGTAAACAACAAAACACCGCCGCACTTGGGGTGCGCACCATATTGAAAATTTGGTTTTTCGGGCTCGGTTGGCACCCCACTTGCCAAAAAGCCTCGTAATACGGCAGTATTACTACATTTTTTGACAGCGTGGTGTATCCAACCGAATCCCTGCAAAACTGCGAAGCACCCGAAAACGAGTAGTTTTTGTAAGAAAAGGCAAAAAGCCGCGGTAACGCTGACGCGTACCGCGGCCTTTTAACGCATTATTACAGAAAAAGGACCGTTTTCGGGCAATTTCTCAATACGGAGCGCACCCCTTACGGCGGTGTTTTGCTTTGGATCAATGAGTAGAGAAAAGCGCCCACCTTACGGGAGTTGCGGATGGGGATCGGAGATGGAATTCTTCCCCTGCCTCCCCTTGTCAGGGGAGGTGG
>JAZONO010000099.1:0-2226 GCA_045654545.1 Acutalibacteraceae bacterium
GCGGTGATTCTGTACGGCTCGGATATGCTGTCCAAAAACCGTTACGAAGTGTGCTACGGCAAGGCGCTGAAGGTGCGCCGTGTGGTTGCCGAAGCGATCGCCAAGGTGTTTGAACAGTACGATGCTCTGCTCGCCCCCGTGTGCAGTGCCGCCGCGTATGAAGCGTATGATATAGCGGATGCGTTCGGTCGTGTGTTTGCGGAAAGTGTGTTCACCGCCACCGCGAACCTCACGGGTATTCCGGCGTTGGTGAGCGGTGGTGTGCAACTGATGGGTGCACATTTCAGTGAAGGCGTGTTGCTCAGCTTGGCAGGCGCCGTGGAAAGGATGGGTGAGTGAGTATGAATTACGAATTGGTTATCGGTTTGGAAACCCACGTGGAACTCAGCACCGCATCCAAAATTTTCTGCTCGTGCGGCGGTCACTCCGCGGCAAACGAGCCGAACGATTGCGTGTGCCCTGCGTGCAGCGGTATGCCCGGTATGTTGCCGGTGATGAACCGCCGCGTGGTGGAACTCGCCGTGACGGCAGGCTTGATGCTCAACTGCGAGATCAGCCGTTACACCACCTTTGATAAGAAGAATTACTATTATCCCGACCTGCCCTGCGCGTATCAGATCACCCAGCTCAATCACCCCATCTGCACAAACGGCTGTGTGACCCTCAAGACCTCGGCAGGCAACCGCGACGTTCGCATCAAGCAGATCCACATGGAAGAGGATGCCGGCAAGCTGGTGCACGACGGCAAGTTTTCCTACGTGGACTTTAACCGCACCAGCGTGCCGCTGATCGAGATTGTCACCCAGCCCGATTTCCGCAGTGCGGAAGAGGTGCTCGTGTACTTGAACAAACTGAAATCCATGTTCCGTTCGAGCGGTATTTCGGAATGTGAAGAAGGCGCAATGCGCTGTGACGTGAACATTTCGGTGCGGCCCGAAGGCAGCACGGAATTCGGTGTGCGCACCGAGATCAAGAATATGAGCTCGTTCGATGCGATCGACCGCGCCATCCGTTACGAAGCACAGCGCCACATGGATGCGCTGGAATTTGAAACCGAAGAACTGGTGCAGGAAACGCGCCGTTTTGACGACGTGAGCGGCAAGACGTTCGCCATGCGCAACAAGGAGACCGAAGCGGATTACCGCTATTTCCCCGATGCCAACTTGATGCCCATCATCATTGATGACGAGTGGCTGGAGCAGATCAAAGCGCAAAAGCCCGTGGCGGTGGACGAAAAGGCGGAAAGTTATCGCGCGGCAGGCATTTCGGATAAGGAGATCGATATGCTCATTCAAAACCACAAGATCAGCCGTTTGCTGGACGACGTGGTGGCGATGGGTTGCAACGCGAAGGATGCCGCCGTGTGGATCCTCACCGACTGTGCAGGTGTGTTGCGCAAAGACGGCAAAACGCTGGGTGAACTGGAAGTCACGGCCGATCAACTCGCCGCCATCATCAAGATGGTGGAGGGCGGCGACATCAACCGTGCCGCCGGCCGCAAGATTCTGATCGCGGTGGTGGAAGACGGGGTGGATCCCGTGGCATACTGCAAAGAGCAGGGGCTCGACCGTAAGGTGGATTCTTCCGCTATGGAAAGCGTTATCGACCAAGTGTTGGCGGATAACCCTGCCGCCGTGCAGGATTACCGCGGCGGTAAAGTGAAAGCGATGCAGGCGTTGTTTGGCGCGTGCATGAAGCAGTTGAAGGGTGCAGGCGACCCTGCCGCCATCAAAGAATTGCTGGAAAGCAAATTGAACGGCTGATAAGAAAAGGGAGTAACGCGCCGTTACTCCCTTTTTTCGGAGGACGCATGAAGAGAATTTTGTTATTGTTGGTGGGCGGCACGGTGTGCTGTGCGCCGAACGAGGAGGGCGACCTCGCGGTGAGCGACCGCGCAGGGGCACTGTTGAAGGTGGGCTTTTTGCAATCGGATTCCCCGTTTGCCCGTGAGGTGCAGATCGACGAAACCGAGAACCTGCATATCTTGAGCGAGACGATGACGGTGGACAAATGGAACCGTATGCGCCGCACCTTGGCAAGCCATCTTACGCAGGCGGTGTACGACGGGGTGGTGATCGCCCACGGCACCGACACACTCGGCTTTTCGGCGGCGCTGTTTGCCCAGCTCTATGCCGCCACCGCCATTCCGCTCATCTTTGTGGCGGCGCATCGCCCGTTGATGGATGGCGATTCCAACGGACACGCGAATTTCCGCGCGGCGGTGGA
>JAZONO010000100.1:0-11583 GCA_045654545.1 Acutalibacteraceae bacterium
GACTCGCGGTAGTAAAGGCGAGCCACCGGGAAAACACAGAGCGCCGCGATGATCGCCACGTATATCTGTGGGGACGCGGTGAACACACCGATGAACTTGGTGAGGAGCACAAACATCGCTTCCCAACGGGAAGCTTCCACCGCCTCGCTCCAAGAATACTCGCGAAAGCGTGTGAAACTGTGCAAGTAGGAGCTGAGATCCACCCCAATATCCTGCCGCCGCAGTGCCAGCAACAGGAAATACAGCAGGAAGAAAAACAGAATGGTATAATTCGGTTTGGTAGATTGTTCTAAGGGACGATCGGAACGGTTGCCGCTTAATGCGTGTGCCAATGAAAACAAGAGCGGTGCGGCAATCAAGACATAATAGGGAATCATAAAAGCGTCACCTTTTTAAGGAGATTATTTGTGAAAACACAGGCGATGATAGATCGCCTTTAACAGATTACGGCATTTGCCGTACAAAAGCCACAACCGTGCGCAAAACACGTCGATTTTTCGGAACAGACCGGTTTCGCATCCCACGCGCACACATTCATTGACCGCCGCGACACAGTAGAAGCGCGCGTTGAAGCGGACAAAGAGATGCAGGAGCCTGTGGGACGGCGTAGTGAACGAGGCAAAGGTAGGGGCGATGATGCGTGCCAGTATTTCGGAATTGCTCAACAACAGATCGCGACGGGTCTTGGACGTTTGCATGGCGTGCAGGCGATAAGCCACCAATTTTCGGTCTTCACACACGACCAACCCGTATCCGTGGCAAAAGATTTCGAACCACATCAAAGCATCTTGATTGCATAGCAGTTCTTCGTTGAACAGACCACATTCGTCAAATGCCGCTTTGGGAATCAGCAAACAGCAGGCATCCAACACACCGTGGGTCAGAATGTGGGACACCACGTCCACCCCTTGATACACACGTCCGTTTTCAAAATCAAACTGCATGTCGCGCAAGTGGTTGGAATTTTTATCAATATAATACCCACCGCACATGGCGAGCAAGCGATCACGCTCTGCAAAGGAGGAGAGATAGTCAACCGAAGCGGCAACCTTCTCGGGATCGTAGCGATCATCGTGAGACAACCACGAAAAGTACTCGCCGCTCATGTTGCGGATTCCTGTATTTAATGCGGAGGAAACACCGCCGTTTTCCTTTTTGATATAACGGATCTTATCGCCATAGGAGAGGGCGATCGCCTCGGTTGCTCCGTCGTCACGGGATCCGTCGTTGACAACGATCACTTCCAGATTTTCATATGTCTGCGCCAACGCGCTGTCGATGGATTCGCGCAGATACGGATCCCCGTTGTATACGGGAATGATGATGGACACGCGCGGTGTAAACGAATTGCTCATAAACAGCCTCACTTATGCATGAAATTTTTATACCACATTTGAAAAACCAAGAAGGTCCACAGTTCGGCGGTGCGGTTTTCCTTGCCGCTCATGTGGTTTTCCACGATCTGCTGAATATAGTCCGGGGAAAACAGACCCTGTTTTTGCAAATAGGCGGTATCCGAAACGGCATACAACGTTTCTTTCAAATGGGATTTCAGCCACAGCCCGATCGGCACGGAGAAGCCGTGCTTAGGTGCTTTGTACAGTTCCGATGGAATCAGATCGCGGAAGGTGTCTTTCAAAATGATCTTCCGCTTCTTTTTCTTGATTTTGAATGCCGACGGCATGGAAAATGCCAGTTCCACCACCTGTGTATCCAACAGCGGCGCGCAGGTTTCAAAGCCGGATAACGCGGCGGCGATATATACTTTTGGAAGCATACACCCTTCCAATACGATCTTCATATCCACGTATTGCGCACGGGTTTGCTCGTCGCTGTCGGGATATTTCTCATAGGCCTCGCGGATGAAGGACATATCGTCGGCATAGCCATCGCTCATCAACTGCGTGACCTCCGCTTGCTTGAAGCCGAGTGACATCAGGCGTTTGCGCTGTTCATAGACATCCAGATCGCACACCGCCAAAAACTTGTTCACCTTACGTGCCGGAATGGACATGGTGGGCAGGCATTTGGACAGCGGTCGAATGATCCCGTTGGTGATGAAACGGGGGATGCGACGGAACAGTTGGCTGTAATAGCCGACCAGATATTTGTTGTACCCGGCAAACAATTCGTCACCGGCATCACCCGTTAAGGCAATTTGCGCATGTTCACCGGTCTTTTTACAGACCATATAGGTGGAAATAAGCGAGGAGTCGGCAAACGGCTCTTCCAACGAATGGAAAATGGTTTGCACGGCATCTTGTGCCATTGCCCAATCCAACAGAATACGGGTGTGATCGGTTTGATGCTTGTTGGCAACGACCTGTGCCAATTCGCTTTCGTCAAAATCCTTCTCGTTGTAACCGACTGTAAACGTGCGCACCGGCGTTTCGCTGAGAGAGGCCATCAACCCCACAACGATCGTTGAGTCAAAACCGCCGCTGAGGAACGCTCCCACTTCTTTGCCGGTGTGCATCCGTTTGTCCACTGCGGCGGACAACGACGTGCGCAGTTGCTTTTTGCACTCGTTGTAATTGGTTTTGGTCACAGTAGGATGGATGTCCCAATATGCCTTGCAGGAGACGGTGCCGTCCTTTTGCATGGTCATCACAGAGGCGGCGGGAACTTTGCGCACATCCCTCAAAATCGAACGGGGCGAGGGAATATAGGTCAACTGGAAATACTGCGATAACGCCTCACGGTCGATCACCTTTTCCGCAAGACCGCTGTCGGCTAACGTCCGCAGTGCAGAAGAGAAGGCGATAAAGCGCGCATTGTGGCAATAGTAGATCGGGCGACTGCCGAGTCGGTCGCGCGCCAGTAACAGTGTTTGCTGCCGGCGGTCGAAAATCGCCAATGCAAATTCGCCGTCCAATGTTTGGACAAACGACGCGCCATCGCGACAAAATGCGGCGGCAATCCGTTGTGCGTCGGAGGAATCGGCAGGGAGAGCGTATTCGTGGGTCAGTTGCTCGGCGTTGTAAAGCGTGCCGTCAAACCAAGCGAGGATGTGCTCGTTTGAAAACAACTGCTCGACATCTGCACCGAATGCGGCCTCGCCCAACACCGTCGGGTGTAATTCCGCTTGCGCAAACAACGGAGTGCCTGCCGTAGAATCGGCGCCGTCGAGCGAAACAAAACCGACAATTTTCATGGTCACTCTCCTTTTTGATAAAACGTTTTATACCATTTGGCAAAGCGTGACAATCCTTCCTCAATGGAAGTCTGCGGTTTGAACCCTACCTTGCTCATGAGCGGTGTCACGTCGGCAAAGGTTTGGTATACGTCGCCTGCCTGCATCGGCAAAAACTCCTTTTTGGCAGGGGTATCGATTACCCCTTCTGCCATCAGGCAGCGTTCCAGCACCTCGATGAAGTGCAACAGATCTTCGGGGTTGTTATTGCCGATGTTGTACACCTCGGCAGGGTTATCCCCCGTGGGGGGCAGGGGAATCAAACGGCAGATACCGGTGACGATGTCATCCACATAGGTAAAATCACGTTTTAGGTCGCCGTTGTTGAACACCTTGATAGTCTCGCCGCGCACCATCTTGTTCGTAAACCCGAAATACGCCATGTCGGGACGTCCCATCGGGCCATAGACGGTGAAAAAGCGCAAACCTGTGGTGGGGATGCCGTACAGATGGCTGTAGGTATACGCCATCAGTTCGTTGCTCTTTTTGGTGGCGGCATACAGGCTGATCGGTTTGGACACGTCGTCCTCGGTGGAGAACGGCGTTTTTTCTTGGTTACCGTACACCGATGAGCTGGAAGCATACAGCAAATGCTCCACGGGATAGTGGCGGCACGCTTCCAGCACGTTGAAGAAGCCCACCACGTTGGACGAAATGTACACGTCGGGGTTTTCGATGGAATAGCGCACGCCGGCTTGTGCGGCAAGGTTGATCACCACGTCGAACTTCTCGGCGGCAAACAGGGCGAACAACGCCTCTTTATCGGCGATGTCCCCTTTCACAAACCGAAAGGCCGGATGGGGCAACAGCGTTTTGAGTCGCTCTTCCTTCAAACGCGGATCGTAATAGTCGTTCAGGTTGTCCAGCCCGACCACTTTGTGCCCTTCTTCGAGCAAACGACGTGCAAGGAACGAGCCGATGAAGCCTGCCGCACCGGTCACGAGATATGTCTTCATCTTACTCACTCCTTGTTGCCGCAAAACTCGCTTGCGGCATCGAGATACGCTTGTACCACCAGATTGCGGTCGAATTCGCGCGCCACTTTTTCGTGTCCGCGCAGACCCATTTCGCGCCGTTCATCATAGGACAGGGCAAGGAAGGTTTCCACCTTTTCAATCAGGTCAGCGCTGTCCTGCTCACGCACCAGATAGCCATTTACCCCGTGATCGATCGCTTCGCGGCAACCGGCACGGTCGGTGGAAATGATGGGACGGCAACACGCCGCACTTTCCAGTAACACGTTGGACATTCCTTCGGGATAATAGGTGGGGTGGATCACGCAGTGGGTGTCTTTCAGCATCACACGCACGTCATTCAACAAACCGTGATACACGATGACCCCTTCGTCGTGCAATTCTTTCATACGCGCTTCATAATTGTCATCCCCGAATCCGCACACGTGGAAACGTGCATTTGGGCGTTTTGCCTTGATGGCACGCGCGGTATCGATGTACTGTTCGATACCTTTCTCCTTGCGAATACGCGAAATGAAGGCAAAATCCACCGTGTCGTCGGCAGGGTAGTCCATGGCGTGGAATTTCGTGAGGTTCACGCCCGAACCGGGGAGCAAGACGTGTTTGCCGCGCGCCAACTTGTGCTCTTCAAAAAATGCGCGGTTCTCGGCGTTTTGGAAGAACACGCGCGAGATCTTGCGAAAGCCTACGCGATACAGCAACAAGGCGAGCTTTTGCATCGCCCCATGCCCTTCCAACGCGGTGCCGAGCCCCGTGATGTTTGCAATATACGGCACGTGCCGCGAAGCCGCCGCCATGCCGCCGTACACGTTCGGCTTGATGGTGTAGGTGAGCACCAGATCTGCCGCCGTTTCTTTGATCAAGCGGCGATAGGTGAGCATCAATTTGAAATCGCGGATGGGATCGGTGCTGTCTTTATCCATCGGGGTGATGAGCAGGGTGGCGCCCACCGCTTCAATCTCCTTGACACGGTCGCCGTCCGGAACCGAAACAAATACACGGTATCCCGCTTTCACCAGCGCCGCCACCACTTCCAAACGGAAATTTACAATGGTGGTTTGCTTGTTCACCAAAATGAGAACGGTGTTTTTCTCTTGGCTCACGGCGTGTCCGCTCCTTTCAAATTGGATAGAATGAGCGCCCACAGACGGTCGTCGTTGTGTTCCCCCACAAAACTGTTGTGAGGGGTGAGCAACACCCGTTCACAGTCCCACAGCGGACTGTCGGGAGGGAGGGGTTCTTCTTCGAACACATCCAGCGCCGCATAGAGCGGTCGGGTGTGCAATGCATTCACGAGGGCATCGGTGTCTACCACGCCGCCACGCGCAATGTTAATAAGTAGTCCACCGTTGTTCAGCAACGCCAGTTCCGCCGCACCAATGATGTGGTGCGTTGCTTCTGTGAGCGGAAGGGTGAGCACCAAAATATCGGTTTCTTTCAACACAGCGTGCAGATCGGTGAGTGGTCGCATGGCGGCAAAATGATCGTCTGTGTGGGGGGAAATATCCACCCCCGTGACATGGCAACCAAAGGTTGCAAACCGCGCGGCGCAGGCAGAACCCACACTACCACATCCGAGAATACACACACGTTTGCCGCCCAGTTCGCGCAAGCCGCGATGCTTTTCGAATGTGTGATCGTGCTGATTGGCGGTGAAAAAGGCGAGTTGTTTGTAAAGATACAGCGCGGCTGCCACGGCAAACTCTGCCATGGGGGCGCTGTACACACCGCCGGCGTTATGCAAGGTGATATTGTGCGCACGGATATAATCCAGCGGCACGCGATCCAGCCCCGCCGAGGTGAGTTGAATGTATTTCAAATTTTTGAAATTGGCAATGTCGTGATGCAAAAACAGACCGTTTGCCACCACGCCTTCCACCACTTCGGCGGGCACGGGTAACGCATCTTTTTCCTGCGGCAACACCCACACCGTATAACCGAGTGCGCGCAAAGTGTTTAGCCGTTCTTCGGTTGGGTGAGCAGCACCTGTGACAAGCAGGTTCATACGGTTTTCTCCTTCTTTTTCCACATAGTTCCCACCCAATCGATTCCTGTGTAAATCCATTGGCAAAGCAGATGAAGGAGCGATGCGGCGACGAGAATGGTGGCGGTTAACACCAGCCAATTCAGCGGAAAACCAAACAGTGGGCGTAACCATTCGATCAAAACGTACTGCACAAGGTAGATTTCTAACGTTCTGTCTGCCAAAAACGAAAGGACAGATTTGAGTGTGCGCGGCATCTTTTCGAGAGCGGTGTCCGCTCCGGCGAATGCGCGGAATAAACAATACAGCAATGCAAAAATGGTTACATAGTTGAGAATTTGCCATTGGGAGATTCCCGTCACACGAGAAAAGGCGATTTTGGAGGCAAAATAGGCGCCAAAGCAAACAATAGAAAGTAACCAAAATCGTCCGTTACGGGTAGTGTGACGGAAGTGGTTGTCGTTTTGGCGGAAATAAGCGCCCAACAGCATACTTTCCATGAACAGGAATCGAATAAAAGGCTCGCGTACGGTGTCGATATGGTAGTAACTGCGATCGTACAAGAAAACGTATACGAAAAGTGCAACCGCCGCAATACCGCCCATAACCCACGGCAACCGCGTTTGCAAAAACGGGATCTTCATGATGATGTAGAACGGAATATACAACACCAAAATCGAAGCAACAAAATGATAATATGTGGGATACAAATACCAACGATACCAGGGCATAGCCGCGAGAGAGTATGCGCCGAGCGCCATAAACACGGCGGTGGCGATCCAAACGGGCAACAGAATGCGCCACAGGCGTCTGCCGTACCAACGGGGAAACGAAAGACGAACGTTATAAAGACAATAGCCGGAAACGGCAAAAAACAGGATATCCCCAATCAACCCGCCATTGGCGATTAGGTCGGTTGGGTAAACTCCTGTATAGTGTGAGTTCGTTATTAGGCATGTAGCCAGCGCGCGCAGGACGGTAATAAAAAGGACCATGGCACTCACCGCATTTCTTCCAGTATCTTATGAATACATGCATTGGCCGTAAGCCGATTTTCCTCAAAAAATGCAGTGGATTGTGTTTCGCAAAACGCTTCGTATTCCCGAATGCTTTGCAAGCCGTTTTTGAAGATAATACGGGCCGCGTCCAGGCTATCCACACGGTTCATATCGCAAAAACTGCGCGACAGAATGGCACATCCCGAACCCAGTCGGTAATGCTCCGCAATGATATACTCCGAAGGCAGGGTGCCTTTGCCAAGCGAGGCAATGCCGCCGAATCCGTACGCAATCCCTTTTTCACGGAATTTTTCACACAGCATTTCCACCGTGCCGTCGGACAAAAGTTCAAACATAAAGCGTTTGCCATATCCCAAACTCAAATCGTTCAAACCGATATGGATCTCGTCAATACCGGGCAGGGCGAGAATCTCATCCACCGCATCCACCGCTGCGGGTGTTTCCAGCAACAGCATGGTGGCGGCTCGTCCGTTCACCGCTTTCAAAAACCGCTCCGCTTCACGGGCTGTTTTGAAATACGGCAACATGATCACGTCCGCACCACTTTCCACGATGGCATCGATCTCCTCTTCGGTGGAGGTGTATTCGGCGGTGGCGTCGTGCACGGGATTGCAACGCACCAACACTTGCGCCGTGTGGATCACGCGACGGATGTTGGCGATATCCTCCACGGTGTGTTGGCATTGCACCGTGTCCATACCGCCTTGTCGCTGTGATTTTCCGATGTATTCCATGTCCAAAAAGATGCGATCCACCCCTGCCGCTTCGGCCATCAAAGCGACTTCGGGGCGATTGGTTATGTACATCAACGTTAACGACATGATCCTACTCCTAACGTTATTTTTTCGCATTAGGGGAACAAACGGGGAAAACGCCGAAAAGGTGCATGGGAATAATTCGAAGGTATGTAATTGCTTTATTCGGTCTGCTCGGCTGTTTCTTTCTCTTCGGTAACGACCGTAGCGCCGACGTTTTCGTTATCTTCGTTGCGAAGCACTTTGAAGAAGGTGGCGAAGAAGATCTTCACATCCAACCCGAAGGTGAGATGATCGACATACCAGGTGTTCAGCTCGATGCGGCGATTCCACTCTACTCCTTTGCGCCCGTTGACCTGCGCCCATCCGGTAAGGCCCGGGCGCACCGAAAACATACGCTTTTGTTCGTCGGAATACTCTTCATACGGCCACGGGTGATAGGTGAGCGGCGGACGCGGTCCGATGAAACTCATATCTCCCTTCAGGATGTTGATCGCTTGCGGCAGTTCGTCTGCGCTGGAAGCACGCAAGAAACGGCCGGCACGAGTTACACGGGCATCCCCTTTGCCGGAATACACACCGCTGCCGGTTTGTTCCGCGCCCACGCACATCGAACGGAATTTGTAAATGGAGAACACCTTGCCATCTGTGCCGATGCGCTGTTGCTTGAAAATGACCGGACCGGGTGAGTCCAACTTGATCCACAATGCTAAAAGCAACATGGGTAACCCAAAAACAAGTAACACTATGATCGATAGGACAACATCCAGTATTCGTTTAACGTATCGTGCATACATAAAAATGGTTTCACACCTTTTTACCGACATTTCTTATATAAGTACTATACAAATACGACATAAGTGCAACGAATTAATTTTACCAAAGAGAGGGAGGAAAGTCAAATGATAATCGCTTTTTCGTGAAATGGCACAAAACAAACGGTATATATTGTGTAAAATGCAGTTTAGTCGAGTGAAATCCCACGACACATATCCTCCCCACGGGCGGTAATACGCACCGTCACGAGGTCGCCCGTCTGCCCATTCGTTTTCACACATACGGGAACATAGGTGGCGGTGTGCCCTTCCACACACCCGTTTTTAAGCGGCGTTTCCAACAGCACCGTGACTTCTTGTCCGATCATCTGCCGTTCATATTCCGCACGCGTGCGCTCGCACACATCGCCCAAGCGGCGCGCACGCACCGCTTTGTCACTTGCGGATACCTGCCCGGGCATGGTGGCGGCAGGGGTGCCGGGGCGGCGCGAATACATGAAAATGTGTGCACGGGCAAAGGCGATCTCCTCGGCAAAGCGCAGGGTGGCGGCAAACTCCTCTTCCGTTTCTCCGGGGAATCCCACCATAATGTCGGTGGTGATGGCACAGTGGGGGAAACGGCGGCGCAGATCGGCACACAGGGCGGCGTAATCCGCCGTGGTGTAATGCCGCCGCATCCGTTTCAGGGTGGCATCACAGCCGCTTTGCAACGAGAGATGGAACTGCGGACACAGTTTCGGCACGGCGGCCAAACGGTCGAGCAGCGCAGGGGTCATGTGATCCGGTTCCAGCGAACCCAGTCGCACGCGCACGATCCCTTCGGTTGCGGCGGCCAGTTCCACCGCATCTGCCAGCGAATCCCCCGTGTCCTGCCCGAAGGCGGTCAGGTTAATGCCGGTCAGCACCACTTCGCGCCAGCCTGCCGCCGCCAAGGATTGCAGTTCACCCTGCAAGTCGGCAAGCGAACGGGAACGCACCCGTCCACGGGCATAGGGGATGGCGCAATAACTGCAAAAGCGGTTGCACCCGTCTTCGATCTTCACAAACGCACGGGTGCGCCCTTGAAACTCACGGATGGTGAGCGGTTCATAGGTCGTGGGGTGGGGCGGAATATCCACCAGCCGTTCACGCGTGGCAAGGAAGGCGGTGATCCGTTGCACGATGGTGCGGCGCTCCGCGTTGCCCAACACGATGTCCGCATCCGTTAGTTCGGCGGCGCGGCTGGGGAACGCCTGCGGCATACAGCCCGTAAGCACGATGACGGCGTGGGGGTTGTCCCGTCGGCAGCGGCGCAACAGTTGGCGCAACTTGCGGTCGCTTTCCCCGGTCACGGTACAGGAGTTGATCACCAGCACGGCATCCCCTTCGGCGGTGAAGCCGGCGTTGAATTCCGCGGTGGCAAAGCCTTCGTCTTCCAGCATGCGCCGCATCGCCTGCGTTTCATATTGGTTGACTTTGCACCCCAGCGTGTGAAAATACACCGTCATACGACCCCTCCTTTACCTGCTTCTTACAAAATTACACTTATTATATCATAAATATAATAGCAAAGCAAGAGGAAAGAATAAACCAAATGTAAACAGCATACCGTGTAGGGAAGGAGGCTGTGCTATGAAACGGGGAATTCGGTGGTTGGCACTGGTATGTGCTATGGTGTGGTGTCTTTGTCCGCTTGCCGTGATGGGCGAAGGGGAAGGGGCGGTGCTGCCCGACGTCGGGGGACAATCCGCCATTTTGATCGATCTGCAAAGCGGCGAGGTGCTGTTCGAAAAAGAGGCGGACAAACGCCTGCCCATCGCATCGGTCACCAAGGTGATGACCATGTTGCTCACCATGGAGGCGATCGACCACGGGATGCTCGGCTTGCAGGATCGGCTCACCTGCTCGTCCGAAGCGGCATCCTACGGTGGTTCACAGATCTGGCTGGAAACGGGCGAACAGATGACGGTGGACGATCTGCTCAAGGCGGTGGCGGTGGTGTCTGCCAACGATGCCTGCGCCGTGTTGGCAGAGGCGCAGGCAGGTTCGGTGGCGGCGTTTGTGGGGAAGATGAACGAGCGTGCGGCAGAACTTGGCATGGAAAACACCAATTTTTTGGATTGTTGCGGATTAAACGATGAGGCATACAGCTCGGCGCGTGACGTGGCCATTATGTCGCGTGAACTGATGAAGCACGAACGGGTGGTGAACTACACCACCATTTGGATGGATAGTTTGCGCGGCGGCACGTCGGAATTGACCAACACCAACAAACTCATCCGTTACTACGAAGGAGCGACGGGACTGAAAACGGGCACGACCTCCACAGCAGGGCATTGCCTTTCAGCCACCGCCGAGCGGGGCGGGCTGGGGTTGTGCGCCGTGATCCTCGGTTGCGAAACCACCGACGAGCGGTTTGGTGGCGCGCGCAAAATGCTGGATTGGGGATTTGCCAACTTTACGCGGTATACCCCTGCCACCGAGGAGATCGTGCTCACCAAAGTGCCGGTGCTTCACGGCGAACAAGCGACGGTGATGCCGACGGCGGATGAAGCGACCCCGTTGCTGTTGCACCGTGGGGAAGAGAGCCGCATTCGCACCGAAGTGACCTTGGCAAACGACGTGGAAGCCCCCGTGCTGAAAGGGCAGGTGCTGGGTACCGTGACCTTGAAACGGGACGACGAGGTGCTGGCATCCTATCCCATCCGTGCCGTGGAGGAAGTGAAGCGGCTGGGTTTTTGGAAAGCGTTTGGTTGGTTGTGGCGAGAAATCGGGGGCTTAGCAGGCTAAAATTGAAATTTCTCCCTTGCGAGAACGAGCGAGGCAAAAAGCACCGAACGTATTACCTACTGCCCTTGTTGGGAGAATGAGCACAATGTGCTCATTCTCGGTGACATTGCCGC
>JAZONO010000101.1:0-25542 GCA_045654545.1 Acutalibacteraceae bacterium
CGAGCATATCCGCCACCGCTTCGCCCACCGCGAGTTTGAAATCGCCGTAACCGCGCCCTTGGAACTCCGCTTCGATTTCTTCAAACGACTTCGCCGTCGCCGCAGCATAGATTTCCATCAGGTTGTTGATGCCGTCCTTGCCCTCGGCGTAATGTACCGAAGCCTCGCTGTCGGTCACCGCACGCTTGAACTTGCGCACGACGGTGTCGCGGTCATCCAACAGCGAAATGTAGGAATTCTGGTTTTCGTCCGATTTGGACATCTTTTGGGTGGGCGCTTGCAACGAACGCACACGGGCGCACGCCTTCATAATGTAGGGTTCGGGCACGGTGAACACGTTGCCGTACACACCGTTCACACGGGTGGCAATGTCACGCGTGAGTTCGCAATGCTGTTTTTGGTCTGCACCCACCGGCACGTATTCCGGCTGATACAGCAGAATGTCCGCCGCCATCAAGGTGGGGTACGCAAACAAACCGAGGTTGATGTTGTCGGCATGCTTTTGCGACTTATCCTTGAATTGGGTCATACGGCTGAGTTCGCCGAACTGGGTGCAACAAGCGAGCAACCAGCACAGTTCGGTGTGGGCAGGTACCTGCGACTGCACGAACAACAGGCTCTTTTCGGGATCCAGTCCGATGGAGAGCAACAGCGCAAACATCTCCGCGATCTGGCGGCGCAATTTGGCAGGTTCTTGCCGCACGGTGATGGCGTGCAGGTCTGCCACCGCAAACGCCCCGTCAAATTCGTCTTGCAGATCCACCCAGTTTTTCAGCGCACCGAGATAGTTGCCGAGAGTGGGGGTGCCGGTCGGCTGAATACAGCTGAGCATCCGCTTTTTGCGCGGCGCTTCGTTTACTTGATTACACATAATTGACAAACTCCTTATTTCAGAAACTCACGGGCAAATGCGCCCAAACGCTCCACACCGCGAGTCATCGCCTCGTCGGTGGGGGTGGAGAAGTTGACACGGAACGAGCGGCACGGCTCATCGTTCACCGAGAACGCACTGCCCGGAACGACCGCCACTTTGTGCTCTTGCACCGCACGGGAACAGAAGGTGAGCATATCCACCCCTTCGGGCAGGTCACACCACAGGAACAAGCCGCCCTCGATGGGGTGATAGGTGATGCCCAGCGGCACCAAATGCTCATCCAGCAGACGGCGCATCAACGCCGCCTTGTCGCGGTAGAGATCCTGCAAACCTTTGAGGTGCGCTTCAAAATCCACCGTGCCCATAAACTCATCGCACAGCATTTGCGACCAGATGGGGGTGTGCACGTCCTCGCCCTGTTTTGCCACCGTCATTTTGGCAATGACCGCCTTCGGGCCGATGGCGTACCCCACGCGGATACCGGGGGAGAGCACCTTCGAAAACGTACCGGCATAGATCACCAAACCGTCCTCGTCCAGCGACTTGATGTTCGGCAGGGTCTCGCCCTCATACCGCAAGTCGCCGTAGGGGTTATCCTCCAAAATCAGCACGCCGTATTGCTTCGCCAGTGCATACACACGGCGACGTTTTTCCATACTCATGGTGATGCCGGTGGGGTTTTGGAAGTTCGGGATGGTGTAGATGAACCGCGCGTTGGGATTGGCTTTCAACGCCGCTTCCAGCGCATCGGTATCCATGCCGTCGTTTTGCATCGCCACACCCACCAGTTTCGCACCCAGCGAGCGGAAAGAGTTGAGCGAGCCGATAAAACTCGGCGCTTCGCACAGGATCACGTCATCGGGGTTGCACAGCACTTTCACCACCAGTTCCATCACCTGCTGGGCACCGCTGGTGACGATCAACTCGTCGCGCTCTTCGTCGAACGAGCGGTGCTTTTCGGTCATGTAGGCTTTCAGGCGACGGCGCAGGGCAGGATACCCTTCGGTGATGCTGTATTGCAACGCATCAATGGGACGTTCGCGGAAGATGCGCGCGGAAATATCTGCGATCACCTCGGTGGGGAACGCTTCGGGTGCAGGATTCCCTGCCGCCAGCGATACCACCGACGGATCGGAGGTAAACTTCAAAATTTCACGGATCGCCGAGGGGGACAGGTTGGCGATACGGTCGGCAAACGTATAATTCATAGCCATTCTTCTTTCTTCTTGAAAAAATATAGCCTAATTATAGCATACTTCGATTGACATTTACAAGTAAAAAATGTAAAATAGTCTATGTATATGGAAATTTTACAGCGCAAGGAGGCTGTTCTTTTGAATTTGCAGGAAAAATTGGCGAACGTGATGTTCCCCGAACCCTTGAAAACACCCGAGGAGTATGAAGCGATGTATCCTGCCCGTACCTTGGCGGAAGGTGCACGCGTCACGCGTGTGGCACCGTCCCCCACGGGGTATTTGCACATCGGCACCTTCTTCTCCGCGTTGATCGACCGCCTGCTTGCAGGGCAAAACGGTGTGTTTTATTTCCGCTTGGAGGATACCGACCAAAAGCGCGAGGTGGAAGGTGGTGCAGACAACCTGCTTTCGGGGCTGAACACCTTTGGTCTCACCATCGACGAAGGCTTTGTCGCCCCCGGCACGGTGCAAGGGGCTTACGGCCCGTACAAGCAAAGCGAGCGTGTGGCGATCTATCACACCTTTGTGAAGGAACTCGTGAAGCAAGGCAATGCGTATCCCTGCTTCTGCACCGAGGAAGCCCGTGCCGAAGCGCGCAGCCGTCAAGAGGCGGCGAAAGCGCGCACGGGGTATTACGGCGAATACGCCGTGTGCCGCAACATTGCGACCGAAGAGGCGATCGCGCGCATTGAAGCAGGGGAGAGTTACGTGGTGCGTTTGCGTTCTCCCGGCAGCGAGCAAAACCGCATCAAGTTCGACGACCTGTTGCGCGGCACCATCGAAATGCCCGAAAACGACGAAGATCTGGTGCTCTTGAAATCCGACGGCATCCCGACCTATCACTTCGCCCACGCGGTGGACGATCACTTTATGCGCACCACCCACGTGGCACGCGGCGACGAATGGATCGCCTCGGTCCCCAAACACTTGCAACTGTTCCGTATGCTCGGGTTCAAAGCACCCAAATATCTGCACATCAGTCCCATCATGAAGATGGACGGCGACTCCAAGCGCAAAATCTCGAAGCGCAAGGATCCCGAAGCGGCGATGCAGTTTTATGCCGAGCAAGGCTATTCCGCCGACAGCGTGCAGGAATACCTGATGACCATTGCTTCGAGTGATTTTGAGGATTGGCGGCGTTGCAACCCCACCGCGCCGCGTGAGCAGTTCCCCTTCAACCCGAAGAAGATGAGTGTGTCGGGTGCGCTGTTTGATATGGATAAGATGACCGACGTGAGCAAGGGGGTCATCAGCCGTATGACCGCGGAAGACGTGGCGGCGGCGGTGACCGCTTGGGCCAAGCAGTACGACGAGGAATACTATCGTCTGCTCACGGCGGATGAAGCGTACACGGTGGGCATCTTCGCCATCGATCGCGGCGGCAACAAACCACGCAAAGATATGGCGAAATGGGGCGATGCGAAGGATTACACGGCGTATTTCTTCGAAGAACTGTTCGACGGTGCGTTGGAACTGCCCGAAAACATCACCGCGGCGGATGCCAAAGCGATTTTGGAGGCCTATGCCGCCGTGTACGACGAAACGCAGGATAAATCCGCGTGGTTCGACACCATCAAGGCGATCTGCCCGGCGTTGGGTTTCTGCCCCGAGGTGAAGGAATACAAAAAAGATCCCACCGGTTGGAAAGGGCATGCAGGCGATGTCAGTACCGTGATCCGTCTGGCGGTCACGGGGCGGCGCAACACCCCCGATCTGTGTGCGATTATGCAACTGCTCGGTCGTGAGCGCGTGCTGGCGCGCCTGGCGGCGGCTGTGGCAAAATTGTAAGTATTGGCGAGTATTTTAACAATGAATGAGCAAAAATCCGCCTTCCCAAAACGGAGCTTGGGTTTGAATGCTCACCCTAAGGAGAGAGAATTATGGCAGACGAGATCAAGGTTACCGCAGGCGGTAATTTCATTCACGATATCATTGACGAAGAGCAACAGCCCGGTGGGCGTACCTACGGCGAAAAGATCCACACCCGTTTTCCGCCCGAACCGAACGGCTATTTGCACATCGGTCACGTGAAGGCGATGTGCATCGACTTCGGTACGGCGGAAAAATACGGTGGTATGTGTAACCTGCGTATGGACGACACCAACCCTGCGAAGGAGGACGAAGAGTACGTCCGCGCCATTCAGGAGGATATCCGCTGGATGGGCTTCGATTGGGAGGATCGTTTCTATTACGCATCCGACTATTTTGAAACGATGTACGATCTGGCGGTGGGACTCATCAAAAAGGGACTTGCCTACGTGTGCGAACTGACCCCCGAAGAGATGAGCGCCAACCGCGGTGACCTCACCCATCCGGCGGTCAGCCCCTACCGCGACCGTCCGATCGAGGAAAGCCTCGATCTGTTTGCCCGTATGCGGAGGGGCGAATTCCCGAACGGTGCCATGACCCTGCGTGCGAAGATCGACCTTGCGTGCGGTAACTTCAATATGCGTGACCCGGCGATCTATCGCATCAATCACGCGGAACATCACCGCCAGGGCAACAAGTGGTGCATCTATCCGATGTACGACTATGCCCATCCCATTGAGGATATGATCGAGCAGATCAACTATTCGCTCTGCTCGTTGGAATTCGAAAACCACCGTCCGCTCTATAACTGGGTGCGCGACAACGTGGATTACGAAGCCAACAACCGTCAGATCGAATTTGCGCGACTGGGCATCAACTACACGGTGCTGTCCAAGCGCAAACTCCGCAACCTGGTGGAGGAAGGGTATGTCCGCGGTTGGGACGATCCGCGTATGCCCACCCTGTCGGGTCTGCGCCGTCGCGGTTACACCCCCCACGCCGTGCGCGATTTCATTGAGCGCGTGGGCGTGGCGAAGGTGCCCAACACGGTGGAAGTCGCACTCTTGGAAAATTGCCTGCGTGAGGACTTGAACGCTAACGCCGACCGCGCGATGGCGGTGCTCCATCCCGTGAAACTCACCATCACGAACTATCCCGAAGGGGAGAGCGACACATTCATGACCGATCTGAATCCCACGGTGGAAAACGGTGGGCAGAAGGCGGTCACCTTCTCGCGCAACTTGTATATCGAAGCGGACGACTATATGGATGAACCCGTGAAAGGCTATTTCCGTATGTTCCCCGGCAACGAAGTGCGTCTCAAATCCGCCTACGTGGTGAAGTGCACGGGTTGTGTGCGCGATGACGAGGGCAACCTCATCGAAGTGCTGGCGGAGTACGATCCCGCGTCGCGCGGCGGCAACACCGCCGACGGGCGCCGTGTGCGCGGCACCATCCATTGGGTGGATGCGGCCACAGCGGTGGATGCCGAAGTGCGTTTGTATAACGCCTTGTTCCTCGATCCCGATCCCGATGCGGCGGATAAGGATTATCTCTCCTGCCTGAATCCCGATTCGCTCGAAGTGCTGACGGGTTGCAAACTTGAGCCCGACGTGGCGGTGTCCGCTCCCGAAAAAGCCTTCCAGTTCATGCGTCTTGGCTATTTCTGCGCCGATAAGGACAGCACTCCCGATCATCCGGTGTTCAATCGCTCGGTCTCGCTGAAAGAGAGTTTCAAGAAGTAAAAATCGAAAAGCACTCCCCGTTGTCAGGTGCTTTTTCTTGTAGTTTCCCTCCATCTGTGCTATGCTGTAACAAAAAGGGGGCTGATGCCATGGAGTACGTCACGTTGGGCAAGACGGGGTTGCGGATCGCGCGGCTGGGATTCGGGGGAATCCCCATTCAGCGGATTGATGCCGAAGGCACCCGTGCGCTCGTGTTACGGATGCGCGAGCAGGGTGTCAATTTCATCGACACCGCCCGTGCCTACACCGTGAGCGAGGAATACTTGGGGCTCGCGCTGGAAGGGGTGCGCGACGATTTTGTGATTGCCACCAAATCCATGTCACGCGACAAAGAGGGAATGGCGCGTGATATCGCACAGAGCCTTCGTAACCTGCGCACCGATTACATCGACCTCTATCAAGTGCACAACGCCACCGCCGCACAACTGGACACCGTGATTGCCCCCGGCGGCGCATTGGAGGCGTTGCAGGAAGCCAAAGCGGCAGGGAGGATCGGTCACATCGGTGTGACCGCCCATTCGGTGGAAGCGTTTGCCTACGCCCTCACGATGGATTGGGTGGAAACCGTCATGTTCCCCTACAATATCGTAGAAACGCAAGGGGAGGAACTCATTGCACGTTGCCGCGAGAAAGGGATCGGCTTTATTAATATGAAACCGCTCGCAGGCGGTGCGATCGAAGATGCGGCACTTGCCATTCGCTACATTTTGCAAAACGAGGCAGTGAGTGTGGTGATCCCCGGTATGGCCACCGCGGACGAATTGCAACAAAACGTGGCGGCGGCGAGCAACAATGCTCCCTTGACCGCCGAAGAACTGGCGGCGATCACGGCGATACAGAGCACGCTCGGCACGCAGTTTTGTCGCCGTTGCAACTATTGCGCCCCCTGCGCTGTGGGTATTGCCATCCCCTCGGTGTTCCTGTTCGAAGGATATCTCTCCCGTTACGGGTTGGAACATTGGGCACACGAGCGGTACGCCACCCTTGCGGTCAAAGCCTCCGCGTGTGTCGGTTGCGGCGCGTGCGAGACCCGTTGCCCGTATGCTCTCCCGATTCGACAAATGCTGAAGACCGCCGCCGAAAAATTCGGGGAGTAAATGTTGTTATACGTGTTTTTTAACCATGGAACAAAAAAGGCTGGCCCATTAATAAAGTGGGCCATCCCCTTTGTTATTGTAAGCGAAACGCCGTAACGGGGCGCTTCGCCTTTTATTTGGTGGAGCCGGGGGGAATATGTCGCAGGCGGCGTTGCCGCCTTTGGAGGAATGTCGAAACAGTCCACCGGACTGTTTCTCTGTCGCTCCTTATCGCACTACGTGCGATGTTCGCTCCCATTCCTGGTTCGATTCCCCCCTCGCCAAACAAAAAAGAACACCGCGAAGGTGTTCTTTTTTTGTTTGGTGGAGCCGGGGGGAATCGAACCCCCGTCCGAAAACCACTTGTCACAGCTTTCTCCGAGTGCAGCCGATCGTTTGGGATTCCCCTCACCGAACGCCGAACGGCAGGCTTTCGGTTACGGTAGGTGCAAAGCCGTGGCGCGCGCCGCACCGAGCGCACGCTCACGTTCACCGCTCATCGACGCTTCATTCCCGACCGCGGTACTTCGGGATGAAACGGCAGCCTAATTAGGCCGCGAGGGCAACAGTATTGTTGTCGTTTATTTTTTAAGGTTACCGATTTTATAGCGGGTCGGTACCGCTACTCGCTTACCGTGACTCACGACCCCCGTCGAAACCTTTACGACCCCATGTCTTTGTCACATCCTTATTATAGGCGGTTTCGGGGTGACTGTCAACAGGGTTTTTTCGACAATTACACACGAAGCAACGCTTGCGGAATCAACTTGGGATCGAACACCACTTCCGAGTGGTTGTCCCAAATCAACGTCTTTTCGAGCAGTTTGCCCGTTCCGTTATCCGACACGGTGCGGTAGAGTTTGGAACAGCGATAATATTTGTCGCCTTCCTTGCGGAAATGGTGATCTTCCTCCACCAACCCGTAGGTGTGCGTGAGGGGACGAGCGGCGCGCAACTCGGCGCAGAGATCTTCGCCCTCACACCACAAAAAGATTTGAAAATCTTGGTCGGTCTCATTCTTGAAACGGTAGTCGATATAGTTGTATCCTACCGCCGTATCGGCCGCGAGGGGGATGCGCTCGCCGCCGCCGACCACGGGCAGACGTTCCTCCTCGCCACGCTTGGCAAAACGCGTGGTGCTGAACACATCTTTCAAAAACCGCTTGGCAATTTCTTCGTATTTTGAAATTTCATAGCAGATGGGGTGAATATCGCAAAAGCATTTACGCGCCATCAACGTCTGCCTCCTTTTTCAAAATGTCGCCCAGCCGCTGATAGCGGCGACTGCGGCGATACAGCGCCAACACCACCGCTTCCAGGCGGCGGATTCCCAACTTTTCGGTGTGCACACGCGGGCCCTTCATAAGAAATTCTCCTTGCTCTTGATGGGTTTATTACACGATGAGCCGAACCTTTACCATCAGTATATCCGTTTTTTTGGCGCGGCAACAAGAGGCAAAAAGTATTGTGTCGGTGTAAAAAAGAAGTGGATTGTGTAAAAGAGGAAGATGCGGCTATCTGCGAACCCGATATGTATATTCCCTCTTGCAAAAAAGAAACTTTTGGTGTATGATTTGAAAAAACGCAAAAAGGGACGGATGATTTGTGGCAACACGTATGGAACACGATGCACTCGGTACGGTGGAGGTGGATGTCGCTCGCCTGTGGGGAGCGCAAACCGAACGCAGTCGCCAAAATTTTCATATCGGCAGTGAAAAAATGCCACCTTCGCTGATTGCGGCGTTTGCCGAATTGAAAAAGGCATGTGCCAAGGTGAATGCCGCAAACGGTAAACTTAACCCCGAAAAAGCTGAGGCGATCGCCGCGGTGTGCGACCGCATTCTTCGGGGGGAACTGGCGGAGGAATTTCCGCTTGCCGTGTGGCAAACCGGCAGCGGCACCCAGACCAATATGAACGTAAACGAGGTCATTGCCCGTGCGGCGACGGTTTCGCTTCACGAAAACGACCATGTGAATATGTCCCAAAGTTCCAACGATACCTTTCCCACCGCGATGAGCATGGCGGCGGTACTGTCGGTCGAACAGGGAGTGATCCCTGCCGCCGAGGCGCTGGCGGCCACCTTTGCCCGTTTGGAGGAAGCGCATCGCGGTGTCATCAAAATCGGACGCACCCATTTGCAGGATGCCACGCCGCTGTATTTTTCGGATGAGATCAGCGGTTGGCGTGCCGGTGTGGAGGAAGCGGTGGTGATGTTGCGTGCGGCGACCGACCGTTTGCGCCGTCTTGCCATCGGCGGCACGGCGGTGGGCACGGGTTTGAACGCGCCGCAAGGCTTTGATGTCGCGGTGTGCCGCGAACTGTCGGAACAATGCGGCACCACCTTCCTGCCGGACGACAACAAGTTTCACGCCCTCACCATGAAGGATGCGTTCGTGTTTGCACACGGGGCGCTGAAAGCGTTGGCGGCGAATTTAATGAAAATCGCGAACGACGTGCGTTGGCTGGCATCCGGTCCACGGTGCGGCATCGGCGAAATTCGCATTCCCGAAAATGAGCCGGGCAGTTCCATTATGCCGGGTAAGGTGAACCCCACCCAATGCGAAGCGGTCACAATGGTGGCGGTGCAGGTGATGGGGAACGATGCCGCCATCGGGTTTGCGGCATCGCAAGGTAATTTTGAACTCAACGTGTTCATGCCGGTCATCGCCTATAATTTTGAACAGTCCTGCACCCTGCTTAAAGACGTGATGGATTCTTTCCGTCACAACTGTGTGGAGGGCATCACCGCCGACCGTGAACGCATGGAAGAAAATCTGTCCCGTTCGCTGATGCTGGTTACCTGCCTCTCACCGAAAATCGGCTATGAAAACGCCGCCGCCATCGCGCTCGATGCATATCGACGCGGCATCACCCTGCGTGAAGCCGCCCTGCAAAGCGGATACATCACCGCCGAGGAGTTCGACCGCACGGTGCTTCCCCGAAACATGGTCTAAAACACATTGCTGAAACTCAGCCGCTCACTTTCGCGCAGATGTTCGACGTGGTATTGACACCGCGCCAACTCTTCCGCCAGGTGGGCGGCACTTTTTTCGGTCAACAGCGGCAACAGGGCGGCACTTTCTTCAATGGCATCCATCTTTTCGTGGGGATAAAACAGCGGAAGAATACGGTTGGCATCGTGAAAGGTGCGACAAAACGTATCCACTGCTTTACGCAGAGTGTCCGCATCCTCCTCGTTCAGCGCCGTTTCGGCACGGTGCAGTTGATCGGCCATGCGTGCCGTGGTGTTCTCCAAAAACCAATTCGGTCCCACACACAACCCCACGGTCAGCACCAACAGCAAAAAGGCGATGGGTAAACGCTTCACGGCGTGTCCTCCTTTCTGATGAGATAAAATCCGCCTTGCCGGTCTGCCACCAGCAAAAACACGTCGGCAAGTGTGCAGTTTTGTGCTTTCAGCGTGCGGTGCACCCATTCCTCGTCTTGTCCGCACAGCGACAACCCGTAAGGGGTGATCTTGCCGTCGCTCACCACTAAAAACGGGGTGTTATCCGCCACGGGAGGCAGGTGCATATCCTTCGGAGTCAGCGGACGCTCTTCCGTTTTAAGCAGAAGGCTGATCTGACCGCCCGTTTCTGCCACGGCATATTGCACTTGTCGCAGGTCGAACACCCCTTGCTGGCGCAGGGCACTCAACACGTCGTCGATGGTGAGGCGCAGTTTGCGCAATACCTGCTGATCCACTGTCCCGTTTTTGATCAGTAACATGGCACGTCCGCCGAGCAACCGTTCCAAAAACGGCAGTTTCAACATGGCCGCCGACAGCAGCAGTTCCAGCGAAACCAAAACGGCAATGGGAATCAAACCGCTGAACAGCGGTGAGGCGGTGTCCTGCATCGCCACCGCCGCCATATCGGCAATCAACAGCGTGACCACCAGTTCGGACGGTTGCAGATCGCCGAGTTGCCGTTTTCCCATCACGCGTAATGCCCCCACCAATACCACGTAGATCAGCGTCGCACGCACCGCCGCGATTGCCATTTTCATCACCCTTTCTAACGTGGAGTATGTCCCGAAAACAGTAAATTATGGGGAAACACTTGCAAAATGACAGCGGTTGTTGTATGCTTATTGTATTGTAGGTAGGGGAGGTGTGCGTGATGTTGCAACTGATTTTGGGGCGTTCGGGGTACGGCAAGACACAAGCGGTACAAGAAGAGATCATTCGTCGTGCCGAAGCAGGGGAGCAGAACCTCGTATTGCTGGTGCCCGAACAAATTTCCTTTGAAAATGAGCGCACTCTCTTGCGCCGTTTAGGCGTGAAAAAAGCCAGTTATGTACAGGTGTTAAGCTTTACACGCTTGGCAGAAACGGTGGCACGCGAATGCGGCGGTCTGTCCGGCAAGGTGATGGACAACGTGACGCGCACCTTGTTGATGAGCCGCGCTTTGCGCCAGGTGGAGGATCGCTTGGTGCTGTATCGCCGCCACGCCGCACGCGCGGATTACGTGCAAGCGGTGCTGGACGTGATGGCGGAATGCAAGCAATACGCCGTTACTCCTCGCTGTTTGGAAGAAACCGCCGTCTCCTTGTCGGAAGGCACGTTGCGGCAAAAGTTGCAGGAACTTTCCTGCATTATGGAAGCGTATGAAGCGTTGGCGGCGGACAGTTATCTGGATCCGGCCGATGCCCTCACCCGTTTGGCAGAGCAGTTGCCGCAAAGCCGTTTCGGGCAGGGAGCGGTGCTGTTTGTGGATGGGTTCAAAGGTTTCACCGAACAGGAAATGCAGGTGATGAAACTGTTGATGCGCCGTGCGGTACGCACGGTGATCGCCCTTTGCACCGACAGTTTGGATGCACGCGATGAATATGCGCTGTTTGCGCCGGTGACACGCACCGCCAATCGGTTTGTGCAGATGGCACGGGACAACGGGGTGGAGGTGGCGGCACCGCAATACGTCACCGTCAATCATCGCGCGGCGAACGAGGAACTTGCCGTGTTGGAGCGCACCTGCTTTGCCACCGAACGGGAAGAGTACGAGCAGGAATGCACGGCAATCACCACAGCGGCGGCCTCCGATCGCTATGCCGAATGCCGTGCGCTGACCCACGAGTTGCGCCGTTTGATGCGTGAAGAAGGGTTGCGTTGCCGCGACGTGGCGGTGGTGGCGCGCAATTTGGCGGATTATCACGGCATTTTGGATGTGGCGATGGAGAATGCCGGCATTCCGTATTATATGGATCAGCGTGAAAGCATTGTCACCGAACCGCTGTCGGTGCTGATGATGGCGGCGTTGCGCACCGCCGCCGAAGGGTTTGCAACCGAGCACGTGTTGCAGGGAATGAAAACGGGGTTGCTCGGCTTTTCCGCTTCGTCGGTGGCCCGTGTGGAAAACTATCTTTTCGTGTGGGGACTTTCGGGGCGCGCCTTGCGTGAGGAGTGGACCGCCAATCCCGAAGGTATGGAAACCGTGACCCCGAAAAGCGAAAGCACCTTGCGGTATTTGAATCTTTTGCGCCGCCGTGCGCTGATTCCGCTCCAAAAATTGACGGATACGTTGCGCTCAAAAGTGACGGGGCAGGTTTTTGCACGAGCGATGTATCAATACCTTGTCGATGCGCAGGTGGCAAGGGTTTTGCGTTTACAGGCGAAGCGCCTGCGCCATGTGGGTGACTATGCGGCGGCCGACCGTATGGAACACACATGGGATTTGATGATGGGTGTGTTGGATCACTTTGCCACGGCGCTTGGCACCTCACTGTTGTCGTCATCCCAACTGGAAGAGCTGTTTTCGTTGGCGCTCACCGCCACCGATCGCGGCAGTATTCCGCAAGGGCTGGATGCGGTGCAGATCGGCAGTGCAGAACGTATGCGTTTCTCCTCACCGCGTGTGGTGTGGGTGTTGGGCGCAAACGAAGGGGTGTTTCCTGCCTATCCTGCCACGGGCGGCTTGATCACCGATCGTGAGCGGCGCACCCTTTCCGAACACGGGGTTACGTTATCGGAAACAGGGGATCTGCAAGCGGTGGAAGAACGTCTGCACGCCTATATGGCGGTGGCGGTTCCCTCAGAACGGCTATATATCAGCTATTTGGAAACGGTTGACGGCGAGGCGTTACCGCCCTCGGAATTCGTGATGGCGGTGAACGCCGTATTCAAAAACCACGCCACCCTTTCGGCGGCGATGCTGCCGGAAAGTGACGGCGAAGCGTTTACCCTTTTGGCTGAAAAGTTCCGCGACTTTACACCGGAACGGGCGACCTTGCATGCCTATTTTGCCGCGCATCCGCTGTTTGCCCCTCGCTTGCAGGCGATGGAACGGGCGGCGGCTCACCGCCCGAAAATGTTTGAGCAACCGTCGGCGGCGGCCGACTTCTTCGGAAAGCACATGACGTTGTCTGCCTCGCAGATGAACGACTATTATCAATGCCGTTTTTCCTATTTCTGCAAGTACGGGTTGCGTGTGAGAGCCCCCAGACCTGCGGCGATCGATCCGTTGGAGTTCGGCAACTTGGCACACTTTGTGATGGAAACGGTGTTGCCGCGTTATGTGGCGGCTCGGATGAAAGGGGTCACGCGTGAGGTGGTGGCAACCGATGCGGCGACCGCCATGGATGTTTACGCCGATACGGTTTTTGGTGGCACGGCCGATAAAAGCGCACGCTTTTTGAGCCAACTGCGGCGGTTGGGGCGCATCGTGGAAGCCATGTTGTGGCAGGTGGTGCAGGAACTGCGCCAAAGCCGCTTTGTACCTGCCGATTACGAATTGCCGATCGGCACGGGGGACGGTGTTCCGACCTCGGCGGTGACCTTGGCGGACGGCACGACGGTACGGGTGATCGGCAAGATCGACCGTGTGGACGTGTATCGCGCAGGGGACACGGCATACATCCGCGTGGTGGATTACAAAACCGGCAAAAAGGAATTCAAATTGAACGAAGTGATTGAAGGGCTCAACCTGCAAATGTTGCTCTATCTCTTTGCGCTGTGGGATAATGCACACACCCGTTACGGCGGCAAACCGTTGCCAGCCGGTGTGCTGTACCTTCCCGTGAAACTGCCCGTGCTGGAAGTGAACAAAGGGGACACCCCCGAAAAGCAGGCGATTGATCGGCTCCGCGCGATGAAGATGAACGGTCTGTTGCTGGACGATGCCGACGTATTGGATGCGATGGAAAGCGGCGTGAACGGCGTTTTCATCCCGGCTACGCTCAAAAAGGACGGCACTTGTGACAGCCGTTCCGCCGTGGCCACGCTGGCACAGTTCGGGCACTTGAAAGCACGGGCGGAAAACCTGTTGCGTTCCATGGCGGAAACCTTGCGCCGCGGCGACGTGGCGGCGATCCCCACCGTGCAAAAGGAGCATTCGCCGTGTGATTACTGTGACTATGCGGCGGTGTGCGGTTGGGAAGAAGAGGATTCCGTGAAAGAGATCAAAACCTACGACCGTGCCGAAGTGATGCAGTTGTTGGCACAAGAATTTGAAAAAGAAAATGAAAAAGTGTAAAAAAGGACTTGCAATTTCAAAACAGGTGTGGTATAATCCGTATGTTACGGAAGTGCGGGCTGTGGTCGGTTCGTAAAACTTCCGAGTTACTGAAAGAGGTGACATCTGATGAAAGAGTCGATCCATCCTGACTACAAGCAAACGACCATTACCTGCGCTTGCGGCGAAGTGATTGCAACCGGTTCCACCAAGGAAAATATCCGTGTTGAAATTTGCTCCAAGTGCCATCCGTTCTTTACGGGCAAGCAGAAGTTGGTTGATACCGGCGGGCGCGTTGATCGCTTTAAGAAGCGTTTCGGCATGCAGGAAGGCAAATAAGTTTGTAGGAAAAAAACGGACAACGCGGCGCGTTGTCCGTTTTTTGTAGGAGTTGAGTGGAATGACGAAGGATTATCGCACCGTATGTCGCGCGGCATCGGACGAATTCACCGAAAAACGTTCGCGTTTCATCGGGCATATTGCACCTGTCACCACCGAAGAGGAGGCACAGGCGTTTGTGGCGGCACGAAAAAAAGAGTGTTGGGATGCCAAACACAACGTGTGGGCGTACGTGTTGCGTGAAGGCGGTGTTCGCCGTTTTTCGGACGACGGAGAACCGCAAGGCACGGCCGGTATGCCGGTGTTGGACGTGTTGCAAAAAGAAGGGGTGACCGACTGCGTGGTGGTGGTCACACGGTATTTCGGCGGCATTTTGCTGGGCGGCGGCGGTTTGGTGCGAGCGTATTCGCACGCGGCACGCTTGGCGGTGGATGCCGGGGTGCGGTGCGATATGCGCTGTTGCGAGTTGCTGTCGCTCACCTGCGATTATGCGCAGTACGGTTGGGCGGCACCGCTTTTGCAGGCACACGGCGCGGTGCTCGACGACACGGTGTTTGAAGAAGCCGTAACTTTGCGCTTTCACCTGCCGTTTGAAGCACACGACGGGTTGCAAAAGGCGTTGACCGAACAGTCGGCAGGCGCGTTGACCCTCGCCGAAGAAGGGGAAGGGTTCTACCCGTTCCCCGTGGAAAAATAAATTTCGTCTTTTTTTCAGAAAAAACAAGGAGTTTTTCGATTTTGCGCGTATATATAAGTAGGGTGGCAAGAGTAATCCAAACCTGTTGAAAGAAGGCGGATTATTGGCCCACTCTGCGTTAAAATACTCGCGAATACCATATGTAAATATACGACCGAAAAAAGGAGTGTGCAGACATGACGGTACGGGAACGGTATGAACGGGAGGAACACACCCGTCTTTCGCCGCATGCGGCATTTTCGGACGAAGCACAACGGGAACGCCCCGGTGAGCCTTGCCCGTATCGCACCGAATATCAACGGGATCGCGACCGCATTCTGCACTGCAAGGCGTTTCGCCGTCTGAAACACAAAACACAGGTGTTCCTTTCGCCCGAAGGGGACCATTACCGCACGCGGTTGACCCACACGTTGGAGGTGGCGCAGATCGCACGCACGGTGGCACGGGCATTGCAGCTCAACGAAGATCTCACCGAAGCGATTGCGTTGGGACACGATTTGGGGCACACCCCCTTCGGTCACGCAGGCGAGCGTGCGCTCGACCGCCTGATGGATGGCGGCTTTCGCCATTTTGAGCAGAGCGTGCGCGTGGTGGAACGGTTGGAAAACAACGGTGTCGGGTTGAACTTGACCCGTCAGACCCGAAACGGCATTTTCACCCACACCCGTGGAGAGGAAGCCTACACGCTGGAAGGGCGCATCGTGCGCTTGGCGGATAAGATTGCCTACATCAGCCACGACATCGACGATGCGGTGCGTGCCGGTGTGTTGAAGGAATCGGACGTCCCCCCACATCTGCTTCAAACCTTTGGGGAAGGGCGCGCCGCCCGTATCGACCGCATGGTCACCTCGTTGGTGGAAAACAGCGGCGACACGGTGGCGATGGACGATGCCACCGCCAAAGCGTTTGAAGAATTGCATGCATTTATGTATAAGGCGGTGTATTTGAATCCGGCTGCCAAAAGTGAAGAAAGCAAGGTGGACGGCTTGATCGAGCAGATGTTCACCCACTTTGTGCAAAAGCCGGAATCCCTGCCTGCCGAATACGCCGCCATTTGTGAGCGTGAAGGGGCGGCACGGGCGGTGTGCGATTATATCGCCGGCATGACAGACAACTACGCGCTCGATATGTACAGCAGGTTGTTCATTCCGCGCAGCTGGGGTGTTACAATCAGCAAGTAATTGACGTTCACAACACGAAAGGAGGGGGCACGGTGGCGATACCCGACAGCTTTATTGAAGACGTGGTCAACCGCAACGAATTGGAACCGTTGGTGTCCACCTACGTCCGCCTGAAACGGCGCGGACGCACCTTGGTGGGGCTTTGCCCCTTCCACGGGGAAAAGACCCCGTCTTTCACCGTGTACAGCGACAACAATTCCTTTTACTGTTTCGGTTGCGGTGCCGGCGGTGACGTGATCACCTTCGTGCGGCGCATGGAAAATTTAGATTACGTGGATGCGGTGAAATTCTTGGCGGAACGCGCCGGCTTGCGTATGCCGGAACAGGGTGTCAACGACGCGGTGTCCAAACTGCGCGTGCGCGTGCTGGAAGCCAACCGTGAAGCGGCACGCTTTTATCACGGTATGTTGAGTGATCCGAAAGGCGCGGTGGGCTTGCAGTATTACCGCTCACGCGGTTACACCGATACCACCATTCGCCATTTCGGGTTGGGATATGCACCCGATTCGGGATGGGCGTTGCGCGATGCGTTGCGGCAAAAGGGGTTCACCGATGAAGAACTGATTGCCGCGTGGCTGTGCAAACGAAGTGAGCGCGGTCACTTATACGACATTTTCCGAGGACGCATTATGGTGCCGATCATTGATATTCGCGGCAACGTCATCGCCTTCGGCGGTCGTGTGTTGGACGATTCCAAACCGAAATATATCAACACCTCCGACACGCTGGCATACAAAAAGTCGGACAACCTGTTCGCGCTGAATTTTGCGAAATCCGCACTCGGCAAAATGGAGGAAGGCGGCACGCAACTGATCTTGTGCGAAGGGTATATGGACGTGATTGCGTTGCATCAGGCAGGGTTCACCAATGCGGTGGCGGCGCTGGGCACGTCGTTTACGGCGGAACATGCACGGCTGATCGCCCGATATGCATCGGAAGTGGTGCTCACGTTTGATGCGGATGCCGCCGGACAAAAGGGCACGGGGCGCGCAATCGACCTGTTGCGCGAAACGGGCGTGCGTATCAAAGTGGTGCGTGTGCCCGACGGCAAAGACCCGGATGAATTTATAAAAAACAACGGCGCCGAGCGGTTCCGTTTGTTGATGGAACGCTCCGCGAACGACGTGGAGTACCGTTTGTTGGAACTGGGCAAAAAGGTCGATCTCACCTCGGCAGACGGACAATCCCGTTATCTCAAAGCGGTGGCGGAACTGCTGGCAGGGTTGCAAAGTCCGGTGGAACGGGACGTGTATGCCGGCAAGGTCGCTTCGGAGATCGGGGTGACCAAATCCGCTTTGTTGGATCAGATTCGCAGCGTGGATCGCCGCCGCATCCGTCGGCAGGAAGGGCAGCAGCTTTCCCAAGCGGTGCGGCAAAGCACCGCGGCGGTGAAAAAGGTGTATCCCGATGCGGAAACCCATTGGCGTGCCGCCCGTGCAGAGGAAGCGTTGATCGGCTTGCTGATCCGCAACCCCGATTACATCCCCAAAGTGAGCGAAGCGTTGCCGCCCGACCGTATGGTTACGGCATTCAACCGTGGGGTGTATGAGCAATTGGTCACACGGCACAAAAACGGCTTGCTTGTGGAACTGGCCTTGCTCTCTGCGGAATATGAAGTGGACGGCATGGCGTATCTCACACGTATGGTGCAAGAAGCGAGCGAGCGGGCAAACACCCCCGAAGAAGCGTTGCATTGTGCCGCCGTGATCGCTGAAGAAAAGCGGCGCCTTGCCGTGCAGGAGGGTACCCCTTCGGACGAGGACATTCAAGCCTATTTGAAAAAACTGCGGGAAGATAAGAAATAACCGTTTGAAAAGGAGATATACATGATGAGCACGAAGGTTAAAGAACAAGAACAGGTCACCGAAAACACCACCCCTGCGGCAGAAACCGAAGCGGCGGAGCAGGAGTGTCCGACACCTGCCGATGCGGCAACCTTGCTGAAAGAAAAGCGGTTGAACGATCTTTTGGTGTTGGGCCGTGCCAAGGGTAAACTCACCACGCAGGAGATCTTGGATGCCACCGAAAACGCTGATTTCGATCTGGAACAGGTGGACAAACTCTATGAATTGATTGAAGCGCAGAACATACAGATTGTGGACGATTTTGCGGACGACAATTTGGCGGACATCGACACGGTGATTGAAGAGCGTGTGGACGGCGAGGATATGGGCGACCCCGTGATGGTGGACGACCCCGTGAAGGTGTATCTGAAAGAGATCGGTCGTGTGCCGTTGCTCACCCCCGAAGAGGAAGTCACGCTGGCAGAACGCATCATGGCAGGGGACAGCAGTGCGAAAAAACGCTTGTCCGAAGCCAATTTGCGTCTGGTTGTCAGCATTGCCAAACGGTACGTCGGGCGCGGTATGCAGTTCTTGGATCTGATCCAGGAAGGCAACCTCGGTCTGATCAAAGCGGTGGAGAAGTTCGACTATACCAAAGGTTTCAAATTCTCCACCTACGCCACGTGGTGGATCCGTCAGGCAATCACCCGTGCCATTGCGGATCAGGCGCGCACCATCCGCATTCCCGTGCATATGGTGGAAACCATCAATAAGGTGAAGAAGGTGTCCAGCCAGTTGTTGCACGAAAACGGACACGAGCCGTCGGTAGACGAAATTGCCCAGCGTTTGGAAATGCCGGTGGACAAAGTGCGCGAGATCATGCGTGTGGCGCAAGAACCGGTTTCGCTGGAAACCCCCATCGGTGAGGAAGAGGACAGCCACCTTGGCGATTTTATTCCCGACGACGATGCGCCGGCACCGGCGGATGCGGCATCCCACACGCTGTTGCGTGAGCAGTTGAGCGAAGTGCTCTCCACCCTTACGCCGCGTGAAGCGAAGGTGTTGCAACTGCGTTTTGGCTTGGAGGACGGTCGTCCGCGCACGTTGGAAGAGGTGGGCAAGGAATTCGACGTTACCCGTGAGCGTATTCGCCAGATCGAAGCGAAGGCACTGCGCAAACTGCGCCATCCCAGCCGCAGCAAGAAACTGAAAGATTTCTTGGATTAAGAGGTTTATAATGCATATCAATTTGGAATCGGATTACGCCGTGCGCATCGTGCACCACATGGTGCACCTTGGCGGACGGTGCGATGCGCGCACGGTGGCAGAGGCCACGGGCGTGTCCTTGCGCTTTGCGTTGAAGATTATGGGTAAACTGGTGGCGGCAGGCGTGGTGCTTTCTTTCAAGGGGGCACACGGCGGCTATGAATTGGCGCGCCCTCCCGCCGACATCACGTTGCGGCAGGTGATCGAAGCGGTGGAAGGACCCTACCGTTTCAGCCGTTGCGGTGACGGGGAATACACCTGCACCCACACGGCGGCCGGTGTGTGCCCGTTCTACTCGGTGTTTGATGAAGTGACCCGCACGGTGGTGGAAAAACTGGATACCATCACCTTCGACCGTATCGGAAAGGAATAAACGGGAGTATGGCTATGCTGTCTGCCCACCGTGTGGGCAAACAGTTCGGAGAACGCACGTTGTTTTCCGGATTGAGTTTTGAAATAAACGAACACGACAAGGTGGGCTTGGTCGGCGAAAACGGCTGTGGCAAGACCACCTTGTTTCGCATGCTCACGGGGGAATATTCCATTGACGAAGGGGACGTGGTGTTCGCCAAAACCGCCCGTATCGGGTATTTGGAACAGCACGCTTGTTCGGGGGAAGCACACACCTTGTGGGACGAGGTGGAAGCGGTGTTTGCCCCCGTGATCGCGGTGGAAAAGGAGTTGACGGCGGTCACGCTGCGCTTGCAAGGGCACGCGGCAGGGGATGCCGCGTTGATCGACCGTCAACATCAACTGCAAGAGGAGTTTGACCGTCTGGGCGGTGCGTATTACAAAAGCCGTGTGCGTTCCACCCTGCTCGGGCTCGGGTTTCCCGAAACCGCATTTTCTCAATCGGTGTCCTCGCTTTCGGGAGGGCAGAAATCCAAAGCTGCCATGGGACGGTTATTGTTGTCCGAAGCCAACGTGTTGCTGCTCGATGAGCCGACCAACCATTTGGACATTACGGCGGTGGAGTGGTTGGAAGAATTTTTGCGCAACTATCCGGGCACAGTGGTGGTGATCTCGCACGACCGTTACTTTTTGGACCGTGTGACCACGCGCACGCTGGAAATTGCGAACGGGCGGTTATATGCCACCAACGGCAACTACACCGCCCATCGTGCCGCGCGTGACAAGGATAAAGAGGTGGAAGCGCACCATTACAAAACGCAGATGCGTGCCATCCACAAACTGGAAGACAACATCACCCTGCTGAAGAGTTGGAACCGCGAAAAGAGCATTCGTGCCGCCGAAAGCCGCGAAAAACGCCTGGAACGTCTGCGCGCGGAACTCACCGTTCCCGAAAGCGAGCGAGAGAGTATTCGCTTCGATTTTACTGCCGAACAGGTGAGCGGTAACGAGGTGCTCAATGCCGGGGACATTTCCATGGGGTTCGACGGGCGCACGCTGTTCAAGAATGCGGAATTGCACATTCGCCGCGGTGAACGGGTGTTTTTGATCGGGCCGAACGGATGCGGCAAAACCACCTTGCTCAAAATTTTGGCGGATCGTCTCACCCCCAAAAGCGGTTACGTTCTGCCGGGTGCCAAGGTGCGCATCGGCTATTACGACCAGACGCAGGCAGGACTGGACGATCGCAATATGGTGATCGATGAGATATGGGACAGTTATCCCCGTTTGTCGCAGACCGAGGTGCGCAACGCCTTGGCGGCTTTCTTGTTCCGCGGGGATGACGTGTTTGCCGAAGTGGGCAAGCTGTCGGGCGGCGAACGCGCACGCATTCTGTTGCTTAAACTGATGTTGGCACGGGACAACTTTTTGCTGTTGGACGAGCCGACCAACCATTTGGACATCGCTTCATGTGAAGCGCTGGAAGCCGCGCTGTCGGGGTATGACGGCACGGTGCTGATCGTTTCGCACGACCGCTATTTCATCGACCGTTTGGCAACCCGTGTGGTGCGCCTCACCGAAGACGGGTGCGAATCCTTTATCGGCGGTTACACCGATTATCAGGAAAAATTCATTGCCCGTGCCACCGAAACGGCATCGGCCGCACCGCCGAAAGAAAATGCGTATAAACAGCGCAAAGAAGCGGAGTCGGCGCGCCGCAAACAGCAAACGCGCCTTACCCGTTGCGAAGCGGCGATCGCCGAAGCGGAGGCCCAAGCGGCGGCGTTGCAGGAACAGATGAACACCCCCGAAGTGGCCACCGATTATGCCCGTTTGGGCGAGGTCACGGCACAGTGGGAGGAAACCTGCCGCCGCTTGGACGAACTGATGGCGGAATGGGAAGAGTTGCAGTTGGCGTTGGAATCGGAATAAAAATGCGAAAAAAGGTAGACAGCCGCACCAAAATGTGGTAAACTATTGTATTATCGCATAAATTAAGGGGGTGAGCAGATGGAAAAGTGGGATCTGTTGGATGCCCAAGGCAATGCCACGGGGCGCACCATCATCCGCGGCGAGCGGTTGATGGCAGGACAGTATCATCTGGTGGTGCACATCTGGATCGTGGACAGCCGCGGCCGTCTGCTCATTCAAAAGCGTGCGCCCACCTTGCGGTTGATGCCGGGTGTGTGGGCGGCCACGGGCGGTTCGGCGGTGTCGGGCGAAGTGTCGTCGGATGCGGCGCGCCGCGAATTGGCGGAGGAACTGGGCATTCTCACCTATCCGAACGAGTTGCAATATCTCGGGCGGTTGCGCCGTCGCAATTCCCATTGCGATCTGTGGCTGTTGCGTTCGGACGTGGCGGCGGATTCGCTTCACCTGCAAAAGGAAGAGGTGGCGCGTGCCATGTGGGTGACGTGGGACGAATTGATGGATATGGTGCATCAGCGCCGTTTCCACAACTACGGTCGCCAGTATTTCGGGTGGTTGCGCCGCCATATTTACGGAGAGGACGGGGAACCGCGTGAAGATTGAGCGGTTTTTGAATCGGTTTATCAAAAAGGAAACATTGACAGACGAGCAAACTGCCCGTTTCGCGTACGGTCAAGTCGCGGGATGGGTCGGTCTCGGTGCCAATGTTTTTTTGTTTATCATCAAAGTGGTGGCAGGGTTGCTTTCGGGCAGTGTGTCCATTTTGGCAGATGCGTTTAACAACCTGTCGGATGCCGGTTCGTCGCTGGTGGCGTTGGTGGGATTTCGGTTATCCTCCGCGCCGCCCGACCGCGAGCACCCCTTCGGTCACGGGCGGATGGAATATCTTTCTGCCATGGCGGTGGCGGCACTCATTTTGGTGGCAGGCGTGGAACTGCTGAAAACCGCGGTGGATAAGATCCTGCACCCCACCGTGCCGCAATGGCAATGGTTGCCTGTGCTGATCTTGGTGGCGGCGATTTTGGTGAAAGGCGGCATGGCGTGGTTTTATCGCCGCGTGGACAGCGTGGTGGATTCGCAAACCTTGCGTGCCGCCGCGACCGACAGCCGCAACGACATTCTCTGCACCGCGTTGGTGCTCGTGTCCACCGTGGTAGGCGGCCTGTACGGCGTGGCAATGGATGGCTACGTCGGCGTGGCGGTGGCGCTGTTCGTGATGTGGTCGGGCTTTTCGGTGATGCGTGAAACCGTGTCGCCCCTGCTCGGTCAGGCACCCGACCCTGCGTTGGTGACGGCGGTGAAAGAGCGCGTGATGTCCTATGACGGCATTGTGGGGGTGCACGATCTGTTGGTGCACAATTACGGTCCCGGTCGGTTGGTGCTGTCGCTTCACGCGGAAGTCCCGTGTGAAGGGGATATGATGAAAAGCCACGATTTGATCGATTGCATCGAGCGTGATTTGGCCGATGTGTTCCGCGCGGTGGTGTGTATTCACATGGATCCCGTGGACACGGCAGACGAGCGTGTGGGACAGCTGCGCATGCTCACCCAAACGGTGGTGGAGGATGTCGACAGCGCCCTCACCTTGCACGATTTTCGCGTGGTGTTCGGCGACACCCACACCAACTTGATCTTTGATCTGGTGGTGCCGTTTCACCACAAAGCACCGAGCGACACCGTGCGTGAGATCGAGCGGCGTTTGCAAACGATCGATCCGCACCTGTGTGTGGTGGCCACGGTGGAGCATGCCTACGAGTAAGAGGGGATAACATGACGTACTATTTGGTGTATAACGGTTTTTGGAATCCCACCGCGTGGCCGCCCTCGGCGGTGGCATTGGAAGCCGCCGCCAAAGCCGAGGGGATCGCGTTGCAGGTCACGCCCAACACGGCGTGGATCGCACGCTATGACAGCACGGGCACCGCGGTGGCAGGGCCGCACGGCACCCTCGAAAAAGGGGACGTGGTGCTGTTCTGGGATAAGGATACACGGCTCGCCCACGCGATGGAAGCGGTGGGGGCACGGCTGTTTAACACCGCCGAAGCGATCGAACTGTGCGACGATAAGTTAAAGACCCACGCGGTGCTGGCGAGGGCAGGGTTGCCCATGCCGCGCACCCTTGCCGCCCCCATGACCTACGTGGAAAACGATGCGGCAGGCAGCGCCGTGTTTTGGGACACGGCGGAAAAACAGCTCGGATTTCCCATGGTGGTGAAGGAATGTTTCGGTTCGCTCGGCGGACAGGTGTATTTGGCAGGGGATCGCACCGCATTGAAGGAGCGTACCCTCTCGATGGAGGCGAAACCGTTTTTGGTGCAGGAATTCATTTCGGCCACGGCAGGGGACGATAAACGCCTGTACGTGGTGGGAGATCGCGTGGTGGCGGCGATGCACCGCCATTCCAACAGCGATTTTCGTGCCAATATTGAACACGGCGGGGAAGGGGCGGCATACACCCCCACCGCTCACGAGTGTGAGTTGGCGCTGGCGGCGTGCCGTGCGTTGGGGCTGGACCACGGCGGTGTGGACATTTTGGATGGCGAGGACGGACCGTTGCTTTGCGAGGTCAATTCCAACGCCCACATGGCAGGCATCACCGCCTGCACGGGGGTGGATGTGGCGGCCGCCATTATTCGCTACGTGATGGAAAGGACGACATGAGCGATATGTTGGTGAAACTGTATGCCTATGCCGCCATCGGTTGGTGCGACGGAAAAGAAGCATTTTATGCCCACACCGTGGGTGCGACACCGATCGAAGGGTCGACACCCGGTGTGTACAGCCGTATGATATGAGGTGATGGAAATGAGCCAAAAAGGAAAAGCCGCGCGTGCGTTGTTTGAACAAGGGTATAACTGTGCCCAATCGGTGGCAGGTGTGTTTGCCGCGGAGATGGGACTTGAACGTGAAACGGTGGTGCGCATGATCTCGCCGTTCGGCGGCGGCATGGGGCGCCTGCGTGAAGTGTGCGGCGCGTTTTCGGGTGCGCTGTTCGTGCTCGGCGTGCTGTATGGCTATGACGATGCCAAAGCAAGCGAAGAAAAAATGCAGTTGTATAAGGAAGTGCAAGCGTTGGCGGCACAGTTTTCCGCTCAAAACGGCTCGATCATCTGCCGTGAGTTGTTGGGACTGCGCGAAGGTGCATCCGATCCGAAACCGGCCGAGCGCACGCCGCAGTATTATCACGAGCGTTGTTGCAGTGATGCGGTGGAATCCGCCGCCACGTTGATGGAGGAGTTTATCGCCGCCCATCCGTTGGGATGATCTTATGAAACAGGATGACAAAGCACGAATGACCTCGCTGTCACAAACCTTGCGCCGACAAATGACAAAAGAAGAGCGGCATCTTTGGTACGATTTTTTGAAAACACTTCCGCAAACCGTGAACCGTCAAAAGGTGATCGGGCAGTATATTGTGGATTTTTATTGTGCCGAAGCCAAGTTGGTCATCGAGATCGACGGTACGCAACACTATGAAGAAGAAGGCGGAAAAGGCGACTTTGAGCGGGATTCCTATTTGTATTCGTTGGGATATACGGTCGCACGTTATTCCAACCGTGACATTCACGAAAACTTCGAAGGGGTCTGCACCGACATCCTGAATCGCTTACAGGTTAAATAGAGGGCAAGCCCAAAGCCTTCCCCTTGAGGGAGTTGCGATTAGGGATAACAAAAAAGGCTCCCCCCTGGGGGGAAGCTGTCACCGAAGGTGACTGATGAGGGGACATTCGCCTGCGGCGAAGTCCGTGTAACGTTTTTCTTGGCAGGCTAAACACCTGCCATTTTGCTTCGCAAAACCGAAAAAGTTACGGGTGTGTGCTGTTCTTTGACTGATGAGGGGACATT
>JAZONO010000102.1:0-6315 GCA_045654545.1 Acutalibacteraceae bacterium
CGCACTGGCAAAGGAATATGCCGAGCGCGAAGCCGAACCGCTGTTTTCCAACTGATCCAAACCGACAAATTCATTCAGGTGCGGTTCCATCGTGAGCACGCGACCGCCCTGTTTGCCGTATGCCGCGAGCAGTGTGGGCAACTGCCCTTCGCCCAGACCGGGCGGCACCAATTCGCCGTTTTTGTTGCAATCCTTAATGTGGAGATATTCCACGTAAGGGGCAAGCTTTTCCCACGCCGGCAGGATTTCCACGCCGCATTGCAGAAAGTTTGCCGGGTCAAAAATGGCACGTAATGCCGAGAATTGTCGGAGTAATTTCACACAGCGGTCGTCGGTATCGCCGAAAATGTCTTTTTCATTTTCGTGGCAGATCACCACACCGCTCCCCTCGGCCGCTTGCAAGAGCGCCTGCATGCGCTCGCACACTTCGTTGAACGCGCCGTCGCTGTCATCTGCACCGTAAAAACTGAACAAGCGATAATGCTCCGCTCCCATAATGTTGGCCAGTTCCAACTGATGCTTAAACTCCTCGAGATGGGGAGCAAAGTCATCTTGCAGTTTGATTTTTCCCGTGGGCGAGCCTATCGACCACACGTGAAGCCCTTCCGCCGCCAGACGGTCGCGGATCTCTTTTGCTTTATCGCACGAAACCTTTGCGATGTTTTGCCCGTCGACAAAACGGATCTCCAAACCGCCGATTCCGTTACGTTTCATCGCCGCGATCTGCCCTGCGAGATCACCCGATGCCTCGTCGGCAAATGCCGCCAATTTCCAATCCAACATTCCAATCACCTCCATGGTAATATATTATATTAATTTTAACGACTTTACTATAAAATTGCAAGTAAAACCGATGAAAACCGCAAAATTTGTGTGAATCACCACAATATTCGCATACTTGATTTTCTGCGGCGGTGGCGGTATACTGAAACTGAAAAAATGGGAGGGCTTGAACGATGACACTTTCAGAATTGTACAGCGGTTGCCGTACCTATCGCCGCTTTTCACAAACGCCCGTGCCGACCGCGCTGTTGCGCGAAGCGGTGAACCAAGCGCGGCTCGTAAACTCCGCCGCCAACGCGCAGGTTCTGCGTTATATTGTGGTGAGCGACCCTGCCGTGGTGGTCGCCATTCAACCTCACGTGAAATGGGCGGGGTATCTGCCGCCCGAGGACGGTGTGCCAAAAGCGGACGAGCGCCCCACTGCCTTTGTGGCGATCGTCAAGACCGCCGAAGCAGGCGGCTATGCGGACATCGACGTGGGGATCGCCACCCACGCACTCACCACCGTCGCGTGGGAAGGCGGTGTCGGCAGTTGCATCATGGGCGCTATCGACCGCACCGCGCTCAAAGCCCTCTTGTCCATCCGCGAGGAGGACGACTTGCGGCTGATGATTGCCTTTGGGTATCCCTCCCACAAGAGTTACACCGTCCCGCTTTCCGACACGGTGAAATACGCGTTGGACGACAACCGCGATTACGTGGTACCCAAACGCGCATTGGAGGACGTGGTCGCATTTGTGTGAAAAGACACCCACCGCCGGCACGAGATTTTTATTTAAGTCCTTCGTATGTATCCCACGCGTTTCGTGACCGGACGGGATACAGCCCCAAGCAATATTTGGTGTTGTGCCGTCTGTTCTATGCCCGTGAACTGTTGCTCACCACCACCCAAAGCGTGTCGCAGATCGCGGTGCGTTGCGGCTTTGGGGAGGTGAACAACTTTATCCGCACCTTCCGTAAACACACAGACACCACCCCTGCGAAATACCGTCGCAACGCCAACAATAAATTCTACAATACGTAGAGTTTCTTTGATTTTTTGCCGAAATTCTACGTATCATATCTCGCAGGTATAGGTTTACGGATGGCATATTTTGTATTATAATAGAAACGTACACCAAGGAGGGAACGGTATGGATGCCAAAACGGTAGGCAAGACCATTTCTACCTTGCGCCGACGGGCAGGAATCACCCAATCGGCTCTGGCGGCGGCGCTGAACATCAGCGACAAAGCGGTGAGTCGGTGGGAAAGTGGGCTTGGTTTTCCCGAAATCACGCAATTCCCGGCTTTGGCAGACTTCTTCGGCGTTTCGGTGGATTATTTGATGACCGGTGAACGCAAGGGCATTGTGATCGCAGGAAACATTTTGACCGATAACGTAAAAACGATTGAGAGTTATCCCGAGATCGGAATGCTCTCGAACATTACCGACGTGTCGCAAGCGGTGGGCGGTTGTGTGCCAAACACGGCGATTGACATTGCGAAGATCGATCGCAGTGTGCCGCTGACGGCGGTCGGATGCATCGGCAACGACGCATCCGGACGGTACGTGACCGAGCAGATGCAACGTTACGGTATCAACACCGAGCATGTGACGATTCTGCCGGACGTCCCCACCAGTTTCAGCGACGTGATGAGCCTGCCTTCGGGCGAACGCACCTTCTTCCACGCACGCGGTGCGAACGCGCGTTTTTCGCCCGAACACATCGATCTCGCTTCACTCGACGGCAGTATGTTGCACATCGGGTACATTCTGTTGCTCGACCGCTTTGATGAAGCGGATGCACAATACGGCACGGTGATGGCACGGTTTTTGCACGACGTGCAGGAGCGCGGCATCAAGGTCTCGGTGGACGTGGTGAGCAGTAACGACGGCAACTATAAGAAAACCATTGTGCCGGCGCTGAAATATTGCAACTACGCCATTATGAACGAGATCGAGTGTTGCAGTATCGACGGCTTTGAAGCGTGTGACAGCGAAGGACGTCCGTTGGTGGACAACATCCGTGCCGCGATGGAAAAGCTGGTGGAATACGGTGTGAAGGAAAAGATCATCGTTCACTGCAAGCAAGCAGGTTTCTGCTTGGATGTGGCAAGCGGTGCGTTCACGGTGGTGCCGTCGCTCAAAATTCCTGCCGCCGATATTCGCGGCAGTGTGGGTGCCGGCGATGCCTATTGCGCCGGATGCCTGTATGGATTGTATAGCGGATATGGCGACGAAGAGCTGTTGCGATTCGCCTCCTCTGCCGCGGCGTGCAACCTGTTTGCCGACAACTCGGTGGACGGTATGCGCCCGAAAAACGAGGTGTTGAAAATGGAAGAAAAATATGGGAGGGTCACATTATGAAAAAGGCAACCTATGATGCGCAGGTGCAAAAAGCGCTGGCGTACTACGAAAAGGCAGGCATTGTGCTGACCGAAGCGGAAAAGCAAGCGATTGAAGTCGCGGACTTCGGTTTGGACATGGTGGAGGACCTCGGCTTGCAACTGACGGTGTACATCAACACCGAGCGTGTGTGTGCAAAGGAAATGGTGCTCACCCCCTATCAGACCTGCCCCGAGCACAAGCACGTGCCGAGTTACGGCATACAGGGCAAAGAGGAAACCTTCCGTTGCCGTTTCGGCAAGGTGTTCCTTTATGTCACAGGCGACGGCAAAAAAGAGGACATTCAAGGCAAATTGCCGCCGTCGGACGTTACCGTGTTCCACGAGATCGTGTTGAACCCGGGCGAGCAGTATACCATCTATCCCGAAACCTGGCACTGGTTCCAGGCAGGTCCCGAAGGCGCTGTTGTGTCGGAGTTTTCCACCCGCAGCACCGACGAGACCGACGTATTTACCGATTCGCGCATTGTGCGCGCACCTGAAGTGGAGGAATAAATTATGTTAGTAAATCTGAACGAAATTTTGAAGGATGCCCAAAAGAATCATTATGGTGTCGGTTTGTTCAACACCACCGATACCGATATGCTGGAAGGTGCCATTGCGGCGGCGGAAGAACTGCGTTCCCCCATCGTCATCGGTACAGCGGAAGTGTTGTTGCCGTTTGGCGACCTGAAACTCATCGCCCCTTCCCTCATCGCGGCGGCGAAGCGTGCCACCGTGCCGGTGGTGGTGCACTACGATCACGGTCTTACCTTTGACCGTTGCATCGAAGCGTTGAAACTCGGTTTCTCCAGCATCATGTTCGACGGTTCGGCAGGTGACCCGGCAAAGAACTTTGAAAACACGCGTGAAATGGTGAAGATCGCCCATTCGATGGGTGTCACCGTGGAAGGCGAGATCGGTCACGTGGGTCAGGCGGACACCGGCGACAACGAAACCTCCGACCAATACACCACCCCTGCCGAAGCGGTGGAATTTGTGCAGGAAACGGGCGTGGATGCGTTGGCGGTTGCCATCGGCACGGCACACGGTGCCTACAAAACCGCGCCGAAGTTGGATATTCAGCGCTTGCAAGAGATCCGTGCCGCATTGGATACGCCGCTGGTGTTGCACGGCGGTTCGGGCTTGTCGGACGACGATTTCCGCAACACCATTCGCGAAGGTATTGCAAAAGTTAACATCTTTACCGACCTGTGCTTGGCAGGTAACCGTGCGATGGAAGACGGCTTGAAGGATGGTCTCGCTTATCTCGATATCCGTAACCGCAAGGTAGAATACATCAAGCAAACGGTGATGGAGAAGATCCGCCTGTTCGGCTCGGACGGCAAATATTAAGGAGGGCAACACCGTGATCTACACCATCGAAAACGAACGCGTGCAGGTACAGGTGAACTCGCTCGGCGCAGAACTGTGGTCCATCAAGACCAAAGCGGACGGCTGCGAATATCTGTGGCAGGGTGACGAAACCTATTGGGCAGGTCGCGCGTATAACCTCTTCCCCATTTGCGGTCGTCTGTTCGAAGGAAAATACACCTACAAAGGTGATACCTACGAAATGCTTTTGCACGGCTTTTTGCGCAATGCCGAAACCCGTTTGGTAGAGGAAACGGAAACCTCGCTCGCATTTGAACTGACCGAAAACGAGGTGACCCTTGCACAGTATCCCTTCCGTTTTCGCATCGTGATCGGGTATGAACTGGAAGGTCAGACGGTGCACACCACCTTCGTGGTGGAAAACACCGATACAAAAGACCTCATCTTCGCCGTGGGCGGTCACCCCGGTTTCAACGTGCCGCTCACCGAGGGCGAAACGTTTGAGGATTACTATGTGGAATTCGATTCCGACAAGCAGCCGCAACTGGTGGTGATGAGCGACACCTGTTTCGACACGGGTTATCGCCGTCCCTTCCCGTTGGAGGAAGGTGCACGCCTGCCGCTTCGTCACGATCTCTTCAACGTGGATGCCATCTTCGTCACCTATATGAGCGACGGTGTCACCCTGCGTTCCAAGAAGAGCGACAAATTCGTGCATCTCTACTATCCCGATATGAACGTGCTGGGCTTTTGGCATAAGCCGCGCACCGAAGCGCCGTACATCTGCATTGAGCCGTGGTACAGCGTGCCGTCCTATGACGGAGAGGTGGACGATCTGGAACAAAAGCAGTTGATGGTGCACCTTGCCCCCGGCTGTGATTACGAAAACACCTTTAACATCACGGTGGGATAACCGACACACAAAAAACGCGTATGTGACACGTCACATACGCGTTTTTATTATGGTTCGGAACGCTCTTCTTTGTTCGGCGGCAGGATAAGGTGACACGAGCGATCCGAACCTGTTTTAAGAAGGCGGATTTTCGTTCACCCTGCGTTAAAATACTCGCCAATACGAAAGTATTGGCTCCGTTTTTGCCAAGGTTTACCGAGAAATCCGTGCTTCTTAAAATCTTCGACCTCAAAGCGAGCAGATTTCGTGGGGTTTCCGTTTCTTCTTTTCTGCCGACAGGCTCACGCCTGTCAAAGAAAAAAGAGCGGAAAACACCGAAATATGCCGCTTAGAGGCAGGTTCGGATTACTCGTGTCACCTTAAGGATGCCGTTTTTTTGCGGAATCAAGGTCACGTCGCGGCTCGGCTCGATGCCGTACATCGCGCGCATATCGTGCGGAATCACCAATCGCCCCAGTTTGTCGGTCTTGCGCCGCACAGCGTATCCTTTTTGTTTCATGTCGCAACCTCCCCCAATAAAAAAGCGCGTGGCATGCCACGCGCCGAAAAATGCACAGCTCAATTGTTGCGACACAATCTTTTTCGTTATCCCTAAGGCACGATAAGAGCGTACGTTTTTGCCAAAAGCAAAAACGTGCAATAAGGATAACATAAAAACACTACGGATAGAGTGTGTATTCAGATTGTGTCGCAGATTAAGTGTATCATTTATCGGGAGAGAAATCAAGAAGAATTTTGTCGAAATGAAAAAAATGATGGAAAGAGATACAGTTAGAAATAACAAAAGCCTTCCCCTTGAGGGGAAGGTGTCGGCGTAGCCGACGGATGAGGTGAACGGACTTCACCGCAGGCGAATGTCCCCTCATCAGTCAAAAAACAGCACACACCCGTAACTTTTTCGGTTTTGCGAAGCAAAATG
>JAZONO010000103.1:0-12000 GCA_045654545.1 Acutalibacteraceae bacterium
AAGGCACGGACGTGAAATAAAGGAAAAAGCACCCCCCGTACGGTGGGCGGTCATAGGGATAAAATTGGAGAGGATGTATCGTCAAAGATACATCCTCTCTGTTTGTTTTGTGAATATTGATGCCACTTGGAAAGCGGCTGTGACCCTTGGCCCCCTTGTCTAAAGGGGGCTGGCATTTTCGAGGAGCGTAGGGAGGAGAAAATGACTGGGGTCGCGTTGTCGACTGCCGCCGGTGGCGGGTGCAGGGAGACATAAGCGAGTGCCGCGGTCGAAATTCGCCGAGCGAAAGCGAGATGCGCGAATTTCGGGTACCGCAAACGGATATTCTCTACGGCAAACTGTCACTATGAAAGGACTACCCCTCAGTCTCGCTTCGCTCGCCAGCTCCCCTGACAAGGGGAGCCAAGACACACTCTCCTAAATCCCTAACACCACCCGCCGTACAGCGGTGTTTTTTTATTCCCCTTCGGTGGTAAATAAAATGTAAATTTTCCCCTTTGAGATATTGCCACCGCAGCGTATATATGATATAATATTTTAAATATAAGCATTTATAAGGGGAAGTGTCCGTTTTTGGGGCGAAAAGGAGGTGCGACCGTGATTATTTTGGGGATCGATCCCGGGTATGCCATCGTGGGATGGGGTTGCGTGCAATACGAACGCGGCCGTTTCACCCCCCTCGCGTTTGGTGCCATCACCACCCCTGCCGGGATGGAGTTTGCGGTGCGGTTGGAATGCATTTATGAACAACTGGGATTGCTGTGTGCCAAATACAAACCCGATGCCGCGGCGGTGGAACGGTTATACTTTCAAAACAACCAAAAAACGGCGATCGACGTGGCGCAGGCGCGCGGTGTCACATTGCTCGCATTGAAGCAAAGCGGTGTGCCGGTGTTTGAATACACCCCGTTACAGGTGAAATCGGCGGTGTGCGGATTTGGACAGGCGCACAAGCCGCAGGTGATGGAGATGACCCGTCGTCTGTTGAATTTGAAAGAAGTGCCGCATCCCGACGATACGGCGGATGCCTTGGCGATTGCGATCTGCCACGGGCAGACGGGCGGCACGGCGCTGAAACAGGCGTTGCTGCAACAGAGAATGAAACAGGGAGGGCAAAGCAAATGATCCACAGTGTACGCGGAAAACTGATCCATATCGAACCGCGCTTGGCGGTGGTGGAATGCGGCGGTATCGGCATGGCGTGCCAAATCACCATGAACACCGCGCGTGAACTGCCACCGCAGGGCGAGGACGTGATGCTCTACACCATTTTGAACGTGCGCGAAGATGCCATGGAATTGTTCGGCTTTGCCGACACGGCGGAACGCCGTTGCTTTTTGCAGTTGACCTCGGTGAGCGGTGTCGGCCCGAAAGCCGCCATTGCGATCCTGTCGGAACTGTCGCCCGACAAATTGGCGCTGGCCATCGCCACAGGGGATCACAAGACCATCACCCGTGCGCAGGGGGTGGGCCCGAAACTGGCGCAACGCGTGGTGCTGGAACTGAAAGATAAGATGACCGCCGTTACCTTTGAAGGGGAGCCGGTGGCGGCACAAGGCCCGATTTCGGCGGCAGGCAACGCCGCCGAAGCGGTGAACGCACTCACGGTGCTCGGGTTTTCGGCATCCGAAGCGTCCGCCGCCGTGGGGCGGTTGGACAGCGCGTTGCCGGTGAACGAGCTGGTGCGCGAAGCGTTGAAAAGTTTGGCACGAAAGGGGTAACGGGACGTGGAAATGGATTACGAAAACCGCATGGTAACCACCGAATACATCCCCGAAGATGAAACCGAAAACTCCTTGCGTCCGCGCGCGCTTTCGGAATATATCGGGCAGGAAAAGGTGAAAGAAAACCTGTCGGTGTTTATTGATGCCGCGAAACAGCGCGGTGACGTGCTGGATCACGTGCTGTTATACGGCCCTCCGGGACTGGGCAAAACCACCCTCTCTGCCATTATTGCGAACGAAATGGGTGTGAACTTCCGCATCACCTCCGGTCCTGCGTTGGAGCGACCGGGTGACTTGGCGGCGATGCTCACGAATCTGGATGTGGGCGACGTGCTGTTTATTGATGAGATACACCGCCTGCCGCGCACGGTGGAGGAGATCCTTTACCCGGCGATGGAAGATTTCGCGATCGACATTATGAACGGCAAGGGGCAGGGCGCGATGTCCATTCACCTGCCGTTGCCGAAATTCACCCTGATCGGTGCCACCACGCGTGCAGGGCAACTCTCCGCCCCGTTGCGTGACCGTTTCGGCGTGATCTCGCGGTTGGAATTGTATACCCCCGAAGAGTTGGCGAAGATCGTGCGCCGTTCAGCAGGCATTTTGGACATCCCCTGCGATGAGGACGGTGCGCTGGAGATCGCTTCCCGTTGTCGCGGTACACCGCGTATTGCGAACCGTTTGCTCAAGCGTGTGCGTGACTTTGCACAGATCCTGAACGGCGGTGTGATCGATGCGGATGCCGCGCGAAAAGCGCTGGATCGTTTGGAAATTGATGAACTGGGACTGGATATGGTGGATCGCCGCATGCTCAAAGCGATGATCGACTATTACAACGGTGGCCCCGTTGGCCTGGATACGTTGGCGGCGGTGATCGGCGAAGAAGCGGTTACCATCGAGGACGTGTATGAACCGTATCTGATGCAGATCGGGTTCCTTTCGCGCACACCGCGCGGACGTGTGGTGTTGCCTGCGGCGTATCAACATCTGGATATTCCGCAACCCGGGCAACAGACTTTCGGATAAGGGGATATTGTATGGGACGACTTTTCGGCACGGATGGGGTGCGCGGTATGGCAAACACCGCATTGACGTGCGATATGGCGATGAATATCGGCCGTGCGCTGGGCGTATCGGTGGGGGAAGGGGAACGTCCCTGCGTGCTGGTTGGGCAGGATACACGCCGTTCTTCGGATATGATCGCCGCCGCGTTGGTGGCCGGTCTTTGCTCGGTGGGGGTGGACGTGCGCCTGCTCGGCGTGGTGCCTTCCCCGGCGGTGGCGTTTCTCACCCGTCAAAGCGGGGCGGATGCCGGCGTGATGATCGGTGCGGCACACACCCCGTGCGAGTATAACGGCATCAAGGTGTTCGACCGTGAGGGGCGAAAGTCCTCTGTGTTGGAAGAACGTATTGAAGCGGTGATGCTGGACGGTGCAGGGGTGATGCCCTGCCCCGTGGGCGGCGACGTGGGCACGGTGAGTGAACAGCCTCGTGCGGCGGAGGAATACGTGCAGTATCTCACCGCCACCGCGGCGGTGGACCTGCGCGGTATGCGTGTGGCGGTGGATGCCGCCAACGGTGCCGCGGCGGTCACGGCCGAACGCGTGTTTCGCGATCTGGGTGCCGAGCCGCTGATGCTGAACACCGCTCCCAACGGCGTGAACATCAACAAGGGATGCGGCACGGCGCAGGTGGAAGGTCTGGTGGAGTTTGTCAAGACCCACAAATGCTTTGCCGGCATCGCCTTTGATGGCGACGGCGAACGCTGTGTGGCGGTGGATGAAAAAGGCAACCTGGTGGACGGCGACCGTATGTTGGCGGCGTTTGCACTGGATGCCAAGGAAAAAGGCGCGCCGAACGGCGACATTGTGTGTGCCACCGCACTTTCGAATCTCGGCTTTTTCCGTTTTTGTGAAGAAAACGGCATTCGTGTGATCACGGCGGCATCGGGCAGCCGTTCGGTGGCGGAAACCATGACCGCCGCCGATTGTGTGCTGGGCGGTGAGCCGACGGGCAGTGTGGTGATGAAAGCATTTTCCGCCACCGCCGACGGCGAGTTGACCGCGGTGCAACTGTTGGCGCTGTGCCGCGAAAAGGGATGCAAGCTTTCGGCGATCGAAGCGCAGATGCCGCGTTCGCCGCAGGTGATGTTCACCGTGAAAGCGGATGCGAGTGCCAAAGCGGCATTTGTGGCAGACAAAGCGTTGCAGACCCACATTGCCGAGGCGGATGCTTCGCTTCGTCCCGAAGGGCGCGTGACGGTGCGCCCCTCTGAAACCGAGCCGTTGATCCGCATTGTGGTGGAAGGGCGCGAATTCGATGATATCAACCGTGTGGCTGTCGCGTTGACAGACACCGTAAAACAAGCTATTGGAGTCAAAATGGTATGAGAGCAGCAAAAAATTGGGTAGACTATGAATTGTTGGATGCCTCCGGCGGCGAACGGCTGGAACGGTGGGGCGAGTTCATTCTGATCCGTCCCGATCCGCAGGTGCTGTGGGATACACCCAAGACCCACCCGATGTGGAAACGCGCGCACGCGCGGTATCACCGCTCCAACACGGGCGGCGGTCATTGGGAAACCTTGCGTCCTCTGCCCGACAGTTGGCAGATCGGATACGGCGATCTGCGGTTCAACTTGAAACCGATGGGATTTAAGCACACGGGATTGTTCCCCGAGCAGGCGGTGAACTGGGAAGATATGGCGGATGCCATCCGCACGGCCGGCCGTCCCATTAAGGTGCTCAACCTGTTCGGATACACCGGCGGTGCCACCCTTGCCTGTGTCGCAGCCGGTGCTCACGTCACCCACGTGGATGCTTCAAAGGGCATGGTGTTGTGGGGGCGCGAAAATGCCGTGGAATCGGGATTGGCCGACCGTCCGATGCGCTGGCTGGTGGACGATTGCGGCAAGTTCGTGCAACGCGAACAGCGCCGCGGCAACAAATACGATGCCATTTTGATGGATCCGCCGTCCTACGGGCGCGGACCGAACGGCGAAGTGTGGAAACTGGAAGAACAGATCTTCCCCCTGGTGAGGGATTGCGTGTCCTTGCTTTCGGATACGCCGCTGTTTTTCTATATCAACTCCTACACCACGGGGTTATCCCCCTCGGTGATGCAATACATTTTGCACGCACTCATCCCCGAGAAATTCGGCGGTGTGATCGATGCCGATGAGATCGGTCTGCCCGTGACGGCAAACGGATGGGTGCTGCCTTGCGGCTCGACCGCACGTTGGAGGAGTAAGTAAGATGGCGACATCGATGATCGATACACGGCAGGTGACCTTTTCCTACACCGCCGAAGAAGAGTTGCCGCGCGAAGTGCTGCACGGCATCTCGCTCACGGTGGAAAAGGGCAGTTTTGTCGCGTTGCTCGGGCACAACGGCTCAGGGAAATCCACCATGGCCAAGATGTTCAACGCCCTTCTGTTACCGAGCGGCGGCGTGGTGCTGGTGGAAGATATGAACACCGCCGAGGAAGAACGCAAATACGACATTCGCCGCACGGTGGGGATGGTGCTTCAAAACCCCGATAACCAGCTCGTGTCCACCGTGGTGGAAGAGGACGTGGCGTTCGGCCCCGAAAACTTAGGGGTGCCGCCTGCCGAAATCCGCACGCGTGTGGAAGCGGCTTTGCGCGCGGTGGATATGTGGGAATTCCGTTCCCACGCACCGCACAAACTCTCGGGCGGACAAAAACAGCGAGTGGCGATCGCCGGTGTGCTGGCGATGCAACCGCGTTGTCTGGTGTTGGACGAACCCACCGCTATGCTGGATCCGCAAGGGCGCCGCGAAGTGATGGATACGGTGCGCCGTTTGAACCGTGAACAGGGGATGACGGTGGTGCTGATCACCCACTACATGGAAGAGGCGGCACGCGCCGACCGCGTGGTGGTGATGGATAACGGTCACATCGTGACCGACGGCACGCCGCGTGAGGTGTTTGCCGATGTGGCACGGATGCGTGCGTTGCAACTGGACGTGCCGCAACCGACCGAACTGTGTTGGCGGTTGCGTGAGCAAGGGGTGGCGTTGCCCCCCGATATTCTCACGGTAGATGAATGTGTGGAGGCACTCGCCTCTTTGATGGAGTAAGCTTATGACCATTTTGGAAACCCAAAACTTGACCTACACCTATTCCGACGGTCTGCCGACCGCACGGGCTGCGGTGAAGGATGTGTCGCTCAAGGTGGAAAAGGGCAGTTTTGTGGGCGTGATCGGCCACACGGGCTCGGGAAAATCCACCTTAATACAGCACTTCAACGGACTGCTTCGCCCCACGAGTGGGCGCGTGTTGTTGGGTGGCGAGGATATTTGGAAAAATCCGAAAGCCATTCGGCAGGTGCGGTTTCGCGTGGGGCTGGTGTTCCAGTATCCCGAACACCAGTTGTTCGAAGATACGGTGCGACGGGACATTGCATTCGGTCCGCGCAACATGGGGTTGGACGAGCAAGAGATTGAAGCGCGGGTGGAAGAAGCCGCGACGTTTGTCGGTTTGTCCACCGAACTGTTGGATAAATCTCCGTTTGATCTGTCGGGCGGCGAAAAGCGCCGTGCGGCGGTGGCCGGTGTGATGGCGATGCGCCCCGAAGTGCTCATTTTGGATGAGCCGACGGCAGGTCTTGACCCGGCAGGGCAGGAACATTTGTTGCGCCAAGTGAAAGCGTATCAGCAAACGAGCGGATGCACCGTGTTGCTGGTGTCCCACCGCATGGAGGACGTGGCGCGTGTGGCGGACCGCGTGTTGGTGATGAACGGCGGCGAGGTGGCGATGTACGACGACACAGCGGCGGTGTTCTCCCGTGCGGAGGAACTGCGTGCCATCGGCTTGTCCATTCCTGCCGTGACGCGTGTGTTCATGGGTCTGCGTGCGCGCGGATTTGACATGGGTGACAATGTGTACACCGTGGAGCAAGCGGTGGCGCGGCTCACCCCCCACCTTGCCAAAGGAAGGGGGAACAGCCATGCTCCGTGACATTACCATCGGGCAGTATTTCCCCGTATCGTCTCCCATGCACCGCTTGGATCCGCGTGTGAAACTGATCCTCACGGTGGCATACATCGTGGCGCTGTTTCTGCCCAAAACGTGGGCAGGGTTGGCAATCGCGGTGGGATTGCTTGCGCTGGCATATCTGTTGGCGCGCATTCCGCTTAAAATGATCTGGAAAAGTGTGAAACCCATCCTGCTGTTGGTGACACTCACCGCCGCCTTGAATTTGTTTTATAACACCGACGGCACGGTGCTGTGGAAATGGTGGATCTTCACCGTGACCGACGGTGGGTTGATCAAAACGGCATTTATCATCGTGCGTATTCTGTGTTTGATCGTGGGCAGTTCCCTGCCCACCTACACCACCACCCCCACGGCGTTGACCGATGCGATCGAGCGGTTGTTTTCGCCGCTCAAGGTGTTGCGGTTGAACGTGCACGAACTGGCGATGATGATGACCATTGCCCTGCGGTTTATCCCCAGCCTCATTGAGGAAACCGACAAGATCATGTCGGCGCAAAAGGCACGCGGTGCGGATATGGAATCGGGTGGGTTGGTCAAACGCATCCGCGCCCTGCTTCCCGTGTTGATTCCGCTGTTTGCCTCTTCGTTTCGGCGTGCGTATGAACTGGCACTCGCAATGGAGTGCCGCTGTTATCGCGGTGGGGAAGGGCGCACCCGTATGAAGCAGTTGAAACTGCGGTGGGGCGATTGGATCGCCATGCTGTTGATGGCGGCGATCATTGCCCTTGTGGTCTCCCTCAATTATTGGTTACCGAAGGTGGTTTGACATGAGGCGGCTGTTACTGACGATCCAGTATATCGGCACACGCTATCACGGCTGGCAAGTGCAGCCGAATGCCGTGACGGTGCAGGAATTGGTGCAGGATGCCATTGAACAGGTGACAGGCGTGCGCTCGTCGCTTACGGGATGCAGTCGCACCGATGCCGGTGTGCATGCCGAAATGTTTTGCTGTGTGACCGATACCGCATCCCCCATTGCAGAGGATAAAATGGTGGCGGCGTTGAACGCGTGGCTACCCTCCGATGTGGCGGTGATTGCCTGCCGCGAGGTGGCGGCCCATTTCCATCCGCGTTACGATGCGCGCGGCAAACAGTATCAGTACCGCATTTGGAACCGCGCGGCACGCAACCCATTTTTGGAAGGGCGCGCGTTGCATTGCCGCCGTCCGCTGAATGTGGAAGTGATGAACCGTGCGGCGAAGGATTTCCTCGGTTGCCACGATTTTTCGGCGTTTTGTGCCGCCGGCAGTGAGGTGGAGGATCGCGTGCGCACCGTCACCGAATGTTGCGTGAGCGAAGAGGACGGGCTTGTCACCTTCACGGTGGCGGCAGACGGATTTTTATACAATATGGTGCGCATCATGATGGGCACGTTGTTGGATATTGAAAGCGGACGGTTGGAACACGACGCGATCCCCACGTTGTTGCAATCGCCCGACCGCGCGGCGGCAGGGCACACAGCCCCTGCGTGCGGATTGTACTTAACGCGCGTATACTACGACTGAAAGGAGGTGTCCGACCGTGGCAAGCAAACGCGATCTGACCATAAAAAAACGGCACAAACCCATTCTGCCCGAGCCGCTTGAAACGGAAACAGCACCTGCAAAACAGGCGGAAGGGACACCTTCGACCGACGAAAAATCGTACCGCCGTTCAAAATCCAAAAAAGACCGTCGTCGCCGTCGCGGTCGGTCGGCGGTATGGGCGGTGTTGATTCGCCTTTCGATCATCACGGCGATCCTCGTTTTGGGTGTTCTGGTGTGGCAAAACCGCGATCGTCTGGCACCTGCCGCGGTGACCGAATGGTTTGACCGCATCTTTACCGGCGGCAGTAAAGGGGACGGCTATCCCGTGGATATGAGCGGTGATCGCGTGGTATCCTTGCAACCGTTCGGCAACCAAGTGGCGGTGCTGACCGACACGTCGTTGCAACTGTATAACTCCACCGCTTCCGAGACAGCCGACCGTGCACACACCTATGCCGATCCGCTCTTGCGTGTGAAGGATGAGTATATACTGACCGCCGAGTTGGGCGGCACACGGTACACCCTGCACAACAAAAAGGAGATTCTGCTGGAAGGGCAGGTGGAATACCCCCTTTTGGGGGCGGCGGTGAGCGCCGACGGGCAGGTGGCACTGGCAACCGAATCGTCCCAGAGTTACCGTTCCGAAGTGCTGGTGTTCGATCGTAAGGGCAAGGAACTGTTCCATTGGTACAGCGTGGATCTCACGGTGTTGGATGTGACTTTCCATCCGCGTCAAAAGCAGATCGCGGTGCTGGGACTTTCGGCATCGGGCGGTGAAATGCGCTCCACGGTGCACCTGTTCTCATGGGGCGGCAAAGAAACGGGAGCCACCCATACCTACAGCGCTACGGGACCGATGATGACGTCGTTACAGTTCTTTGATAACGAGCGATTGGGTGTGATCGGCGATACCGCCGTATGGGTGTATGACCCCACAAAAAATGAAACGGTGACCGTCGAGTTTGAAGAATCTGTGTTGCTCGGATATGCATTTTCTCCCGATGGCATCGCCATTGTCACCCGTGACTACGGCGAAGGTGGCGGCGGTGTGTTGCAACAGTTCTCGGCCACGGGCGAAGAGGTGGGAACCTTCTCCTTCGCAAGCGATTATCGCCACGTAGCGGCGGCCGACAACGGCTTTTATCTGTTGACGGAAGATACGTTGTATTTAGAGGATAAAGGCACGGTGACAAAACAAAAGGCGGTTTCGGCCGACAGTTTGATGGTAACGGAAATGAATGGGAAACCTCTGGTTTTGGGATTGAGTATGCTCACGCGCATTGCGTGGGAATAATGTAAGGTGGGCGGATGTTGTGGGCTTTTTGATCGATATTTTGTTGCTAGGTTTACTCGTCGGTGTGGTGGCGATCTATGCGCGACGTTCCGTTTTCTCGGCAGGGTTGGGTGCGCTTGTGGTGGCCATTTCGGTGGTGACGGCGCTGTTCGTGACACCTCTGCTCGCGCCAATGGCGGAAACAATGGTGCGCCCGTCGGTGGAAAAAGCGGTGGCGGTGGCGCTTGCCGATATGCACTCCGCACCGCACGCCGCCACGCCCGAGCAAACGGTGGCTTCCTTGCCGCTGGGCGATTTGATCGCGGCGAAACCGGAAGGCTATTTGCACCTGTTGCAGGAATACGGTGTGGCACCCGAAACGGTGGAAGCCGCGTTTCTTGCGGCACCCCAACCGATGACAGTGGTACATACCGTGGCCGAGGGTGTTGCGGCGGCAATCACCGAAACGCTGGTGTATTTGTTGCTGGCGGTGGCGGTGGCGGTGCTGTTGCATTTTGTCGTGCGCCGTATCGAGCAGAATCTGCCCCCTCTGCGGCGATACCACGGGTTTAAGCGCGTGTTGCCTGCGCTGTTTGGCGTGCTGGCCGGTTTGATCTGGTCGTTTGCGGTGGTGTGGCTGTTGTCACGCTTGGTGCCTGCCGTGGCAGGAAAATCGGTGATGTTCACCCCGGGCACACTCAAAAATGCCGATTGGTATTCGTTGTTGGAACGCATCAACCCGTTACCGTTGTTGCAACGGTTTGTAGGTTAAACCGACGGAAACAAGTGATATAAGAAAGGTTTGGCGACCATACATGAAAAAGCTGAACGTGAAATGGGAATGGACCGTTCCCAATCTGCTGTCGCTGTTGCGCATTGCCTTGTTGCCGGTGTTTGCGGCGCTGTACTTGAGAAGCACGCCCGATACCCCCTCATTGTTAATGTGGGCGTGTGTCGTGGTGGTGTTTTCGGGGTTGACCGATCTGCTGGATGGGTGGATCGCGCGGCGGTTCAATCAGATCAGCGATGCCGGCAAACTGCTCGATCCTCTGGCAGATAAACTCACCCAGATCACGGTGCTTGTCTGCCTTGCCACACGGTATCAAGAACTGCTGTGGCTCACGGGCGTGTGCCTGCTGAAAGAGGCGGCACAGGTGATCGGCGGTCTGTTGCTGTTGCGGCGCGGCGATGAAGTGCGCGGCTCGCAATGGTTCGGCAAGGTGTGCACCTTCGTGTTTTATGCATCCATGGCGGCGTTTGTGCTGTTTGACAATATGCCGTCGGGTGTGCGTATCGCGTTGGTGGTGCTGGTGGGGGTGCTGATGCTCGGCACCTTCCTCGGCTATTTGAAAACCTATTTGGGCGCACGCAAAGAGTTGCCCGTAAAGGAGTAAAAACATGGTTTGTTCTCGCTGTAAACAACGCCCTGCCACGGTGTTCATCACCCGTATGGAAGGGGATAAAACGATCAATGACGGGTTGTGCCTGGTCTGTGCCAAAGAGATGGGCATCAAACCGGTGTGCGACATCATTCAGCAATTCGGGATGAGTGACGACGACCTCGAAGCGGTGGATGAGCAGATCTCGGGGATGATGGAAACGATGAGCGACGGCGATGAAGAGGGCTTCACGCCGGGCGGCGCGGCCACCTTCCCGTTTTTGCAAAATCTGTTTCCCGGCATGAAGGCGGACGGCGTCACCGAAAAGCCGACCGAGCAGGGAAAATCCGACAAAGCCGACAAAGCGGAAAAAGGGCGCGGCAAACAGTCGCGCCGTCCGAGTGCGCTGGAACAGTATTGCACCGATCTCACCGCCCGTGCACGGGACGGTCTGCTCGGGCGCATCATTGGGCGTGACCGCGAACTGTACCGCGTGACGCAGATTCTCTGCCGTCGCACCAAAAACAACCCCTGCCTGATCGGTGAACCCGGTGTGGGCAAAACGGCGATCGCCGAAGGATTGGCGTTGCGTATCGCCACGGGCGAAGCACCGCCGCGCTTGCAGGATAAGGAGATTCATCTGTTGGACCTCACCGCGCTGGTGGCAGGCACGCAGTTCCGCGGTCAATTTGAAAGCCGCATCAAAGCGTTGGTGGACGAAGTGCGCGCCAAAGGCAACGTCATTCTGTTCATTGATGAGATCCACAATCTGGTGGGCACGGGCGATGCGGAAGGCAGTATGTCTGCCGCGAACATTCTGAAACCGGCGCTCTCCCGTGGGGAAATTCAGGTGACCGGTGCCACCACCTTTAACGAATACCGCAACCACATCGAAAAGGATGCCGCGTTGGACCGCCGTTTCCAACCCGCCACGGGGGAAGAGCCGTCGGTGGCGGATGCCACCACGATCTTGCGTGGAATCCAAAGTTATTATGAAGAGTCCCACGGCGTGAAGGTGAGCGACGAGATGATCACCCGTGCGGTGGTGCTGTCCGAGCGGTACATTACCGACCGTTTTC
>JAZONO010000104.1:0-5095 GCA_045654545.1 Acutalibacteraceae bacterium
CAAGGGGAGGCAGGGGAAGAATTCCATCTCCGATCCCCATTCGCAACTCCCTTAGGGTGGGGTCTTTTTATTAGCACACGTTCAGCATCACGGTGCGCACCGCGTGGGCAGGCACGTTCCAGACAAGCTTGTCGTGGGTAATCGGCAAATCGGCTTGCACGTTATCCGGCAGATCCACCAGCGAAGCCGCCGTGATCGGGCGGTCAAGTGCCAGCGTGCAGGGCGATGCGGTATCTTTGATGTTATACAACCGCACGCAAAACAGCCTTCGCCTGCCGCGGCCAACGAGGTGATCACACAGCCGTCCGACTCGTGTTGCAGGAAACTGCCTTCAGTCGGCAAGGAGCCCGTGTGTGCGCCGACAGCCGGCAGATAGGTGGGCGAATTGTTCAGCGCGGTGGCGGTTTCCTCCATCACCTTCGGGTCGGTCGGGAACACACCCGCGAACAAGTCGATGGTGTGACGACCGTTTTCGGGATACTTATCGGGGTTGTCGCTGCTGTTGAGCAGGGTGGCATAGCGATGGGCTAACGTAGACATAAACCCCTCTTTACTCAACATCCTTAATTCAAAGTGTATTACCCCTTATTCGTTTTTGCAATCACTTTTTTGTGGAATTTAAGATTTCCGCGGTGACGGCGGTGGCGAGGCGATCCACCGCTTCAAAATCCATGGCTTGCACGGTGAAACGCTCCATCTCGTCGTGTATGGCTTTGGCTTCGGCGGCACAGGAAACGGCTTCCCCCAACAGTTCTCGTGCGGCACGGCGGTTGAAGGCGAGGCGTTGCCGCTTTTGCGCCAGCATATCCTCTGCGGTGAAGCGTGCCGCGTGAATGCGCCGATACACGGGAAAATCCGCTTTGTGCCACGGGTTGGAAAGGGTGAAGCCCACCCCTTGTTCGGGTAATAGAATATGTTCGATTTTTTCGGCAGGGTCGAGCGGACACGCACAGGTGATCAGATGTGCCCCACGCTCCAACGCACGGTCGCGCAGTTCGCGCAGTAACAACGTGCCTGCCGCACCGTGCTCATCTTCGATCACATACAGTCGCGGACAAAGCGCTTGCAGAGTGCTGTACCACACTATCGCTCCTTCGGGGGTGACGGCACTCAGAAAACGGCGGTCCTCCACTCCGCCACGGTGGGTGACGGGACATTCCTTTTCGCACAAACGCCGTGCGGTACGGCGCACTTTCTCTTCGTCGGTGCAACGGGCGGCGATGCGACGGCTGTCCTCCAACAAATATGCCGCCGTGGCGAGGTATCCGCGACATCGTGCGTGTCGCTCGGCACAGGCGTCGGTCGCTTCCCGAATGGCGGCGGCGTGTTGAAACAGTTGCTCGTTGTCGGCGCAGCCGCCGATATCCACCACACGTTCGCACGCACCCCAGTAGCGCGGCTCCAACACGTGGGGCGCCGTGCCGTCGAACACGGCGATTTTCAAGGTAGGAAACCGCACACCGTCCAACGAATGCGGATCGGATGAGCAGTAAAGAAACTCCGCTTCCGCGTTTGTTTCTGTCATGACCGATTCCCATATTTTCCGTATAAACGTGGATTTTCCGCTGCCCGGTCCGCTTTTGATGATGTACACGCGCCACCCCTCTTCAGGGCGGTAACTTTCGGGCATATACCCCACGAACCCTTGCGGTGTGTTGGCGCCCAAAAAGAAACAGGCTGCCGGTTGTCTCATACACATACCCCCTCTCCATCAGCCTATGATCCCCCACCGAAAGGGTGCATATTTTGTGGGCGACGGACATATCTTTTCACGAACGGAGGGGACGGTATGGGATCAGATACCCTGCGGCCGCAGGTGCCGCACCAGGTGATTATGGAAAACCGCAAAACGTTGAGTGTGAGCGGCGTATCGGACGTGGACAGTTTCGACGGGCAGGCAGTGGTGGCATATACCGCCCTCGGTGAACTCACCGTGCGCGGAAACGGATTGCAGATCTTGCGGTTGAACGTGGAAACGGGCGACTTGTCGCTGACGGGAGAGATCGATGCCTTGACCTATTCGTCACAGCCCTCGTCCCACGGCGGCAAGTGGAAACGCCTGTTCCGCTGATATGGAGCGGTTTGGCATCAGCGTGGCAGGACAAACCCGTGAACTGTTGTGGTTTATGGCGGTGGGGGTTCTGCTCGGCGTATGGTATGAGGTGTTTCGCACGGGGCGGCTGATCGCCCCGCCGTCGGCACACCGTGTGTTTTTCGAGGATATAGCGGTCGGGGTCGGTGCCGCGTTCATCACCCAAGCGGCGGCGTTGCCCATCAGCAGCGGACGTGTGCGCCTTGTGCATCTTTTATGCTTACTCTGCGGCGCGGCGGTGTATTATTTCACGGCAGGACGGCTGATCCATGCGGTGTTGCGTGTGTCGGTGCGCTTGGCAGAACGGGTTGGAGAGGCGATAAAACGCCTTTTTCTGCACGTCGCCCAAAAAATAAAAAATATTTGCAAAAAAGCGCTAAAAATTTGCAAAAAGCCCTTGCAACATGAGGGGGGGATGTAGTATAATTAGTGTAACTGATTGCCGGGAAGGAGAATGACCATGCGCGCAGCAAAAAAGAAGTCGGTTGTCAAGCGTCCGCGGCGTAATCGCATGATGGCAATTGCATTGACCGTGTTTGCTGTGTATGTGGTCGTGGTGCTGACTCAACTGCAACTCGAACTCAATGAACGGCGTGCGGCGCTTTCCGAGATCGATCAGCGGATCACCGAGCAGCAACGGGCAAACGAAGATCTCACCGACAAGCTCAACAACTACGAAAAGTATTTGGAAGAGCAGGTGCGTCAACGCGGTTTGGCGCGTCCGGGCGAGATTGTGTTCCAAGAAATTCCCGGCATGGAATAACAGTGAGTTAACAGAGGGGTAAACAGCAACTATGCAGGTCGAAACAGGGTCTATTTTAGAAGGTAAGGTTACCGGTATCACCAACTTCGGTGCGTTTGTGGAATTGCCCGGTGGGCAAACCGGTATGGTACACATCTCGGAGGTGGCCTCCGCATTCGTGACGGATATCCGTCAGCATTTGACCGAAGACCAGGTGGTGAAGGTCAAGGTGTTGAACGTGGGTGAGGACGGCAAGATCAGCCTGTCCATCAAAAAGGCGCAGGCACCCGAAGCTGCGGCGGCAAAGCCGCGTCAGGGCGGCGGCCGTCCCAATCGTGCACCGCGCAAACCGGCGGTGTCGCCCAGTCGTCCCGGCTCGTTTGAATGGCAGTCGGCATCCACCGGCACCTCGTTTGAAGATATGATGACCCATTTCAAGCAAACGAGTGACGAAAAAATCTCGGATCTCAAAAAGTCCTCCGAAGGGCGTCATGGCGGTGGCTATTCCCGTCGCGGCGGCAATCGCGGCGGCGGTAACGGTCCGGATTTTAATTTTTGATCACCCAAACAGTGCAGACAAAGAGTCTGCGCTGTTTTTTTACCAAACTCAAGGCAAAGTTACCATTATTTTTACAATTTATTCTTGAAATCTGTGCAACATTGTGGTATTCTATGAGTAGGTTAAACCGACAAATCCGAACTCCGTTTTGGAAAAGGCGGATTTTCGCCCTGTCGGCGTTAAAATGCTCGGCAATCCGCAAGGATTACCTCCGCTTTTGCCTTGACATGACAAAAATCCGCTCTTTCCAAAATCTACGACCTCATAGTGAGGAGGTTTCGAGGGATTTTTGTTCCGGTCGGGCGAAGTAATGCTCGCGCCTTACGAGAACGAACGGGGCAAAAAGCGCCGAAAGATCCTACTATGAGGCGGGTTCGGGTCTGACGGTTTAACCTAGGGGATACTCCCGAAAGTTGACTGCAAGGAGTGTATGGTATGAAGATGTCGATCGTGGCTCGCAAAGTGTCGTTGAGACCGTCTTTTGCGGAGAAAACACAGCAAAAACTGGATAAATTGGATAAGTTCTTCCGCACCGATGCCGAGTGCACCGTCACCGTCACCGTGCTTCCGCGAGATACCCTGCAGGTGGAAGCGATCGTGCGGTCCGGCGGCATGTTGTTCCGTGCCGAAACGACCGACGAAGACGCCGGCAGCGCGGTTGATACGTTGATTGATCTGCTGGTGCGGCAAATCCGCAAGAACAAAACACGATTGGCACGCCGTTTGCGTGAAGATGCGTTTTCTGTGGATGCAGAGGACGATGGAGAGGATGAAGAAATCTACATCGTGCGGAAAAAGAGCTTTGCCGTGCGCCCGATGGATGCTGAAGAAGCTGTCTTGCAGATGAATTTGCTCGGTCACCAATTCTTCATGTTCCAAAATGCGGAAACGGGCGGTATCAACGTGGTGTATCGCCGTCACGACGGCGACTACGGTTTGCTGGAACCGTACAACGAGTAGGGTGAGCAGTCAAACCCGAACTCCGTTTTGGGAAGGCGGATTTTTGCTCATTCATTGTTAAAATGCTCGCCAATACGGCAGCCTTGCGAGAACGAGCGAGGCAAAAAGTGCCGAAATATCCCACTTCGAGGCGGGCTTGGGTTTGAATGCTCACCCTAAGGAGGTAAAAACGCCTTGTCGACCAATGCCGACAAGGCGTTTTTGAACACGTCGTACAAAAATCGCACGTTTTACATAGAATCAGGTTAAAAAGAGGTGTTTTCGGCAAAAAATGCAATAATTTTTTATTAGTAAGACGGAAGAAGGGGTTTTTCTTCGTCATATTTACCAACTGCGAGGTACAAATTTCGTCTTTTTGACGAATTTTGGTGTGCAAGATGCCCGAAAACAGGAAGGTTTCTTGTTTAAATCGTCTAAATTGCCTAAAAAAAAGAAAAGTTTCTATATTTAAAACAGTTGACACGGAATGGTAATTGTGCTATATTTATCATGTTAAATTTTAGCGTGGCTCACTATGTTGACGAAAGAAGTGCGGCTTTTTGGCAAGAAATTTGACTTTCTCGACAAAAACCGTGCGATTTCAGGCATGGTGAGGTGCGCTTGCAGTTTCACCAATTCTTACGGAGGGACACATTATGAGCGTTTTTAAACAAGGCAAAGCCATCCGTCACATGCTGATGGTCGCGCTGGCTGTTCTCCTCGTGCTGGCACTGAATGCCGTTCCGGTATTGTCGGTGGTGGC
>JAZONO010000105.1:0-15588 GCA_045654545.1 Acutalibacteraceae bacterium
GGCATCCAGAATTTCGGCAGCCAAACGCTCCTTCATCGTCTTTTCCGAACGAGCGCGCGAATAGGTGGTGAGCCAACGCAGACCCAGGGTCTGGCGGCGGTCCGGACGGACCTCGATCGGCACCTGGTAGGTAGCACCGCCCACACGGCGGGCCTTCACTTCCAGGGACGGCATGATGTTCTCGAGCGCCTGCTCGAACACCTCCAGAGCGTCTTTGCCGGTCTTCTCGGCCACGATGTCAAACGCACCGTAAACGATCTTCTGGGCAACGCCGCGCTTACCGTCCAGCATAATGTTGTTGATCAGTCGGGTTACGACTTTGGAATTGTAAAGCGGGTCGGGCAAAACATCACGTTTTGCAATAGAACCTCTTCTCGGCACTTTACTTCCCTCCTTCATAGGTATGATATCATAGGTACTCGAAAGTGACATACTCCCGTTGGCCAATGCAGAATCCTATACAGAACAGATCGCCCTTATATAGAAATCAGCGCATTGCAGCCGCTGATGAATGTGTCTTACTTCTTGGCCGCGCCGGCCTTGGGACGTTTTGCACCGTACTTGGAACGGGCCTGCATTCTCTTCGCAACACCCTGCGTATCCAGCGTACCGCGCACGATGTGATAACGCACACCGGGGAGATCCTTGACACGACCGCCGCGGATCAGCACGACACTGTGCTCCTGCAGGTTGTGACCTTCGCCGGGGATGTACGAAGTAACTTCGATACCATTCGACAAACGGACACGGGCGACTTTACGCAGAGCCGAGTTCGGCTTCTTCGGGGTCGTCGTCTTAACCGCAGTGCAAACACCGCGCTTCTGGGGAGAGTTCTGATCGATGGCAACGCGCTTCTTGGAGTTCCAACCCTTCAAAAGAGCAGGAGCCTTCGCCTTCTTCTCCAGGTCCTTACGACCGGTGTGTACCAACTGGTTGAAAGTGGGCAATGATGACACCTCCTTAGCTTTAATTTTGGTATCTTTACGCGGCACAAGCCGCCGAAGCCTTTTGAGCTTCGGCGGTTTGACCGCATAAATCCACAGTATGATATTTTAGCATAGTCTGCCGAGGTTTGTCAAGTATTATTCTTGCTCTTCGGAAATATTTTCTTCCGCAACTTCGGCAGTCTCTTCTGCTTCACCGTCCTCCAGCATACCGCGCAAGGCTGCTACATAGGGGGTGTCATCGTTTTTGTGGGTGTTCACCACGTCCACATTGTTGTACATCTGCATACCGGTACCTGCCGGGATCAACTTACCGATGATAACGTTCTCCTTCAAGCCGAGCACCGGACCGACCTTGCCCTTGATGGGGGCATCCGCCAACACACGGGTGGTCTCCTGGAAGGAGGCGGCAGACAGGAAGCTGTCGGTTGCCAGCGAAGCCTTGGTGATACCAAGCAGCACCGGCGTCCAGGTGGCGAGAGCCAAGCCCTCTTCCCCGGCATCGATGCGTGCCTGCACCGCCTTGTTTTCCGCTTCGACGTCCGCACGGTTGGCGAGCGCACCTGCAAGCAACGCGGTGCTGCCGGCATCGTCCACGCGCACCTTGCGCATCATCTGGCTGACGATTACTTCGATGTGCTTATCGTTGATATCCACGCTCTGCAAACGGTAGGTGCGCTGTACTTCCTCGATGAGGTAGTTCTGCACCGCCAAAGGACCGTTGATTGCGAGAATGTCGTGCGGATTCTTGGAACCTTCGGTAAGCGCCTGGCCCTTTTCCACGTAGTCGCCTTCCTGCACGCAGATGCGGAAGTCGAACGGGATGGGATAGCTGCGCTCGTCGATGTTGCCCTCTTCGTTGCTCGTCACGATGACCACGCGCTTTTTGCGCTCTTCCGACAGGCGGACGGTGCCCGCGATCTCGGACAGAATGGCGAGGTGCTTCGGACGGCGACCTTCGAACAGTTCCTCAACACGCGGCAGACCCTGGGTGATATCTTCCGCCGATGCAACACCGCCCGTGTGGAAGGTACGCATCGTCAGCTGAGTACCGGGTTCACCGATGGACTGCGCCGCGATGATACCCACCGCTTCGCCGACCGACACGGGGTCGACCGTGGCCAGGTTGGCACCGTAGCAGTGTGCACACACACCGTGACGCGCGTGGCAAGTCAGCACCGAACGGATGCGGATCTTTTCCACGTGATATTCGTCCACCAAACGGCGGATCTCTTTGTCACCCATCATGGTGTCGCGGCTAACCACCACTTCACCGGTGGTGGGATCCACAAAGTCATCCGACAGGAAACGGCCGGACAGACGCTCGTCGATCTTTTCGATGTCGTTCTTGCCGTCCTTGATGGTGTACACTTCGATGCCTTCGTGCGTACCGCAATCCTCTTCACGGATGATGACATCCTGCGAAACGTCCACCAGACGACGGGTCAAGTAACCCGAGTCGGCGGTACGCAGAGCGGTATCCGCCAAGCCCTTACGCGCACCACGCGAAGAAATGAAGTATTCGTGGATCTTCAAACCTTCACGGTAGTTAGCACGAATCGGCACTTCGATGGTACGACCGGAGGTGTTGGCAATCAAACCGCGCATACCGGCGAGCTGACGCAACTGGCTGATCGAACCACGAGCGCCCGAATCGGACATCATGTAGATCGGGTTGTAGGGATCCATGTTCTCCTGCAACGCCTGCGACACCGCTTCGGTGGTGGAGTTCCACACATCGATCACGCGGCGATAACGCTCGTCGTCGGACAACATACCTTCTTCGTACAGTTTGGTGACCTTCAACACTTCGGCTTCGGCATCCGCCACCATCTGCTTCTTCTGCGGCGGAATGGATGCATCGCACACCGCCACGGTCAGAGCGCCGCGGGTCGAATATTTATAACCTTGCGACTTGATGGCATCCAACACTTCGGAGGTGTTGGCAGCACCGTGTACTTTAATGCACTTTTCAATGATCTTGGAAAGTTGCTTTTTGCCCACTTTGAAATCAATTTCATAGAGGAACTTGTTTTCATCGTCCGTGCGATCCACAAAACCGAGATCCTGCGGAATGGGCATATTGAAGATGATGCGGCCGATGGTGGTTTCCACCAAACGGCTTTCGGTCACACCGTTGATCTCCATGGTGCGGCGCACCTTAATCTTCGCGTGCAAACCGATGACTTTGTTTGTGTACGCCATCATCGCTTCGTCCTCGTTGCGGAACACCTTACCTTCGCCCGGCTCGCCCGGCTTGTAGATGGTGAGGTAGTACGAACCAAGGATCATATCCTGCGTGGGCACCGCCACCGGCTTACCGTCGGAGGGCTTGAGCAGGTTGCCTGCCGCCAGCATCAGGAAACGGGCTTCCGCCTGCGCTTCCGCCGACAGCGGCACGTGCACGGCCATCTGGTCACCGTCAAAGTCGGCGTTAAACGCCGTACACACCAACGGGTGCAGTTTGATTGCGCGACCTTCCACCAACACCGGCTCAAACGCCTGGATACCCAGACGGTGCAGGGTCGGTGCACGGTTCAGCATCACGGGGTGATCCTTGATCACGATCTCCAGCGCATCCCACACTTCGGGACGGAGTTTTTCCACCATCTTACGGGCGGATTTGATGTTGCCGGCAGCACCGGTTTCCACCAAACGTTTCATCACGAAGGGTTTGAACAGTTCAATCGCCATTTCTTTCGGCAGACCGCACTGATACATTTTGAGTTCCGGACCGACAACGATAACCGAACGACCCGAGTAGTCGACACGCTTACCGAGCAGGTTCTGACGGAAGCGACCTTGCTTACCTTTCAACATATCCGAAAGGGATTTCAGCGGACGATTGTTCGGACCGGTGACGGGACGACCGCGACGGCCGTTATCGATCAGCGCATCCACCGCTTCTTGCAGCATACGCTTTTCGTTGCGCACGATGATGTCCGGCGCACCGAGTTCCAACAGACGGGTCAAGCGGTTGTTACGGTTGATCACGCGGCGGTACAGATCGTTCAAGTCGGAGGTGGCAAAACGACCACCGTCGAGCTGCACCATCGGGCGAATATCCGGCGGAATGACCGGGATCACGTTCAGAATCATCCACTCGGGACGGTTGCCCGACTGACGGAAGGATTCCACCACTTCCAAACGCTTGAGCAGACGGGCGCGCTTTTGACCGTTCGCGGTCTCCAGCTCTTCCTTCAGCTCTTGGGCCAACTTCTCAACGTCGATTTCGGCAAGCAGTTTCTGGATGTATTCCGCACCCATACCGGCTTCGAAATCGTTTTCGTACTTTTCGTACCAATCTTGATATTCCTTATCCGACAACACCTGACACTTCGCGAGCGGCGTGTCGCCGGGATCGGTCACGATGTAGGACGCAAAGTACAGCACCTGCTCCAACAAACGGGGCGAGATGTCGAGCAACAGACCCATACGGGACGGGATGCCCTTGAAATACCAAATGTGGGACACGGGCGCCGCCAACTCGATGTGGCCCATACGCTCGCGGCGCACCTTTTCACGGGTCACTTCCACACCGCAACGGTCGCAGATCTTGCCCTTGTAACGAATACGCTTGTATTTGCCGCAATGGCACTCCCAGTCCTTCGTAGGCCCGAAAATGCGCTCGCAGAACAAGCCGTCACGTTCCGGCTTCAGGGTGCGGTAGTTGATAGTCTCCGGCTTCTTCACTTCGCCGTACGACCATTCGCGGATCTTATCGGGGGAAGCCAGCCCGATCTGAATCGAATCAAAAATGTTAAATTCCATCATAATTCAAGCGCCCCCTTCCTTAAAACTCGTCTCCGTCATCGAAGTCGTCTCCGCCAAACTCATCATCGTAGACTTCCTCGGTGTCGGCAAAATCCATATCTTCGGCATCCTTCACATCGTAGCCGTCGAATTCATCCTCGTTCGCCACGGTAGTGAACGCATCGTCGGTATCCACCGCGACCATGTTGAACTCTTCGTCCTCTTCGAAGGTCTGCTTCAAATCGATCTCTTCCTTATCCTTGTTAAGGACACGGATATCGAGACCGAGCGACTGCAATTCCTTAACCAACACTTTGAAGGATTCCGGCACGCCCGACTTCGGCACGTTCTGACCCTTCACGATGGCTTCGTAGGTCTTCACACGGCCGACCACGTCGTCCGACTTCACCGTCAGGATTTCCTGCAAGGTGTATGCCGCGCCGTATGCTTCCAGCGCCCACACTTCCATTTCACCGAAGCGCTGACCGCCGAACTGCGCTTTACCGCCGAGCGGCTGCTGCGTAACCAGCGAGTAGGGGCCGGTGGAACGGGCGTGGATCTTATCGTCGACCAGGTGATGCAGTTTCAAGTAGTACATGATACCCACCGTAACGGGGTTATCAAACATTTCACCGGTACGACCGTCGTACAGTTCGGTCTTACCGTCCTCGCGCATACCGGCGCGAACCAGCAGTTCACGGATATCCTCTTCGTGTGCACCGTCGAACACGGGGGTCATAATCTTCATACCCAGCGCACGGGCGGCATAGCCGAGGTGCACTTCCAAAACCTGACCGATGTTCATACGGGACGGAACGCCCAGCGGGTTGAGCACGATATCGAGCGGCGTGCCATCGGGCAGGAAGGGCATATCTTCGCTCGGCAAAATGCGCGAAACAACACCCTTGTTACCGTGACGACCGGCCATCTTATCGCCGACGCTGATCTTGCGCTTCTGTGCGATGTAGCAACGAACCACCATGTTCACACCGGGGCTGAGTTCACTGCAGGTCTCACGCGTGAACACCTTGACGTCCACGATGATACCGTATTCGCCGTGCGGCACTTTGAGCGAGGTGTCGCGCACTTCACGCGCTTTTTCGCCAAAGATGGCACGCAAGAGGCGTTCTTCCGCCGTCAGTTCGGTCTCGCCCTTCGGGGTGACCTTACCAACCAGGATGTCGCCGGCACGCACTTCCGCACCGATGCGGATGATGCCGCGCTCGTCCAGATCCTTCAACGCATCGTCGCCGACGTTCGGGATGTCACGCGTGATCTCTTCCGGCCCGAGTTTGGTGTCACGGGATTCGATTTCGTATTCTTCCACGTGGATGGAGGTGAACACGTCGTCACGCACAACCTTTTCGTTGATCAAGACGGCGTCTTCGTAGTTGTAACCTTCCCACGTCATAAAGCCGACCAGCGCATTCTTACCGAGCGCGATTTCGCCGTTGCAGGTTGCGGGACCGTCCGCCAGCACGTCGCCGACTTCCACGTGTTGTCCCACCTCTGCCACGGGGCGCTGGTTCACGCAAGTGCCCTGGTTGGAACGGGCAAACTTAATAAGGGTATAGGTATCGATGTCACCCGTGTCGTCACGGCGCACATCAATGCGATCCGCCGAAACGGTGTGCACCGTACCGGCCGCTTTCGCCAGCACGCACACGCCCGAGTCCACACCGGCCTTGTATTCGATACCGGTACCGACGATGGGCGACTCGGTGGTGAGCAACGGCACCGCCTGCTTTTGCATGTTCGAGCCCATCAACGCACGGTTGGCGTCGTCGTTCTCGAGGAAGGGGATCATGGCGGTCGCCACCGAAACGAGCATTTTCGGGGAAACGTCCATATAGTCCGCACGGGTGTTTTCCACGTCGTAGAATTCACCGCGCTGACGCACCGTGATACGTTCCTTCACGAAGTGACCTTCGGCATCCAGCGGTTCGTTCGCCTGCGCCACGAGGAATTCGTCTTCCACGTCGGCCGGCATGTACACCACTTCATCGGTGACCACGCCGCGCTCTTTGTCCACCTTGCGATACGGCGCTTCGATGAAGCCGTAGCGGTTGATGCGCGCAAAGGTCGCCATATAGGAGATCAGACCGATGTTCGGGCCTTCCGGTGTTTCGATCGGGCACATACGGCCATAGTGGCTGTAGTGAACGTCACGCACTTCGAAGCCTGCACGGTCACGGGACAGACCGCCGGGGCCGAGTGCGGAAAGACGGCGCTTGTGGGTCAACTCACCGAGAGGGTTGTTCTGATCCATAAACTGGGACAACGGCGAAGAACCGAAGAACTCTTTGATCGCCGCCACCACGGGACGGATGTTAATGAGCACCTGCGGCGTGACCACGTCCATATCCTGCGCCTGCAGGGTCATGCGCTCGCGGATCACACGCTCCATACGGGAGAAGCCGATGCGGAACTGGTTCTGCAACAACTCACCCACCGAACGGATGCGGCGGTTGCCCAAGTGGTCGATGTCATCGGTGGTGCCGATGTCGTGACCCAGGCAAAGCAGGTAGTTGATGGAAGCAAAAATGTCGTCACGCGTGATATGGTTCGGGATCAAACCGGGGATGAGTTCATCCTTGTTCTCTTCCGTCTTCACGGTGCGGTCGTGTGCACGCTCTGCAATCGCGGCACGCAACGACTCTTCGTCGGTGTTCTGTTCCAGCAGTTCGCGCAACACGCGGATCCACACGCGCTCGCCCACGCCTGCCTCTTCCAGGAAGGCATCGTCGATGGTGGTGTATTCCGCCGGAATAAACGCACGAATGTCCACCGTGCCGTTACCAAGGATCTTGATCTCGCGCTGTTCGCCGTGCTCTTCCACCGTGACGTACACTTCCATCACGCCGGTGTTGTCGAGTTCCTTTGCACGGGCACGGGTGATCACCTCGCCCGGCTCTGCCAAGATCTCGCCGGTGAAGGGATCCACCACGGGACGGCTGACGGTGCAGCCTTCCAAACGGCCGGCCAGACCGAGTTTCTTATTGTATTTGTAACGACCCACACGGGAAAGGTCGTAACGGCGGGCATCAAAGAACAGCCCTTCCAGATGTTGCTTCGAGTTCTCCACCGTCAGCGGTTCACCCGGACGTAACTTGCGATACACTTCGAGCAGAGCATCGGTGGTGTTTTTTGTGGGATCCTTTTCGATGGTGGCGCGCATACGCTCGTCCTCACCGAGGACCTCCAGCAGTTCGGCATCCGAACCCAGACCCAGCGCACGTGCCAACACGGTCACGGGGATCTTGCGGTTCTTATCGATGCGGACGTAGAACACGTCCTGCGAATCGGTTTCATACTCCAGCCACGCACCGCGATTCGGGATCACCGTCGTGCTGTACAACTTCTTACCGGTGGAATCGTATTCCAAACCGTAGTACACACCGGGCGAACGCACGAGCTGCGACACGATGACACGCTCCGCGCCGTTGATGACGAAGGTGCCGCTTTCGGTCATAAGCGGAAAATCGCCCATGAACACTTCCGACTCCTTGATCTCGCCGGTTTCTTTATTGATGAGTCGCGCACGTACACGCAACGGAGCCGCATAGGTCACGTCACGCTCTTTGCACTCCTCCACCGTATATTTCGGGGTGTCGTCCAGCCGATAATCCAAGAATTCCAGAATCAGATTACCGGTGTAGTCCTCGATGGCGGGGGAATCGGCAAACACTTCCTTTAATCCCTCGTCCAGGAACCACTGATACGAGTTCTTTTGGATCTCGATAAGATTGGGCATATCGAGAACTTCGTTGATCTTGCCGAAACTGGTACGTTCGGTACGGCCCAGTTTCACCTGCTTGGTTTGCACGGTCGATCACTCCTTCATTTCGTCCCTGCCGCCGCTGTCCCGTCAGCCGCCGCAGAAGTATTTCGTCATTTTGCCGAAAGGGGTTGCTTTTTGTGCCCGTTTGTGGTATACTGAGGGCACAGTTTCCCCCTCCCGCAAGATTGTGCAGTTTATTATCATATATCATTTTTGTAAAAAAGTCAATTCCAAAACGGGAATTGATTATTTTTTTTGCAATTTTTTCCCATTTGCCCAATCTGAAACAAAAAAAGACCTCACCCTCTGTCAAAATTCACAGAGGGTGAGGTTGTTTTTGCGAAAGGAACACACGGCAGCGTGGTAGAAATCGTTTAATCCACGCCCAACTGCACCTGTTTGGCGAGATCCGCATTCACCACAACGCTGTATTTGGTCTTATACCCTTCACTGATCGCCTTGTAGTTATCGCTTTCCAAGGTTTCGCGTGCGGTGTTATACCACTCCACTTCGCCCACCTTGACAAAATACATCACGTGATAGCCGTAATCCGTCTTAACAATATCGGTGTCGCCCGGCTTGCGTGCTTTGTCGAAACACCAGTCGTTGAAGGTCTCCACCATTTGACCTTGGGTGACACCTTCGTACAAGCCGCCTTGATCGCCGTTGGAATCTTCGGTGTATTTCTTCGCCAGCTCGCCGAAGGAGGCTTCGGTTGCGTCCCCGTTCTTCCACTCGGCCAGCACTTCTTCCGCCTTGGCCTTGGTGGCATCGTCGGTTTTGTAGGTTTCTTTGGTGAAGAGGATGTGGCGCACGTCGATGGTGGCGGTGCTGTCATCGCGCGCCGCGGGACGGCGGCAGAAATACACCGTCATGGACGAGCTGTCCTTGCGATCCACCAACGTGGTGTCCCCCACCTTGCGATCGGCGCTGAACAGCCAATCGCTGAAGCCGTCCTCTTCACGGTAGGCGTAGTCGTTGCGCAGGTAGCTTGCCGCGAACTGCTTTTCCAGCGTGGCGGCATCCGAATACACCTTGCGCGCCAGCAGACCACCCTTCGCGATCTGCACGAATTCCTCTTCGGTGGTGCAGGCGAGCAACCGATCCGCCACTTCCTGTGCGGTTTCGGTCGTGTAGTACGCACCCGTGCCGTACGGAATGTTGTAATATGTGTAATCCGCTTTCAGCAAAGTCTTGTTGTTGGCATCCGCCCACGCGTTGATCTCGGCATCGGTTGCCACATTGGCTTCCTGCACCTTGTTTTCCTGCATGATTGCCATGTAGTAGAGTTCCAAGCAAGCGCGCACGTCATCCAAATTGAGGTCGTCACCGAAATTTTCGGGAGTGGTAGCGGCGAGCGTCTCTTCAACCAAGTCTTTGTATTCCTGCGTGAGGGTCAAACCGTCGGCCCGTGCCTGCTCCGCAAAGCTGAGCATCCAGGTCACGGTGTTCTGGGTGGTGTTGGTGAAATAGTCATACCAACTGATATTGCTGTCATACGCACAGGTCTGCGCTTTCAGCGAAACGGTGGTATCCAGCCCCAGATCTTCCAACTGATCTTCGTAGTTGGTGCAGTAGTTCACGTAGGTCGAGTTGGTGAAGTAGGTCATCATCGCCTGCGTCACTTCATAGTTCGCGGAACTCGCCACCACCGTGTTGTGGATGATGTAATCGTTGCTGGTGATCTTCTTGTGATGCAAGATCGCGCCGATGCTGCCGCCCACAATTGCCAGCACCACCACCGCGGCCACAATGCCGACGATCCTGTTGGTGCGTTGTTTCTTTTTTCGTTCGGCTTCCAGACGCGCCTCTTGTGCCTGGCGGATGAGGGTAGCCTCACGTTTTCTTGTGCCTTTTCCCATGGTTTTATGTCCTCTCTTAACTGTTCTCTCAAAACACTGCTAACAGTATACCGCATAATCGTGAATTTTGCAATTGCTTTTTTAATTTTAGAATGGTATACTGAAACAAACCGATTCCGAGGAGGATCCCATCATGAGTTTACGAAAAGAGACGTTTGGCGTCTTGCCGAGCGGCGAGACGATTAACCGCTATATTTTGACGGGTGTCAACGGGCTGTCGGTAGCACTGCTCACCTACGGTGCCACGGTGCAACAGGTGGTGTTTGACGGACACGATGCGGTGTGCGGCTACGACACGCTGGAAGAGTATCTGGCAAACGACGGGTATCAAGGCGCTACCATCGGGCGGTACGGTAACCGCATTGCCGGCGGCAAATTCGCGTTGGAGGATGAGATCTATACCCTTGCATGTAACGAGCGCGGTGTCAACCACCTGCACGGCGGTAACCGCGGATTTGATAAGCGCGTGTGGCACGCCACGGTGCAAAGCGAAGGGAACGAGCCTTCGGTGCTGTTTGCGCGTATGTCCCCGAGTGGTGAGGAAGGGTATCCCGGCAATTTGGCGGTGACGGTGACCTTCACCGTCACGGTGCGCAATGCCCTGCGCATTGAGTACCAAGCCAAGACGGATGCCCCCACCGTGGTAAATCTCACCAACCACAGTTATTTCCGTTTGGACGACACCTTGTCGCTTGCCGACACCCTCTTGTGGATCGACGGCGATTCCATCAACGCGGTGGACGAGAACCTGATTCCCACAGGCGTGTGGCAGGACGTGAGCCGTACGGCATTTGATTTCCGTGAAGCCAAATCCGTCACACGGGATATTGACGGCGACCATCCGCAGTTGGTGCTGGGCGGCGGTTACGACCACAACTATCTTTTGAACGGCGAAGGATTCCGCCGCGTGATGACCGCCTGCTCGGTGGCAAGCGGATTGAAACTCACCTGCTTCACCGATCAACCGGCGGCACAGCTGTACACCGGCAACGTGATGAACGGTGTGAACGGCAAAGGCGGTGTGCCGCTCGCGCGGCGCAGTGCGTTCTGCTTCGAAACGCAGCATTGCCCCGATTCGCCCAATCATTCCGCGTTCCCCTCCACCCGTTTGGATCCGGGCGAGGAATACGTCACTGCCACCGAATACCGTTTTGAACGGATGGAGGAGTAAATTTTCCTCTTGACTTTTGGAACAACGGTGATATAATACGTTATATAAATCGTTGATGGGGACGGGTCCCGTGATCACCTCACCGCAGAGAGTGCCGTGTTTGGCTGTGAACGGCACACGAGGCAAAAACGGAACACCCTACCACCCCGGAGAACGCACCCGAACGCAAAATGCCTTAAGGTGCGGCGGCTGACCCCGTTATCGGTCGCTTGAGGACGGCATTTGCCGTTGAATCAAGGGTGGAACCACGCGTAGATTTTACGGCGTCCCTTTTTGGGGGCGCCGTTTTTTATTTTGAAGGAGTGACTTTGTATGCTGAACATTACCTTAAAGGGTGGCGACGTCAAAGCGGTGGAACAGGGCACCACGATCGATGCCTTGTGCCGTGAAATCTCGATGGGACTGTATCGCAACGCCTGCGCCGCGCGTTTGAACGGCGACGTGGTGGATCTGCGCACCGTGCTCACCGCGGATGCGGAACTGGAGATCCTCACCTTCACCGATCCCGACGGTGCGAAAGCGTATCGCCACACCGCTTCCCATATTTTGGCACAGGCGGTGCGCCGCTTGTTCCCCGATGTGAAATTTGCCATCGGTCCGGCGGTGGACAACGGGTTCTATTATGACTTCGACCGCGATGTCGCGTTCACCCCGAACGATCTGGAAAAGATTGAAAACGAGATGCGCGCCATTATGAAAGAAGCGTTGCCGATCGAAGCGTTTGAACTGCCGATCGATGAAGCGCGTGCTTTGATGGCGGACGAGCCGTACAAACTGGAACTGATGGAAGAGCACGCCGACAAAGGCGAGGCAATCAAGTTCTATCGCCAGGGCGATTTCACCGATCTGTGCGCCGGTCCGCACCTGCCCGATACCGGCTACGTCAAGGCGGTGAAACTCACCTCCTGCACCGGTGCCTACTGGCGCGGCAACGAAAAGAACAAGATGTTGCAACGCATTTACGGCACGGCATTCCCGAAGAAGAGCGAGCTGGAAGCCTATCTCTTGCAGGTGGAAGAGGCGAAGAAGCGCGACCACAACAAGCTCGGCCGTGAACTGGAACTGTTCACCACCTCCGAACTGGTGGGGCAAGGTTTGCCGATCATGTTGCCGAAGGGCGCACGCATTATTCAGTTGTTACAACGCTTTGTGGAGGATGAGGAACAGCGCCGCGGCTGGCAACTCACCAAAACGCCGTTGATGGCGAAGAGCGATCTTTACAAAGTGTCGGGGCACTGGGATCATTACCGTGACGGCATGTTTGTGCTGGGCGATCCCGAGAAGGACGACGAAGTGTTTGCCATGCGCCCGATGACCTGCCCGTTCCAGTATCAGGCGTATCTGAATCGTGCACGTTCCTATCGCGACCTGCCGCTGCGCTACAACGAAACCTCCACCCTGTTCCGTAATGAGGCGAGCGGTGAGATGCACGGTCTGATCCGTGTGCGCCAGTTCACCATTTCGGAAGGTCACTTGATGTGCCTGCCCGAGCAGTTGGAAGAGGAGTTTAAGAACTGCCTTGACCTGTGCATTTACATGCTCAAAACCCTCGGTTTGTATGAGGATGTGTCCTACCGCTTCTCCCAGTGGGATCCCGATGACCGTGAAAAGTACATCGGCACCCCCGAGCAGTGGGACGAAGCGCAGGGCGTGATGAAGACCATTTTGGACGACCTGGGCATCGACTACAAGATCGGTGTGGGTGAAGCGGCATTCTACGGCCCGAAACTGGACATTCAGATCAAGAACGTCCACGGCAAAGAGGACACCCTCATCACCATTCAGATCGACCAGATGCTGGCGGAGAAGTTCGGTATGGAATACACCGATCGCGACGGCAGCAAGAAGAATCCGTACATCATCCACCGCACCTCCATCGGTTGCTACGAGCGCACCTTGGCGCTGTTGATCGAAAAGTACGCCGGTGCGTTCCCGTTGTGGCTGGCACCCGAACAGGTGCGCGTGATGCCCATCACCGATCGCCAGGGTGACTATGCCAAGGCGGTGGCGGACAAACTGACCGCCGCCGGCATGCGCGTGGAAACCGATTTCCGCAACGAGAAGATCGGTTACAAGATCCGCGAAGCGCAGATGCAGAAAGTGCCTTACGTGTTGGTCATCGGCGACAAGGAGATCGAAAACAACGCGGTGGCGGTGCGTGCACGCGGCGGCGTGGACCTCGGTGCGATGGCGGTGGAAGATTTCCTTGCCCGTGCGCTGAAGGAGATCGAGGACAAGGTCATCAACTAATTCTTACACCATATAAAAAACGGCTTCTCCTGTGTGAGAAGCCGTTTTTTCGTTTCGTTTGTTCACGTTGTGCACCGAGCAAATGCCGTTTGCCGCCGCGTTGATAATTTTTGCCAAACGGTTGCATTTCCTGCCGATTCGTGATAAAATAAATGCATTGTTAAGGAGGGGGTCATATGGCCGCAAAACATGTCAAAAAAGCCGCCGTGCCGTGGTACGTGATCGGCATTTTCGGTGGGGTGGCACTTGCCGCCATCGTGTTGTTGATTGTGCTGTGGACGGGCAACAACATAAACGCGCCCGATAAGGATACGCCTTCGACCACCACGGTGACACACACCACCACCACGGCTTCGACCGCCACAACTACGACCACTGCCGTAACCACAACCATCACGGCAACCGCGACCACAACGGCTACGACAACAACCACCACGACAACAACCACCACTACAGCAACCACCACGGCACCGACAACTACCGGCACGACCGTGCCCGTTACGGGGCATTACGTGCAAGCGAGTGTCCCTGCGTGGAATTTGCGGTTGGTGAACGGGTGGAATCCCCTGCCTGCCGACTACGATTACGAAGCAAATCTGACCGATCGTTTCGGCAGTTCGCTGATGTTTGATACCCGTGCGGCGGATGCGTTGCAACAGATGTTGCAGGGTGGGAAAGCCTACGGTTTGCGTGCCGCCTCGCTGTTTCGCCCGTACAGTTTGCAGGTCACCCTGTTCAACCGTCAGGTGAACAACTATTTGAACCGTGGGTATTCCCAAACCCAAGCCGAAGCGAAAGCCTCCACCGTTGTGGCGCGTCCCGGCACCAGCGAACACCACATGGGGCTGGCGGCGGACATTCTGTCCAGCGGCATCTATTCGCTGGAACAGAGTTTTGAAAACACCGATGCCTTCGCATGGCTGAAAGCCCACTGTGCGGAATACGGTTTTATTTTGCGGTATCCCAAAGAAAAAGAGGATGTGACGGGTGTCATTTATGAACCGTGGCATTACCGTTACGTCGGGGTGGAAGCCGCCACCGAGATCATGGCGCGCGGCATCACATTGGAAGAATATTTGGAAGAGACATACGGATAAGAGGTGCACAGATGGCAACCAAAAAACGCAAAAAACGCTCATCGGCCAAACGTACCATGCGCGCATTGCTGGTAACCGCCGCCATAATGATCGTGGCGCTTGGCGTGCTGTTGGTGGTGTGGGGTATCAAACACGTACTGTCGCTGAATAACGGCGGCAACCCCTCCACCCCCACAACCGCAACCACCACCTCCACCACTACGACACAGCCCACCGCCTTGTTTGTGGACGGGCATTACGTTCAGCAGAGTATTCCTGCGTGGAATTTGCAGTTGGTGAACGGGTGGAATCCCCTGCCTGCCGACCACAATTACGAAGCGAACCTCATCGCCTACGGCAACGGGCAGTTCGATGCCCGTGCCGCCGCCGCATTGCGTGAAATGTTGAGTGCCGGTGCCGCATACGGGTTGCGTCCCGTGTCGCTGTTCCGTTCATACGATTTGCAGGTATCGCTGTTCAACCGCGAAGTGAACGAATGGAAAGCGTTGGGGTACAGCCAAGCGGATGCCGAAGCGAACGCCTCCACCGAGGTGGCACGTCCCGGCACCAGCGAGCATCACATGGGGCTCGCGGCGGACATTCTGTCCGACGGTGTGTATTCGTTGGAAGAGAGTTTTGAGGACACCGCCGCCTTTGCGTGGTTGAAAGCCCATTGCGCAGAATACGGTTTTATTTTGCGGTATCCCAAAGAAAAAGAGGATGTGACGGGTGTCATTTATGAACCGTGGCA
>JAZONO010000106.1:0-3276 GCA_045654545.1 Acutalibacteraceae bacterium
CTACCAGATGAGCTAAAGCCGCAGAAAATGGTGCCTCCGATCGGAATCGAACCAATGACACGAGGATTTTCAGTCCTCTGCTCTACCAACTGAGCTACAGAGGCAAATTTGGCGACCCGGAACGGGCTCGAACCGTCGACCTCTAGCGTGACAGGCTAGCGTTCTAACCAGCTGAACTACCGGGCCAAATTTGTTTGGTGGGAACAACAGGGCTCGAACCTGTGACCCCCTGCTTGTAAGGCAGGTGCTCTCCCAGCTGAGCTATGCTCCCCCATACCGCCGCATTAGCGACGGGTTATATAATACTATAAAACTTCTCGATTGTCAACCCTTTTTACGCGAAATTTTTGAACTTTTTTCAAAAGATTTTTACGCCTCGCGTTCGGCCGCCATACGCTCCAATTCTTCCCGTTCAAAACAGTATACCGCATCGCAAAAACGACAGGTTGCCTCCACTTTCCCCTCTTCATCCGGCATTTCTCGCAACTCTTTTGCCGTGAGAGTGGCGAACGCACCGATCACCTTTTCACGCGAGCAGTTGCAACGATACGCAGGCTCGTAGGTGTCGAGCACATCAAACGGCATATCGGTCAGGGCACGTGCCAAAATGTCCTCCGGTGTCAGACCGGACGAAAGCAATTCGGTCATCGGCGGCAGGGTAGCGATGTTCTTTTCCAGTTGGTCGATCACGTCCTCGGGGCAAAACGGCAACAGCTGAATCAACAATCCGCCGGCGGTTTTCACCGTGAGATCGGGATTCACGAGAACACCCAACGCACACACGGTCGGCGTTTGTTCACTGGTGGCATAATAGGACGTGACATCCTCGGCGATCTCGCCCGAGCAGAGCGGCGTGCAACCGATATACGGCTCTTTTTCGCCGCTGTCACGAATCACGTACAAAAAACCTTCCGTGCCGACCGCACCGCTGACATCCAGTTTCCCATTGGGTTTCAAGGGAATCTCGACCACCGTTTCCTGCGCGTAACCGCGCACGTTACCGTGGCTGTCGGACACCGCCATAATGGTGCCGGCAGGACCGCCACCCGCCAGTTTCAGCGTAATGGCATCCTTCTCCCCCTTCATCATCACACCCATCATGGAAGCCGCCGTGAGCAGACGACCGAGCGCTGCCGTCACCACAGCCGAGGGTTTGTGAATCTGTTCCGCACGCGCCACAATATCGGTGGAATCCAGCACCATTGCCATAACGGTGCCGTCTTGCGTGATGCAACGTGTAATTTTTCCCATGGTCTTTTTCCTCAATTCGCGTAATTCGTAGTATCGTTACGGGCGACAATCACCCATCGTTGTTCGTTTTCCGTGGGGGTGTCAGTCGTCATATCCCCATATACCGCCAGTGGTGTGAACTGTGCCGCTTTGAGCATACTTTCCCACTTTTTCAAAGAGTACGCACGCTCGGTGATCTCATCTTCAAACCGCTCGTATGAACCGTCCTCCTGCAACGCAAAAATGTCCAGCAACATCGTCACCTTGTTGTCGCGTGCCGTATAGTTGTTGCGCCATGTACAAAGAAAATCCTCTTCCTCATATACGAACGCATTGTCCCCCAACACCTCGCGGTGTTTGTACGGCGTATTGACGTCAAATATGAACAATCCCTTAGGTTCCACAAACAGGGATAGACGGCGCAACGTTTCGGTTACAGTGGATGCCGACGGCAGATGATTCAAACTGTCGAGGGTGCAGACCGCCCCCTCCACCGTACCGTAGAGATCCAACTCCGTCATATCCTGGCACAGCCAAAGCACGTCGGTGCCTGTTTCGACCGCCTTTTCCCGCGCCGCCGCCAACATATCCTGCGATCCGTCCACCGCGACCATATCCACGCCGCGGCGCGCCAATTCCAGCGTGAGAGTGCCCGAACCGCACGCAAGATCCAAAAGCGACCCATATTTACCGCCGTGCAAAGAAAACAGCGAGAGCAGATAATCCGCACGCTCGCTGTAATCCACTTCCATCAAACGGTCATACACCATTGCCAACGAGGAATAGCCGCTCAAGAGTCGGACTCCTCATTCTTCTTCATACGCGAGAACACCATGTTGTAGGCATCACAGCCGTAGATCAGCGAACGGTTCACGCGGCTGATGGTTGCCGTGGACGCACCCGTTGCCGCTACGATGTCGCTGTACACGCGTTTTTCATTCAACATCTTCGCCACCACGATACGCTGTGAGAGCGCACGCAGTTCCGATACGGTACAAAGATCCTCGAAGAACTGATAGCATTCCTCCGGGGTTTGCAAAGTCAAAATAGCATCAAACAGAAAATCTGTGTTCTTATCCTTAATTTTCGAATTCATCCGGCACGCCTCCAAACCATAATCGGATTCTCCATATTCACAGTTTACCATATTACAGCGAGAAAGTAAAGTCTTTTTTTGAAAAAAAGAAGTCCATTCGTGTGAATGGACTCGCTTTTACTTATTCGATCGTCACTTTGTGGAACGCTTTTTTACCGCGTTTGATCACAATGTGTCCTTTTTCAAAGGCATCTGCCGTCACTTTGAAATTGATGTCGGTGATCTTCACATCGTCCACCGAAACACCACCCTGCTCCACCGCGCGGCGCGCTTCACTGCGCGACGGCGTGAGACCCGTCAGTGTCAACAATTCCAAAATCGACACACCCTCTGCCGCCTGTGCCGCCGTGATGGCGGTTTGCGGCATGTGTGCGGTATCGCCACCGCCGCCGAACAACGCTTTCGCCGCGGAGAGGGCTTTGTCCGCTTCTTCGGCACCGTGCACCAACGCCGTCACTTCGTACGCCAAGCGTTCTTTCACCTTATTGATGTTCGGCTCTTTTTCCAGTTCGGCGATCTCTTCCACCGGCACGAAGGTGAGCATTTTCAGGCAACGGATCACGTCGGCATCCGCCACGTTGCGCCAGTATTGGAAGAATTCATACGGCGAAGTCTTTTCGGCATCCAGCCACACGGCACCCTTTTCAGTTTTGCCCATCTTCTTGCCTTCCGACGTGGTGAGCAACGCAAAAGTCATGCCATACACTTCTTTGCCTGCCTTGCGGCGGCACAGTTCCACACCGCCGATGATGTTGGACCACTGGTCGTCAGCGCCGACTTTCATGGTGCAGTTGAACTCTTCATTCAAGCGATAAAAGTCGTAACTCTGCATCAGCATATAGTTGAATTCAAGGAAGGACAGGCCGCGTTCCATACGGCTCTTAAAGCACTCTGCCGTCAACATACGGTTGACCGAGAAGTGTACACCGACCTCACGCAGGAAATCAACA
>JAZONO010000107.1:0-3809 GCA_045654545.1 Acutalibacteraceae bacterium
CTCGAAATCGGCGGCGGTCTGAATATCCTCCACCGCAATATCGGCATATTTCTTGTGATACAAACCGCCCTCAAAGGCTTTCACACGGGCAATTTGGTTTTTCACCAACGCGAGTTGTTGCGCATTCAACGGCACAAACGATCCCTCCAAAAGAAAACTACCATACTAGGGGTGCGCGCCATATTAGAAAACTGCCCGAAAACGGCACTTTTTTCGCCTTTTCTTACGAAAAAACTTCTCGTTTTCGGGTGCCTTGCAGTTTTGTAGGGATTCGGTTGGATACTCCGCGCCGCCAAAAAACGCAGGAATACCGGCGTATTGCAAGGCTTTTTGGCAAGCGGTGTGCCAACCGAACCCGAAAAACCAATTTTCAATATGGTGCACACCCCTATTATAGCGTGTTTTTCAAAAAAAGCAAGATATACCGCACAAATTCACAAACCTGTCATTGAAAAATGCGGCGGAATATGCTATACTATTCCGCGATTACGAAAGTAAGGAGAATAAATGTATGAAACGTGTGCTTCTTTGCCTGTTGGCGCTCGTCTTGATGCTCACGGCGTTCACGGGTTGCGGCAAAAAGGAGAAAGGATCCGCCGATTGGCCGGGTGCATTGCTGAGCGGCAAGCATTATGCCGAGATCGTGGTGGCGAATTACGGCACCATCGTGGTGGAATTGGATGCGGACACCGCCCCCATCACGGTGACCAACTTTGTGCGCCTGGTGGAGCAGAAGTTTTATGACGGGCTGACCTTCCACCGCGTGATCAGCGGCTTTATGATGCAGGGCGGCGATCCCGACGGCAACGGCACGGGCGGTTCGGCGAACAACATCAAAGGTGAATTCACTTCGAACGGTGTGCAAAACACCATCTCCCACAAACGCGGCGTGATCTCGATGGCGCGCGCAAACGAGCCGAACAGCGCGTCCTCGCAGTTCTTCATTATGCACAAGGACAGTCCGCATCTGGACGGCAACTACGCCGCGTTTGGTCACGTGGTGTCGGGCATCGAAGTGGTGGACAGCGTGTGTGCCGCCACCCCCGTGGCGGATAGCAACGGCACGGTGCTTTCAAACAATCAGCCGAAGATCACCTCCATCCGTATGCTGACGGAGTACACCCCCACCACCGGCACGACTTCCGATGGATTGAAAGATCCCGAAACAGAAGGCTGTCTCACGGGCACGCATTATGTGGAGATCGACGTGAAGGATTACGGCACCATTCGTCTGGAACTGTATGCCGACATTGCACCGCGCACCGTCACAAACTTTATGCAGTTGGTGGAGGAAGGGTTTTATGACGGCATCACTTTCCACCGCATCATCAGCGGATTTATGATCCAGGGTGGTGACCCCGACGGTGACGGCGTCGGCGGTTCGGACAAAACCATCGTGGGCGAATTTTCTGCTAACGGGTATCGCAACGCGCTTTCGCACACGCGTGGCACGATCTCGATGGCGCGCACAGACGATCCCAACAGCGCGTCCTCGCAATTCTTCATCGTGCACGAGGACAGTCCGCATCTGAACGGCAACTATGCCGCATTTGGTCAGGTGATCAGCGGCATGGACGTGGTGGATGCGATTTGCGAAAACGTACCCCAGGGGAACAACGGCGCGGTAGCCGCGGCGGATCGCCCTGTGATGACCACCGTGCGTGTGGTGGAACAATAAGAAGGTGTTGTATCATGGCAAAAAAACAGTTTAAAGCGGAATCCAAACGACTGCTGGAGATGATGATTCACTCCATCTATACCCACAAGGAAATCTTCCTGCGTGAACTCATTTCCAACGCGAGTGATGCGATGGATAAACTCTATTACCGTTCGCTGTCCGAAAACGTGACGGGTGTGTTGCGCGAGGATCTGGTGATTCGCCTCACCCCCGATAAGGAGTCGCGTACCTTGACCTTGTCGGATAACGGCATCGGTATGACGAAAGAGGAATTGGAGCAGAATCTCGGCACCATCGCGAAAAGCGGCTCTTTGAAATTCAAGCAGGAAAATGAAGCGACCGAGGATGTGGACATCATCGGTCAGTTCGGCGTGGGCTTTTACTCCGCTTTTATGGTGAGCGACCGCGTGGCGGTCACGTCGCGTGCGTTCGGCAGTGACGAAGCGTGGTGCTGGGAATCCGACGGGGCGGACGGCTACACCGTCACCGCCGCCGAAAAAGCCACCCACGGCACGGTGATTGAACTGCATTTGAAACCCAATGCCGAAGAAGAGCAGTACGACGAATTTTTGGACGAATGGCGTTTGCGCGAACTGGTGAAGCGTTATTCCGATTATATCCGCTATCCCATCAAGATGGAAACCACCCGCCGCGTGCCCAAAGAGGGTACCGAAGGGGAGGAGACCACCTTTGAAACGGTGGTGGAGGACGAAACGCTCAACAGCATGGTGCCGTTGTGGAAGAAGAATCGCAGTGAGCTTGCGGCAGAGGATTACAACCATTTCTATAAAGAGAAGTTTTATGATTTTGAAGATCCGCTGCGCTACATCCATTCCTCGGCAGAGGGTGCCGCCACCTACAACGCGCTGTTGTATATCCCAGCCCGTGCGCCGCACAACTATTACACCCGTGATTTCGAAAAAGGGTTGCAGTTGTACGCATCGGGTGTGCTGATCATGGATAAATGCGCCGATCTGTTGCCCGATTATTTCGGGTTTGTGCGCGGTTTGGTGGATTCGCAGGATCTGTCGCTCAACATCTCGCGTGAAATGTTGCAGCACGACCGTCAGCTCAAGATCATTGCTTCGCGCATTGAAAAGAAGATCCAAACCGAATTGACGGCGATGTTGCTGAACGATCGCGAAAAGTACGACACCTTCTTCGAGCAATTCGGCTTGCAACTGAAATACGGCATCTATGCGGATTACGGTCAGCATAAAGAAACGTTGCAGGATCTGTTGCTGTTTCGCTGGTCGGGCGAGAGTGCCACCGTGTCGCTGGCGGAATACGTCGAGGGCATGGGGGAAGATCAGAAATACATCTATTACGCATGTGGCGAACGTGTTGAGCAGGTGGCGTTGTTGCCGCAGGCGGAAGCGGTGCGCGAGCGTGGGTATCAGGTGTTGTATCTCACCGACGACGTGGATGAATTTGCGCTCAAAATGTTGCACAGCTACAAGGAAAAGGAGTTCCGTTCGGTGTCGGGTGACGACCTCGGGTTTGAGACGCAGGATACCGCCCGTGAAAATTCCGAAGCGGAAGAGGCCCTGCTCGACCGCCTCACCAAAGCGCTGGACGGCAAGTGCAAGGCGGTGCGTATTTCCAAACGGCTCAAGACCCACCCCGTGTGTTTGGTGAGCGAGGGTGCCTTGTCGCTTGAGATGGAAAAGGTGCTGTCGCGCACCCCCAATGCCGCCCCCGTGAAAGCGGAGCGCGTGCTGGAGGTGAACCCCGACCACGCGGTGTTCCAAACCATGCTCGGCATGGACGATGAGGAACGCCTTTCGGATTATGCCGCCCTCTTGTACGATCAGGCATTGCTGATCGAAGGGATGCCGCTTCCCGACCCGGTCGCGTTCTCCGATCGCCTTGCGCGCTTGATGGCGAGATAAAAAAACACCCACCGTAAGGTGGGTGGGGTTAGGGATAAAATTAGAGAGGATGTATCGTCAAAGATACATCCTCTCTGTTTGTTTTGTGGATATTCATACCACTTGGAAAGCGGCTGTGACCCCTTGGCTCCCCTTGTCAGGGGAGCTGTCAAAGCCATAGGCTTTGACTGAGGGGTAGTGAAATAACACGAACTCTCGATAGACTACCCCTCCGGATTCGCCTTTGGCGAATCCACCTC
>JAZONO010000108.1:0-20535 GCA_045654545.1 Acutalibacteraceae bacterium
CCATCATAACCTCGCTTCATCTCACACTGTGAGCGCTTCGGTGATGATGCCTGACCCCTTGGGTCAATCGGCCGCATAAAAAAGAAAAGAGACTATTCTTTCGAATAATCTCTTTCAACTGGTCCGAGTGACAGGACTTGAACCTGCGGCCTCTTGACCCCCAGTCAAGCGCGCTACCAGCTGCGCCACACCCGGATGTTCGTTTGCGAACAATCGATATAATACCATTATTGTTTCGTTTTGTCAACCCATTTTTACGAATTATTACAACGAAATTTTAAGATCGTAGCCATTACCTTAAAATGTATACAAGCAGAAACCGAAGTGAACAAAAACGCAGGTATCCGTCGTGCGGACGAATACCTGCGTTTTCACAATTACAGCACTTTCGAAAGGAAATCCTTCAAACGCGGAGAACGCGGATTTTGGAAGAATTCCTCGGGCGGTGCATCTTCCATGATGATCCCTTCATCAATGAAGATCACACGGTCGGCCACCTCTTTGGCAAAGCCCATTTCGTGGGTGACCACCACCATGGTCATACCGCTCTTGGCGAGTTCCTGCATAACCTCCAGCACTTCACCCACCATTTCGGGGTCGAGCGCGCTGGTCGGCTCGTCGAACAACATCACTTCGGGTTGCATGCACAAGGCACGCACAATGGCAACACGCTGCTTCTGACCGCCCGACAACTGCGACGGATAGGCGTTGGCACGGTCGGCCAGCCCCACGCGTTCAAGCAATTCCATCGCTTTGGCTTCGGCATCCTCCTTGGACACCTTCAACAGCTTCATGGGAGCGATGGTCATATTCTTCAAAATGGTCATGTGGGGGAAGAGGTTGAACTGCTGGAACACCATACCCATCTTTTGACGGTGCAGGTTGATGTTGGTGTTTTTGTCGGTGATGTCCACACCGTTAAACACGATCGCGCCGTCGGTGGGCGTTTCGAGCAGGTTGAGACAGCGCAGGAAGGTGGATTTACCCGATCCGGAAGGACCGATGACCACCACCACGTTGCCTTTATTGATGTCAATATCGATGCCTTTCAAGACGTCGATATCGCCGAAGGACTTTTTGAGCCCTTCCACTTTGATAATGGTATCAGTGGTCACTCTTACGCAGCCTCCTTTCCAGAATACCGACCAGTTTGGTCAGGATCAGCACGATCACCAGGTAGATCAACGCCACGGCAATCAGCGGCATAAAGTTGCTGTAGGTGATCGAACGGATCTTCAAACCGCCTTGTGTCAAGTCTGCCACACCGATGTAGAACGCCACCGAAGACTCTTTGAGCAAGGTGATGAACTCGTTGGCGAGGGAGGGGAGAACCGCTTTGAATGCTTGCGGAATGATGAAATGCACCATCGTCTGCGAGAAGTTGAAGCCCAGGCTTCGGCCGGCTTCGTTTTGCCCTTTATCCACCGACATAATGCCGCCGCGCACGATTTCCGCCACGTATGCACCGCTGTTCAAACCGAAACAGAGCACGGCGGAAATGAACTTCGGCACGCCGATGGGGAGGAGGAGAACGAAGTAAATGATGAGCAACTGCACCATAACGGGAGTGCCGCGAATCACGGTGAGATACACACGGCAGATGCGGTCGATCAACACCAGTTTACCCGTGGTTTCGTTGGTGCAACGGATGATGGCGATGATGAAACCGAGGATGATACCCAACAGACCGGCACAACCGGTGATGGCCAGGGTGGTGCCCAGACCCGACAGCAGGTATCTCCAACGCTGTCCTTCAATGAAGTTGCGGTTGAATTCCTTGGTGAAGGACTGCCACAGCTTTTGGATGGCGTTACCCGTGATGGGCTTTTGCGAGTCGTAATTGACCAGTGCCCAGCAATCCTTAATGCCGGTGCGCAACGTGTTGCTGTTGGCAATATTGACCGCTTCGCCGTTGTAATAGGCGGTATCCATTGCGGAAATGAGGTTGTTGGCGGTGATGAGACCGCCTGTGCAGGCATCCATGATCTCATCGCTCAAATAGAGCGTGAACTCGCCTTCCGCCACTTCATACAGGTAAAGGTCGATGTTGCCCGACACGGTGGCGGCTTCGTTCAAAGCCACCACAATATCCTTCGAAACGGCAAGGCAGATCTTGGTCGCATTTGCCATACTGCCACCGGTTTTTGCATCGGCGTACACCGCATAAGCGGCATCCACAAACTCCTGTTTGCGCGCTGCCACCACGCCTTTCACGTCCACGGCGGAGTAGGAACAAGACAGAATCACGTCTTTCTCTTTCCCGTAACGCAGGGAATTCACTGTGATGGATGTCTTATCCAAAATGGTTTTAGCCGCCATGGCGGTCGGCTTGGGAAGTTCTTCGAAGGTGGCATCCACCAACGCTTGCGCTTCGCTCACCGAAATTTCTTGCGACACCTTACTGCCCGAAAACGCCATGAGGATGACGAACGCCACGACCGCTACTGCCAAAACGCAGGAGACAATCGTGATAAGACGCCGTTTGTTGTTGCTTTTCTCAATCATAAAATACATACTCCATACAGCAGAAACAGGAATGATCGCTCATTCCTGTTTCGCGGATATTCTCACTTGAAGATCGACTTATTTGATGTACTTGGAAACGATGGCATCCACCGTGCCGTCCGCAATCAGTTCCGCAATCGCGGTATCGATCGCATTGAGAAGTTCGGTGTTCTCCTTGGAGATGCAAGCGGCATAGTCTTCGTCCGCATAGGAGGTTTCCAGAATCTTCAGACCGGTGTTGTTCGCCACAAACGCTTTCGCAGGCTCGTTGTCGATGATGACGCAATCCACGTCGCCGCCGAGCAGCGCGTTCACCGCCTCGTTACCGGTGGTGAAGCTGGTGACCAGCTCTTCGCCGAAATCGTCGGTGCAGTAGATGTCGCCGGTGGTGCCGAGCTGCACGCCCACTTTGTAGGCCGCGCCTTCCGCATACAGATCGTCAACATGGGTGATGGGCGAGCCTTCCTTCACGATGATCGCCTGCACGCCGCTGGCATAGCTGATGGAGAAGTTGACGCTCTCCAAGCGCTTTTCGGTGATGGTCATGCCGGCCAGACCGATGTCCGCAGAACCTTCGGACACAGCGGTGAGGATGGAATCGAACTGCATGTCGTTGATGACCAGTTCCAGACCGAGTTTTTGGGCGATCTTTTCAGCGATCTCGGCATCGATACCGATGATCTTGTCGCCTTCGTAGTACTCGTACGGCTGGAAGTACGCGTTGGTCGCCATGGTGAGTTTACCCGGGGTGACCGTGGTGAACTTCGGCGTGGTGTCGGGAGCCGTAGTCGTGGTGGTGGTGGCACCGTCGTCGTTCTTGTTGGTGTCGGCAGCCTCGCCGCAACCGGCAAAGCAGACGACCATCATGCAAAGGGCAAGAATCAGAGCTAAAAACTTTTTCATGATACAAAACCTCCGTATATTTATTTTGCGTGAAACCAATATAACACCATATTTACAAAAATGCAAGTGTTTTTTTGTGATTTCATGAATTTCAATACTTTTTTTAGAATTTTTATGCATTTTTGCAATCTTTTTCGGCAATCGGTTGCACTTTTCAATTGTATATGGTATGATATTTTCAACATGAAACAAGGGGTATGAGGATATGTTCGAGTGGATTTCCGGCGTGGGCGGCACGATGTATACCGCGCTGAACAACGCACTTACTTTGGTCAGTGATGCGCTGTACAGTTACATTTTAGTGATCCTTTTGGTCGTCGGTGGCTTGTATTTCACCTTACGCACCAAATTCGTGCAGTTTCGCCTGTTTAAAGAACAGTTTCGTGCGGTGACCGAAAAGCCGGGGGAAAAATCCGGCGTTTCGTCCTTTCAGGCATTGATGGTGTCCACCGCCTCCCGTGTGGGGACGGGCAACATCATCGGTGTGTCCACCGCGTTGTGCATCGGTGGCTTCGGCTCGGTGTTTTGGATGTGGCTGATCGCTATTCTCGGTTGCGCATCCGCGTTTGTGGAAAGCACCTTGGCGCAAATTTTCAAAAAACGCGGCAAAGACGGGTGCTACGGCGGCCCGGCGCACTACATCGAAGCGGCATTCAATAACCGTGCGCTTGCGGTGGTGTTTGCGGTGCTGTTGGTGCTCACCTACGGCGTCGGATTTAATATGTTGGCGTCCTATAACCTGCAATCCACCTTCTCGGCCTACTCTTTTTACGATCCGTCGGTTTCTCCGTGGATTATCGGCTTCATCATTGCCGCGTTGGTGTGCTTTTGCTTGCTCGGCGGCGGCAAACGTATTGTAAAGGCAACTACCTTTATCGTGCCGATCATGGGTGTGGCGTATATTTTGGTGGCGTTGGTCATCGTGGGGCTGAACGTGCGGAGTTTGCCGGGGATCTTTTCGCGCATTTTCACAGAAGCGTTTGACATGAAAGCCATCTTCGGCGGTTTCAGCGGTTCGTGCGTGATGTACGGCATCAAGCGCGGTTTGTTCAGTAACGAGGCCGGTGTCGGCTCGGCGCCCAACGCTTCGGCTTCCGCCGAAGTCAGCCACCCCGTGAAACAGGGGTTGGTGCAGGTGCTGTCGGTGTTCATTGACACCGTTTTGATCTGCAGCGCCACCGCCTTTATGTGTATGGGTTCGGGTGTGGAACCGACCAAAGAGATGTCGGGCGCGCTGTATGTGCAAACCGCTTTACAGACCACATTCGGTGCGTTTGGCCCGTGGTTCATCACGGTGGCGATGGTGTTGTTCGCTTTCACTACCCTGCTCGGCAATTTGTTCTATGTGGACAAGAGTATTTGCTATATCGCGAAGAAAGAACCGGGCAAAAAGGTGCGCACAGTGTATTACGTGTTGGCATCGCTGATTGTGTTTGTCGGCGCAGGGTTGAGCGCCGATATGCTGTGGAATATTGCGGACATTTTCATGGGTGCCATGACGCTGATCAATATGCCCGTGATCCTGATTCTCGGTAAATACGTATACCGTGCACTGGACGATTATACCAAACAGCGCAAAGAAGGGCGTGAACCTGTGTTCTGTGCCAAAGATATCGATCTGCCGTATGACGTGGATTATTGGAATTGAGCAACTTTTTCTTGACAAATTCGACAAGGCTTGGTATAGTATAAGAGTTAATAGCGTATCGGCTGTGATGAAGTTCATTTGCCCTTGCCGCACAGAGAGGAACGCCCTCGGCTGAAAGGCGTTCTGCGATCCCACGGGTGAAAAGCCGCTTCGGAGCTGTTGCCGCGAGGAGTGGCACGGATGCCCCCGTTATCGGGCAGACGAGTGGAGGTCTTGTGACCTCAATTTGGGTGGTACCACGGAGTCTCCGTCCCATATGCGGACGGGGACTCTTTCTATTTTTTCAAAAGAGAGGAAGTAAATCGGTATGAAATGGACAGGTTTGAACGAATTGCGTGAGAAGTATCTCGCGTTCTTTGAGAGCAAGGGACATCTGCGTTTGCCCAGCTTTTCGCTGGTGCCGCAGGGGGATAAATCCCTGTTGCTCATCAACGCAGGTATGGCGCCGATGAAAAAGTATTTCACGGGCGAAGTGACGCCGCCGCGCACCCGTGTAACCACCTGCCAGAAGTGTATCCGCACGCCCGACATTGAGCGTGTGGGTAAAACGGCGCGTCACGGCACGTATTTTGAAATGCTCGGCAACTTCAGTTTCGGTGACTATTTCAAGCACGAAGCCACCGCGTGGGCGTGGGAATTCTGCACCAAGGTGTTGGAATTGCCGGTGGATCGTCTGTGGATCAGCATTTATGAAGAGGACGACGAGGCGTTTGATATTTGGACAAAGGAAGTCGGCGTGGATCCCTCGCACATCGTGCGTTTGGGCAAAGCGGACAACTTCTGGGAGCACGGCTCCGGTCCGTGTGGTCCTTGCTCGGAAATTCACTTGGATCGCGGCGAAGAGTTCGGTTGCGGCTCGCCCGATTGCGGTGTGGGTTGCGATTGCGACCGTTTCCTTGAATTCTGGAACTTGGTGTTCACCCAGTTCGATAACGACGGCAACAACAACTACACCCGTTTGAAGAACCCGAACATCGATACCGGTATGGGCTTGGAACGCTTGGCGTGCATTATGCAGGGGGTCAACAACCTGTTTGAGGTGGACACCGTGCAGAACATTATGAAACACGTCAGCCGTATTGCCGGTGTGCAGTACGGCGCGGATGAGCGCACCGACATTTCGCTGCGCGTGATCACCGACCACATCCGTTCCACCACTTTCATGATCGGTGACGGTGTGATGCCCTCTAACGAAGGGCGCGGTTACGTGTTGCGCCGTCTGCTCCGCCGTGCGGCACGTCACGGCCGTTTGCTCGGCATCGGCGAGCCGTTCCTCTATCAAGTGTGTGAAACGGTGATCGCGGAAAACGCGTCGGCGTATCCCGAATTGGGCGATAAAGCGGATTTCATCAAGAAACTCATCTTGGTGGAAGAGGAAGCGTTCGGCAAGACGATCGATGCCGGTCTTGCAATGCTGGACGATATGCTTGCCAACCTGAACGGTACCGAACTGTCGGGTGCGGATGCGTTCAAACTGTATGATACCTACGGGTTCCCGTTGGATCTCACGCAGGATATTCTGGAAGAAAAAGGTCTCACGGTGGGTGAGGATGAATTCCGTGAATTGATGACCGCCCAGCGTGCCCGTGCCCGTGCGGCGCGTAAGGATGCCGGTGCGGATGCGTGGAAGAACAGCGGTGCGGCACTCAAGGACGTGCCGGCGGCGAAATTTGTGGGGTACGATACCCTCACCGTGTCGGCCAAGGTGGCGGCACTGGTGAAGGATGAACAGCGCGTGGACGAGATCGCAGACGGCGATGCGGCGCTGGTGCTGTTGGATGTCACCCCGTTCTACGGCGAAAGCGGCGGTCAGGTGGGGGACATCGGTCTGCTCACCAACGAAGGTGCAACCGTCGAGGTGCAAAACACCTTGAAGGGTGCTGACGGTGCGGTGTTGCATGTGGCGGAAGTGAAGCAAGGCACATTGCGCGTGGGGGATACCGTCACGGCGGCGGTGGATGCCACGACCCGTGCGGCGACGATGCGTAACCACACGGCGGCGCACTTGTTGCAAGCGGCTCTGCGTGAGCAACTCGGCAACCACGTGGAGCAGGCAGGTCAGTTGGTCACTCCCGAGCGTATGCGTTTTGACTTCACCCACTTCTCTTCGCTCACGGCAGAGCAGATCGCGGCGGTGGAAGACCGTGTGAACGAATGGATCTTGAACGGCGTGGCGGCGGATATCCGCGAAATGCCGATCGATGAAGCGCGCGCGCTGGGTGCGATGGCGCTGTTTGGCGAAAAGTACGGCGATGTGGTGCGTGTGGTGCGCTTTGAAGGCGTTTCCACCGAACTGTGCGGCGGCACGCACGCGGACAACACCGCGAAAGTGGGCTTGTTCCGCATTCTGTCCGAAGGCTCGGTTGCGGCCGGTGTGCGCCGTATTGAAGCGGTGACCGGTGCGAACCTTTTGAACGAATGGCGCCGTGAACACGCGGTGTTGCAGCAGACGGCGGAATCCATCAAGGCGGCGGGAGCCGAGGATATTCTGCGCCGCACGGCACAGATGCAGGCGGAACTGCGCGACCTGAAAAAGGAACTGGCCCAACTGAAGAATAAAGCCGCGGCAGGGCAGGCAGGCGACTTGTTTGCCGATGCCCGTGACGTGAAGGGCGTGAAACTCGCCACTGCGGTGTATAAGGATATGGAAGCAGGTGCTCTGCGCACCCTGTGCGACAGCCAGAAGAGCGTGGCAGACAAGAACCAAGGCATCGTTTTGCTCGCCGGTGTTAACGGCGATGCGGTGACCTTTGTGTGCTACTGCTCGGCGGATGCGGTGAAGGCCGGTGCCAACGCCGGTGCGATCATCAAAGCCACCTGCGCGCTGTGCGGCGGCAAGGGCGGCGGACGTCCCGACAGCGCCATGGGCGGTGCCAAAGACGTGAACCGTGTGGACGAAGCACTGACGGCGGCGGCAGATACCGTGGCGGCTATGCTGTAAGGAGGAGTCACTATGGATTGCATTTTTTGCAAGATCGCGGCAGGGGAGATTCCCTCGAAAAAAGTGTACGAGGACGAGCAAATTTTGGCGTTTTACGACATCGAGCCGAAAGCCCCCGTGCACGTGCTGGTGATTCCGAAAGGCCACGTTGCCGGTGTGCGTGAGATCACGGCAGACAACGCGGCGGTGGTGGCGCACATCTTTGCCACCATTCCACAGATCGCGGCAACGCTCGGCATCACCGACTACCGTGTGGTGACCAACAACGGCGTGGATGCGGGGCAGACGGTGCATCATTTGCATTTCCACATTCTCGGCGGCGGTCAACTCGGCGAGATGGCGTAAGTTGCTCAAAAGGGAGAGGGACACCTGTGCAGTATATAGTGGCGGATCTGGAATGGAACGGCGCTTACTCTAAAAAAGCACACGGCTATTTTAACGAGATCATTGAGATCGGTGCGGTGAAACTGAACGAGCGGTTGGAGTTCGTGGATACCTTCCACGCGGTGATTAAACCGATCGTCAGCCGCAAACTCACCCGTTTGGTGAGCGATCTCACCAACATTACGGGGGAAGAGTTGCAAGACGGCATCACCTTCAAATCCGCGGCAAACGCCTTGTTTCAATGGGTAGGTGCGGAAGAAACGATACTCCTCACGTGGAGTACCACCGACCTGTCGGTGTTGCTGGAAAACTATCGTTTTCACTTGAAATGCGATCGCATCCCGTTTATGACACGCTATGCCGATCTGCAAGCCTACGTGCAAAAACACAAGCAACTCGGTAACGCAGGGCAACAGGTGGGGCTTTCGCGTGCGTGTGAAGCGCTGGGCATTTCAAGCGAGGGGTTTGAACAGCACCGTGCGTTGGACGACAGCCGTATGACAGCGGCGATCGCACAGAAAACGGTGGAATGGGTGGCGTTCTCCCCGTTCATTCGCGAAGCGGACGAAGCGTTTTACGATCGGCTGAACTTTAAACCGTATTACATACGCGATCCCAACAGTCCGTTGATTTTGCGCCATCATTGGCGATTTCGCTGTCCCGGTTGTGGGCGCGTGTTGCGTAATCGCAAGGAATGGCGGTTTTACAATCAGGCGTTTTGGGCGGAAATGGTGTGTCGCACCTGCGACAAAAGTTACACCGCACGGGCGCAATTCCGTAAGAAGTACGACAGCGTGGAAGTCAAGCGCAAATTGATGGACAAGCCGTCGGAAAATAAAGAACAAACCAAAGAGGAGAGTGTCTGAGATGAAAAAGTTTTTTGGCGAATTTAAGACCTTTGCCTTGCGCGGCAACGTGGTCGACCTGGCTGTCGGTGTCATCATCGGCGGCGCGTTCCAGAAGATCGTGACCTCGGTGGTCAATGATCTGATCATGCCGTGGATCGGTCTTTTGACCGGCGGCACCAACTTCACCGATCAATTCAAAATCCTGCGCCTGCCCGAAGGCGTGACGGCGGAAATGGTGACCTCGCTGGACGTGGCGAAGGAACTCGGTGTGACCACCTTCAATTACGGTGCGTTTATCACGGCGGTGATCGACTTCATCATTATGGCGTTCATCATCTTCCTGCTGGTGAAGGGCATCAATAAGTTGAACACCATCAAGAAGGTGGAGGAAGAAACCCCGGCTGTGCCCACCACCAAGGTGTGCCCCTTCTGCAAGAGCGAGATCGCGATCGAAGCGACCCGTTGCGCACACTGCACCTCGGAATTGCCGAACGAATAAGGTTACACAACCCAAAAACAGCAGGTGGCGACACCTGCTGTTTTTTATGCTGTGACAGGGAAAATAAAAAATTCAAAAAACCGAAAAAAACACTTGCATTTCGTCAAAGTGTGTGATATTATAGATAGGCTATGGTCGGTCATTATGACCGTTCCGTGCTTGATGCAAAGCATCAGGACGATGGTCCTCTGCTCACTTCGTTGGGCACGAACATCGGAAAAGTAGGGAGGATTTAGAAATGGATGCATTGAAACTCATTGCAGCAGACAGCCTGAAGGAAGCGGCACCGGCGTTTGAGATCGGTGACACCATCCGTGTGGACGTTAAGATCCGCGAAGGCGAACGGGAGCGTATCCAGGCTTTCGAAGGCACCGTGATTGCGAAGAAGGGCAGCGGTGTGGCGGAAACCTTTACTGTGCGCCGTGTTTCCTACGGTGTCGGTGTGGAGCGTGTGTTCCCCCTGCATTCCCCCAACGTGGCGGCTGTGAAGATCGTTCGCCGCGGTAAGGTGCGCAGAAGCAAACTGTACTATCTGCGTGACCGCGTGGGTAAGGCGGCTAAGGTTAAGGAGCTGCTGTAATCCACACTGTGAACAAACAGTAACAAAAAAGGAACGATTCGCAAGAACCGTTCCTTTTTTGTTGCATAAATCGTGAATTTCCCCTTTCCTTTTTTGAAAGTCTGTGATACAATAAAAGGGAGAATACGCAAAAGAAACGAGGATATGCGTGATGAGCGAATTGGAACGCGAACAGGTGATCGAGGAAGTCGTCGCCGAAACGATAGAAGCCGAAACGAAAGCGGCGGAGGATACCGAAGAAGAGGTTGTCGAAGCAAAATCCAAGCAACCCAAGAAAGCCGAGAGCAAGAGTTGGCTTTCCACGTGGTATGAATTGATGGGGAACGTGGCGATTGCCTTGATCATCGTGACGGTGCTGTTCAGCTTTTGCTTCCGCCAAGTGGTGGTGGACGGTGAATCCATGAACGATACGTTGGCGCACGGCGATCGCCTTTTGTTGCAAACAATCTTCTATTCGGTCGAGCGCGGCGACATTGTCGTGGTGTACCAAGAGAAATATCCCCAAAAGCCGTTGATCAAACGTGTGATCGCCACCGGCGGTGATACCTTGATGCTGAAACCGAACGCAAACAACGGTAGGGGCGAAGTGTATTTGAAAAAAGCAGGGGAAAACGATTGGGAATTGCTGAACGAACCGTACGTGCATTATCCGCTGGCATGGGGCATTGCCGGCAGCCGTGAGGCGGCCGAGATCACTGTGCCGGAGGGGCAAGTGTTTGTGATGGGCGACCATCGCAACGATTCGCACGACAGCCGTGCGATCGGCTGTATCAAGGAAACCGACGTGGTGGGCGGTGTGCTGTTCAGTTTGATTCCTTTCAAAGGGGTGTGACACATGGAGTCAATGCAAGGGCAAACGATCCAATGGTTTCCCGGACATATGACCCGAACGCGCCGCAAGATCAAGGAGTGCTTGCCGCTGATTGATCTGGTGGTGGAGATCGTGGATGCGCGCATTCCCTTTTCCAGCCGCAATCCCGACATGGATGCGTTGACGGCAGGGAAACCGCGCTTAATTATTTTGAATAAGGCGGATATGGCAGATGAAACCGCTACCGCCCGTTGGGTGGCGCATTTTCGCCAAAAAGGCATCACCGCCTTGGCACTCGATTGCAAAAGCGGTCGCGGTGTGAACGGGTTTGTGCCGGCAATGCGTGCGGTGCTCAAAGATAAGATCGCCGCGTGGGAAGCCAAGGGCATGGTCAATCGCCCCGTGCGTGCCATGGTGGTGGGGATTCCCAATGCAGGAAAATCCTCCTTTATCAACCGTTTGGCGCGTGGCGGCAAGGCAAAAGTGGAGGACCGTCCGGGTGTCACACGGGATAACCGTTGGTTCACGGTGGAGGCAGGGGCTCTGCTTTTGGATACTCCCGGTGTGCTGTGGCCGAAATTTGAAGATCAAGCGGTGGCACGCCGCTTGGCATATACGGGCGCGATTCGTGACGAGATCCTCGATGCGGAAGAACTGGCGTGTGGGCTGGCACAACTGCTGGCACAAGACTACCGTGACCTCTTGTGTACGCGGTATCGCTTGACCGAAGAGGATCTGGAAGGCTGTATGGACAGTTGGGATCTTCTGTGCTTGATCGGCAAAAAACGCGGTATGCTGGTTTCGGGTGGGGAAGTGAACACCGAACGCGCCGCCGCGATGTTGTTGGATGAGTTTCGCGGTGCCAAGATCGGGCGCATCACGCTTGAAACCCCGGAGGACTGACCGATGGAAGACAAGGTATTGACCAATTATGAATTTGACGCGCAGTACCGTGCGGCAGGCGTGTTGCATCTGTGCGGCGTGGATGAAGCCGGGCGCGGTCCGCTGGCAGGTCCCGTGTGCGCCGCGGCGGTGATTTTGGATCCCGACGTGGTGATCGACGGGGTAAACGATTCTAAAAAACTTTCGGAAAAGCGGCGTGAAGCGCTGTTCGACGAGATTTGCGAAAAAGCCGTGGCATACGGCATTGCCTTTGCCACGGTGGAGGAGATCGAAACCTACAACATCCTGCAAGCCACCTTTTTGGCAATGTCCCGTGCGGTGGCGGCTTTGGGTGTGTCGCCCGACCTCGTGTTGGTGGATGGTAACCAAGTGCCGTGCGGCATTGCTGGGCCGATCGAAACGGTGATCAAAGGGGATGCACGTTCCGCCTCGATTGCGGCGGCATCCATTTTGGCGAAAGTCAGCCGTGACCGCTATATGATCGGGTTGGATGAACAATACCCTGTGTATGAGTTTAAAAAGCACAAAGGGTATGGAACCCGAGTGCATTGTGAAGCGTTGCAGACCTACGGTCCTTCGCCCGAACATCGCTTGAGTTTCCTCAAAAACATACTGGGATAAGGTGCGATATGGCAAAAGTATCGGCAGGGGCGGCAGGCGAAGTGCTGGCCGCCCGTTTTCTTCGTGACAAGGGATATACCATTACAGCATCCAACGTGCGTTCACGTATCGGTGAGATCGACATAATTGCCGAGGACGCACAATATATTGCTTTTGTAGAGGTGAAAACACGCAGCGAGGATGCGATGTATGCTCCGCGTGAAGCGGTTACCCTCGCAAAACAGCGCAAGATTCTCGGCACGGCGGCGTTGTATCTGCAACGCCATCCCACCAAAAAGCAACCGCGATTTGACGTGATCGAGATCGTGACCGCCAAAGGGGCGCCGATGAAGGTGTTGGAACTGGATCATCTGATGGGTGCCTATGAAACGGAGGGCTTATATGCCGCTTTTTGACCTGCACGGCGATACGTTGTACGAAGGATATACAAAAAAATACCCCCTCGCCAAAAACGACGGACACATCGATCTTTTAAGGGCCAAAGCGTATGCTCCGTGCGTGCAAGGAATGGCGGTGTGGATTCCCGAAAACCTGCGCGGCAATGCCGCGTGGGATTTTTATTGCCGTGTGCACGCCTACGCCGGCGAGGAAGAGACCAAGAACAAGGAATCCTTCGTACTGTGGAGTAAGGGTGAAGAACTTTACAAACTAACTCATACCGACAAGACGGTTGGCATGTTGGCGGTGGAAGGCGGCAGTGTGTTGGGTGGGGATGTGTCGCGCATTGCAACCCTTGCAAGGCATGGCGTGCGGTATATCACCCTCACGTGGAACGGCGATAACGAACTGGGACACGGGTGTCTTTCAAACGATACAAGCGGACTGACGGCGGTGGGGAAAGCGGCGGTGCGCGCAATGGAACGCGAAGGGATTGTGGTGGACATTTCGCATTTGAATGCATCGGGCTTTTGGGATGTGGAAGGGTGTGCAACCCGACCGTATATCGCCACCCATTCCAATGCGGCGGCGGTCACCCCTCATCCGCGCAACCTCACCGATGCGCAATTTGATGCGATTTGTGCACGTGGCGGATTGGTGGGCATCAACCTCTGCCGCGACTTTTTGGGAGAGCAGACGTTTGAAGCGGTGGAACGGCATCTTTCCCACTTTTTAGAGCGTGGGGGCGAGAATACCGTTGCTTTCGGTTGTGACTTTGACGGAACGGATATGCCTGCCGCGTGGCACGGAATGGCCGTTATGGAGCAAATAGAGGAATATCTATACCGCAAAAACTACGATAGTCGCCTGCTTTACGGACTGTTTTTCGGTAATTGCTACAATTTTTTCACACGGCTTTGACAAACGGGAAAACCTGCGGTATAATAAACTGATTTCTTTTATATATAAAGAAGACGTAAACGAATATGGAGGAGACCGAAATGATGTATTGCAGTACGCGGGATACCGCGGTGCGTGCAACGGCGGCAGAAGCGATTGCGCGCGGCATTTCGCCGGACGGTGGCTTGTATGTGCCCACTGCACTGCCGAAACTAACTCCCGCGACGATCGAATCGTTGGTCGGTATGTCGTATGCCGAACGGGCAACGGCGGTGTTGTCCATGTATTTGGGCGACTTTACGGCGGACGAAGTGCGCGAATGCACCGAAGCGGCATACGCCACGGGGCGCTTTCGCCACACGGGCGTAGCACCGTTACACGAACTGTCCGAAGGCGAGCATATTTTAGAACTGTGGCACGGTCCCACGTGCGCATTCAAAGATATGGCGTTACAAATTCTGCCGCACTTGATGCGTGTGTCCGCCGCCAAGGTGGGGGACGGCCGCGAGATCGTGATCCTGGTGGCAACGTCGGGTGACACGGGCAAAGCGGCGTTGGAAGGATTCCGCGATGCCGCAGGCACCCGTATTCTGGTGTTCTATCCCGAAGACGGTGTCAGCCCGATGCAGAAATTGCAGATGGCCACGCAAGAAGGCGAAAACGTGGCGGTGTGTGCCATTCGCGGTAACTTTGACGATGCACAGACGGGCGTGAAGCAGATCTTTACCGATGCCGAAATCGGCGCGATCCTGGCTTCGAACGGGAAGCAGTTCTCCAGCGCCAACTCCATCAACTGGGGACGTCTGGCACCGCAGATTGTATATTACATCTCCGCGTATTGTGACCTGTTGCGTGCAGGCACGATTCAAAACGGCGATCCCATCAACGTGGCGGTGCCCACCGGTAACTTCGGCAACATTCTCGCGGCATATTATGCCCGTGAAATGGGAGTGCCGATCAAAAAGTTGATCTGTGCCTCCAACCGCAACCGCGTGTTGACCGACTTCCTCACCACGGGTGTGTATGATCGCAACCGCGCGTTCTACACCACCACCTCGCCGTCGATGGACATTTTGATCTCTTCCAACTTGGAGCGTCTGCTGTATCATCTGGCAGACGGAGACGATGCGATCATCCGCGACTTGATGGCGCAACTGGGCGAAACGGGGCGCTACACCGTGCCCGAAACGTTGCTTGCCCGTGTGCGTGACCTGTTCTATGCCGGTTGCAGTGACGACGACCAAGCCGCCGCCACCATCCGCGCGAAGTTCGACGAGCATCACTATCTGCTGGACACCCACACCGCCGTGGCGGTGAAGGTATACGGTGATTACCGTGCCGAAACGGGGGACACCACCCCGACGGTCATCGCATCGACCGCCAACCCCTACAAATTCTCCTCGAGCGTGCTGGATGCCGTGGGCGGTAACACCGACGGGCTGGATGAGTTTGAAAAGGTGGAAGCGTTGCATACGCTCACGGCGTGTGAAGTGCCGACACCGCTGTCCGACCTGCGCGGCAAGACGGTGCGTTTTCGTGACGTGTGCGATCGCGACAAAGCCGCTATGCGTGCCGTGGTGTTCGGTATGCTGAACATTACGGAGTAACGGTATGGCACTGTTTGTGATCGGGGATCTGCATTTGTCGCTCGGCACGGACAAACCGATGGACATCTTCCGCGGCTGGCAGGATTACCAACCCCGTCTGGAACAGCATTGGCGCGAAACGGTAGCGGACGGGGACACGGTGGTGATTCCCGGTGACGTGTCGTGGGCGATGTCGCTGGAAGGCGCCACGACGGATTTCGATTTTTTGAACCGTCTGCCGGGTAACAAACTCATCCTCAAAGGCAACCACGACTATTGGTGGTGCACGCGCCGTAAACTGGATGCGTATTTTGAAGCACACGGCTTTTCCACCTTGCGCATTGTACATAACGATGCGGTAACGGTCGACGGTGTGGCGGTGTGCGGCACGCGCGGCTGGTTTTACGATGCGGAGGAAGATGCCGACCGCAAGGTGCTGATGCGCGAAGTCGGGCGCCTGCGCACCTCTATTGCCGCCGCCAAGGCCACGGGATGCGAACCGCTTGTGTTTTTGCATTATCCCCCCGTGACACGGGAAGCCGTGTGCGAAGAGATCTTTGCGGTGCTGAAAGAAGAGGGGATCCGCCGTTGCTATTACGGACATTTGCACGGTCCATCCATTCCGCACGCATTCTGCGGCGAGCGGGAGGGCATTCGTTTTCAACTGGTGTCGGGTGACGCCCTGGGGTTTAAACCCTTGAAAATTTTGTAAAAATTTTTCGGAATCTATGGCATCGTTGCGAAAAGTATGCTACAATAGCCATTGATATAGTAAAAAGACTGTCAAATTACATAGGAGGAAATTATCATGAGTCTCAAAGCTGTCAATCAAAAAGAAACCAACCGTGTGGAACTGGAAATCGAAGTGGATGCAGCCGCGTTTGAAGCGGCTGTGGAAGCGGCGTATCGCAAGAACATCGATAAGCTGAATATCCCCGGTTTCCGTCGCGGCAAGGCGCCGCGTGCGTTTGTGGAAAAGATGTACGGCAAAGAAGTGTTCTATGAGGATGCGATGAATGACATCTACCCCGAAGCGCTGGATGCCGCGATCAAAGAGTCCGAGTATGAATATGTGGAAGACAAGATCGACCTCGACGTGGTGTCGGTGGGTGCAGAAGGTCTGGTGTTCAAAGCGGTCATCACCGTGAAGCCCGAAGTGACGCTGGCGGCGTACAAGGGCCTGGACATCACCCGTGAGGAAAAAGAAGTGACCGATGCGGACGTCGAAGACGAATTGAAGAAGCTTCAGGATCGTAACTCCCGTATGGTGACGGTGGAAGGCCGCGCTGCCGAGATGGGCGACACGGTGGACTTCGATTTTGACGGCTACGTGGACGATGTGGCGTTCGACGGCGGCAAGGCGGAGCATTACAGCCTGGTGCTGGGTTCCGGTCAGTTCATCCCCGGTTTTGAAGAGCAGATCGTGGGCAAGAACGTGGACGAAGAGTTCGTCGTGAACGTGACCTTCCCCGAAGATTATCACGCCGAAGAGCTGAAGGGCAAGGCGGCTGTGTTCAAGTGCAAACTGCACGAGATCAAGGCGAAGGAACTGCCGGTGGCGGACGATGAGTTCGCGAAGGATTGCAGCGAGTTCGACACGCTGGACGAACTGAAAGCAGATCTGAAAGCGAAGTTGGCGGAAAGCCGCAAGAACGAAGCGGACGCGGCGTTCGAAAATGCGTTGATGGATAAACTGGTGGAAGGTATGACCGCCGAGATCCCCGAAGCGATGTTTGAAAACGAAGTGACCGAGCAGGTGAACAACTTTGCTTACCGTTTGCAATCGCAGGGCATGGATATGAAACTGTACCTGCAGTACACCGGTATGGATGAAGCGGCTCTGCGCCAGAACTTCCGTCCGCAGGCAGAACAGCAGGTGAAGGGTCGCCTGGCGCTCGAAAAGATCGCGGCACTCGAAAACCTCACCGCCTCCGAAGAGGAGATCGAAGCGGAATATGTGCGCATGGCCGATATGTACAAATTGGATGTGGAGCGCGTGAAGGCGTTGGTGGCGGCGGATGCCGTGGCGAAGGATATGGGCCTCAAAAAGGCGCTTGACTTCCTCAAAGAGAACGCCGGCAAATAATTGTTTAACCTCGTGTTGTAACGGATATACTTGTGTTGAGAAAAGGAGTGACAGATATGAGTTTGGTACCGTACGTAGTGGAGCAGACCGGTCGTGGCGAACGCAGTTACGACATTTTCTCCCGTCTGTTGAATGACCGTATCATCATGTTGTGTGATGAGGTGAACGATGCGACCGCCTCATTGGTGGTGGCGCAGTTGCTTCACTTGGAAGGTCAGGATCCCGACAAGGATATCCAGTTGTATATCAATAGTCCCGGCGGATCGATCTCGGCCGGTATGGCGATTTATGACACCATGCAGTTCATCAAGTGTGACGTGTCCACCATCTGCATCGGTATGGCGGCCAGCATGGGTTCGTTCCTGCTGGCGGCCGGTGCCAAGGGAAAACGCATGGCGTTGCCCAATAGCGAGATCATGATCCATCAACCGCTGGGCGGTGCGCGCGGTCAGGCGAGTGACATCAAGATCCAGGCGGATCACATTTTGTTCATTCGCGGCCGCATGAATCAGTTGTTGTCCGAAATGACGGGTCAGCCGCTCGAAACCATCGAGCGTGACACCGATCGCGACAACTATATGACCGCCGAACAGGCTTGTGCTTACGGTCTGGTGGATAAAGTCATCAGCAAGCGCGGTTAAGAAAGGAAACACACTATGCCCAGAAATGAGGAGACCAAACCGATATGCTGTTCCTTCTGCGGTAAAACGCAGGAGGAGGTATATCGTCTGATCGCGGGTCCCGGTGTGTATATCTGTAACGAGTGCGTGGAACTGTGCGGCAGTATTTTGTCGGACGGCAATCCGCCCCCTCGCGCGCAGAGCAGTGGCACCGCCAGCTTTCAACTGCCCAAACCGCAGGAGATCAAGCAGGGGCTGGATGATTACGTCATCGGTCAGGATGCCGCCAAAACGGCACTTGCCGTGGCGGTGTACAACCATTATAAACGCATTTATTTCGGCAACGGTGAAACCGAAATCGGCAAGAGCAACGTGCTGTTGATCGGTCCCACGGGCGTGGGAAAGACGGCGCTGGCACAAACGCTTGCCAAGATTTTGGATGTGCCGTTTGCCATTGCCGATGCCACCACGTTGACCGAAGCCGGATACGTGGGCGAAGACGTGGAGAATATCCTGCTTCGTCTGATTCAGGCGGCAGATTTCGACGTGGAAAAGGCACAGCGCGGCATCATTTATGTGGATGAGATCGACAAGATCTCCCGTCGCAGTGAAAATCCGTCCATCACCCGTGACGTCAGCGGTGAAGGGGTGCAACAAGCCCTTTTGAAGATCGTGGAAGGCACGGTGGCGAACGTTCCGCCGAACGGTGGGCGCAAACATCCGCAACAAGAGTTCATTCAAATCGACACCTCGAACATTCTGTTCATTTTGGGCGGCGCGTTCGACGGCATTCAGCAGACCATCGAGAAGCGGTTGGAATCCGGTGCAATCGGATTCGGCAACACGGTGCGTTCCAAAAAGGATCGTGACCTGTCGGAATTGCTCTCACACGTGACACCGCAGGATCTGGTGCGTTTCGGCTTGATCCCCGAATTGGTGGGGCGTATGCCGGTGATCACCACCCTTGAAGCGCTGACAGCGGATGCGTTGGTGCAGATTTTGAGTCAGCCGAAAAACGCCTTGCTGAAACAGTATCAATATCTGTTTGAACTGGACGGTGTGACGCTGAACTTTACCGAGGATGCTTTGCAAGCGGTGGCGGAAAAAACGATGTCGCTGAATACCGGTGCGCGCGGTCTGCGCTCGGTGATGGAAGGTGTGCTGAACAAATTGATGTTCAACATTCCGTCCGATCACACGGTGGAGACGGTGACGGTCACGGCGGCGTGTGTCAACGACGGCGCCGAACCGGAACTGGTGCGCAATCCCGATAAGAAGCCCGTCAAGCTGAAAGCGACCGTAAAGGGGAAAACAACTCCCCAAAAACGCCGCAACACGGCGTAAAATCGCATGGATGGCAGACGGCCTTGAAAAAAGCCGTCTGCTTTTATCTTATTCTGTTGAAAGAGGATACACTATGGCCATTCAAAAACGTATTTCCCGTGTGCAAACACTGCCGATGATCGCTTTGCGCGGTCTGGTGGTGTTTCCCGATATGGAAATGCATTTCGACGTGGGGCGCAAACGCTCTGTGCAGGCGCTCGGTGCCGCGATGAATCACGACCAAACGTTGTTTTTGGTGACGCAACGCGACAACCAAACCGAAGAACCCACCGAAGATGAACTCTACACGGTGGGCGTTGTGGCGCGTGTGCGGCAAGTGCTTCGTCTGCCGGGCGACAATCTCCGCGTGATGGTGGAAGGGTTGTACCGTGCCCGTCTGCAAGACGTGATTCAGGACGAACCGCACTTTTTGGCGTTGACCAAAGAAGCGCAAACGCGCCGTATCGCCGACCCGTTGCAGGAAGAAGCGTTGGTACGGGAATGCCGTCGCTATTTGGATGAATATGCCGACCACGCCCCCTCGGTGTCGGATGAGGCATTTGCGATGGCGGCGGTGATCGATTCGGCCGGTCAACTGGCGGATCACATTGCCTACACCTTGCCGATGAAAGAAGCACAAAAGCAGGACATTCTCGCCACCATGTCGGAAGAACGCCGCATGGAGAAGATGCTTGCCATTTTGCAACACGAAACCGCGGTGCTGAAACTGGAAAATAAGATCCATGACCGTGTACATACCCAAATGGACGAAAATCAGCGCGACTACTATTTGCGTGAGCAGATGCGTGCCATTGCGGAAGAACTGGGGGATGGCGACAACCCCACCGAGGAAGCAGGCGGATACCGCCGTACGGTGGAATCCTTGCCCTTGCCCGAAGAGGTGCGCGAAAAACTGCTGAAGGAATGCGACAAATTGGCAAAAATGCCGTCGGGTTCGCAAGAAGCGGCGGTGGTGCGCGGCTATTTGGACACGGTGCT
>JAZONO010000109.1:0-3233 GCA_045654545.1 Acutalibacteraceae bacterium
TCCACCTCCCCTGACAAGGGGAGGCAGGACGTTCGCCTTACGGCGAAGTCCGTGTAACGTTTTTCTTACCGCCTTAAACAGGCGGTATTTTGCTTTGCAAAACCGAAAAAGTTACGGGGTGGCGAAATCCCCATTCGCAACACCCCTATGGTGGGTGATTTTTTTATCGATAGATATTTCCTTCGGTGTCGAGCAAGGCGGTGCGCAACACTTTGAAAGACACTTCACGTCCCACAAAGGTGTTGAGTGCCGTGTGGATCAACGACGGATTGACCGTGTCGGTGTTGTTGCAGGGCAATGTCATCGACAACTTGGTGCCTTGCGAACCTGTTTCGCACGCCACGCCCTGCAAGTACGGGGTCAAGTCCACCGTTTTCATGGTCTTTTTCTTGGTGCGTTTTTCCACCGTTACACATTCTTGCGCCGCAAATGCCGCCCATTCCTCGGCGGTGCAATCCGCCGTGATCTCCCATCGGGCAGCGGCAAGGTCTGCAGGTTTGCCCACCGCAGGGGCAGCTTCTTCCACCTGCAACCCTTCGGGCATCACCGCGTTCAGCCGCGCTTTGACCTCTTCCATCGACATCTCTTCGATCAAGCGGATGTCCATATATTCCGCCACACCTTCATACCCCAGCGACAAGGGGGCGGCAAAGGTGACGTAAGGGTGTTTGTTGAACCCTTCGGTGTACCAAATGGGCAACGCCGCACGACGAAACGCACGGGTCATGGTGCGGTTGAGATCCAAGTGGGAGATGAACTTGGCGCGTCCCGTTTTGGAAAAGCGCACGCGCACTGTCAAAAAGGTGATGCCCGACGGGGTGAGCACCCAGTTGTTATCGCTCATCGACACACACCCCCTGTTTCCAACAAGCCGCACCGCAACCGGCACACTTTTCACGGCAATTCGGCGTGGTAGCCGCCGCTTTTGCCAGTTCGTTTTCCTTCATAAGGAAGGTCTTGGTCACACCGTAGTCCAAGTGATCCCACGGCAACACTTCCGTATAGGAACGGCGACGGTTGGCATAAAATGCCGGGTCTAACCCACAATCGGCCAGCACAGACAACCAGCCTTCCAGGCTGAAATGCTCCGACCAAGAATCCAAGTTGAATCCGCGACGGAAACCTTCCTCCAACGCCGCACCCAGACGGCGATCCCCACGGGCGAGCACCGCTTCGAGAAAACTCACCTGCGCATCGTGCCAACTGAGCGACACTTTTTTGGTGTGCACACTATCCACCAGCAGACGTTGCTTGCGTTCCAACTCCTCCATCGTGTCCTGCGGTTCCCACTGGAACGGCGTGTGCGGTTTTGGCACAAAGCAGGACACACTCACCGACACATTCACCCCACTCTTGCCACGTGTGCGGTTGGGGGTGGCAAAATAGGTGTCCACCACCTTTTGCGCCAACTCCGCAATGCCCACGATGTCCTCGTCCTGCTCGCAGGGCAGACCGTTCATAAAATAGAGTTTCACCGACGTCCAACCGCCTGCAAAAGCCTTGCCTGCCGTGCGAAGAATTTCCTCTTCGGTGAGGTTTTTATTGATGACGTCGCGCAGACGTTGCGTGCCTGCTTCGGGCGCAAAGGTCAACCCACTGCGGCGCAACACGTTCAACTTGTTTGCCAACTCTTCCGAAAACCCATCCACACGCAATGAGGGCAGGCTGATGTTGGTCTGCTCCTTTTCGGTCCATGTGAGCAAGCGTTCAAGCAACGCTTCCAACTGCGTGTAATCGCTTGTGGAAAGCGACGAGAGCGAAAACTCTTCGTATCCCGTGGACTCGCACAATGCGTGGCTTTGACGGTCGATGGTTTCGGGACTTTTTTCGCGCACGGGGCGATAGATAAACCCTGCCTGGCAGAAGCGGCAACCGCGAATGCAACCACGGAAAATCTCACTTACCGCACGGTCGTGCACGATGTCGATATACGGCACCACAAAGGACTCGGGATAAAACACCGTGTCAAGGTCCTTGATAATGCGCTTTCTCACACGGGCCGGTGCGCCGTCACGCGGTGTGACCGCCGCCACCGTGCCGTCGTCGTGATAGGTAACGTCATACAGTGAGGGGACGTACACCCCTTCAATCTGTGCGGCTTCACGCAAAAATGCCGCTTTGGTGTATCGCCCTTCCTGCTTCATCGTGCGGTAGAGGTCGATCACTTCCAGATCCACCTCTTCCCCTTCTCCCAAAAAGAAGAGATCAATGAAATCGCACAGCGGTTCGGGATTGCACGCGCAAGGACCGCCTGCCACCACCAACGGGAACCGCTCGTCACGGTCGGCGGCGCGAAGCGGCAGACCGGCCAGATCCAACATGTGAAGCAATGCCGGATAGCTCATTTCATATTGCAACGTGAACCCGATAAAATCAAAGGTGTCGATCGGGTCGCGGCTTTCCAAGCCGAACAAACGGATACCGTGCTGTTTCATTTCGGCTTCCATATCCAAATCGGGGGCAAACACGCGCTCGCACCACACGTCCTGTACGCTGTTAAACTGGCTGTACAGGATTTTCATTCCCAAGTGGGACATACCCACCTCATAAAGGTCGGGAAAACAAAAGGCGAAGCGCACCGCCACCGAGGCTAAGTCTTTCACCACGCTGTTCAATTCACCGCCGGCATACCGCCCCGGCTTTTGCACGCGAAGCAGTAACTCGTCCAGATTGTAAGTCATAGGATACCGTCCTTGCATTATGTATTCCCGAATAGCATACCACAGTTTTCGCGGTTTTTCAAGTCAAATCCGCTCATCGGTGAACAAGCGTGCGATCAAATATCCGCTCACCAGTAAAAGGGTGGGATTGCACGCGTTCAGCAACAGCCAAAACCCCACGGTGGCAAGCGGCAACAGCACCGATACGGACACGACACGCACCACGCGGTGCACGGCCGTCTCTCCCCATCGCGCAGACAAGAAACAACGCAAAACCTGCCCACCGTCCAGTGCTTCCACCGGCAAAAGATTGAATACACCGAGCACCGCATGAGTTGCCACTGCAAGCGGCGGCGCGTGAAGGCAATACAACACACAGGCAAACAGAATATTCAAAGTCGGAGGCCAAGCGGTCTTAGGAAGACAACATGAAGTGTCAACTCCTTGGCACACAGAACGACATGGCTACGATCCGACTTCTTCCACCGGCAAAAGATTGAATACACCGAGCACCGCATGAGTTGCCACTGCAAGCGGCGGCGCGTGAAGGCAATACAACACACAGGCAAACAG
>JAZONO010000110.1:0-29930 GCA_045654545.1 Acutalibacteraceae bacterium
CGGAATACGGCATCAGCCCGCGCGCCTGCGTGGGACGGGATGAGAAGGAATGAAAAATGTCACGGTAACGCTTCAGCGTACCGTGGCATTTTGATGCATTATGTCGCAAAAAATCCTTGTTTTAGGCGAATAATCCCTATGTTTGCGCCCCGTTTGCGGTGGGTGCTTTTTCATAACGTCACAAACGTTGGTTCGTGGTGTAAGGACGGCAGCAACGTTTCGAACAGATCCGCCGTGGAAAACGCGATGGACGCGGTGTTGACACACGGGTGACAGCCAAACTCCGCCACGTCGCATAGGTCGCGGTCAATGAGCAAGTGCACCGCCCCCCCTGTATCCTGCAACAGCCCCATCACACTGGCACAACCGGGGGTTACCGAAAGCAATTCCTCCATCCGCTCGGCCGAAGCAAAGGACAGCCGTGCCGAGCCGATCTGCGCCGAGAGATCCTTTGTTTTGAAGGGTTTATCCGACGGCATCAGCAACAGATAAAACACCGTTTCCTGCCGATTGCACAACACCAGATTTTTGCACAGAGTTGCCCCCAACACCGCATCCGCGGCTTCACAATCCTCCATGGTGTGCACGGGCGGATGATCCACCCGACGGTAGCGGATACCGATGGCATCCAAATGGTCGTACACCCGTATTTCACGAGGTGAACGCCCCTCCACGTGGGAGGGGCGTCCGTTTTCCACTCGCAATTCCATCAGAACAAACCGCTGATACGGCCGTTTTCGTCCACGTCGATGCGTTCCGCCGCCGGGACTTTGGGCAAGCCGGGCATGGTGAGAATGTCGCCTGTCAGCACCACCACAAAACCGGCACCTGCCGACACCTTCACGTTCTTCACCGTCACGGTGAAGCCTTCGGGTGCGCCGAGTTTGGTCGGATCATCCGAGAAACTGTACTGCGTTTTGGCAATACAGACGGGGCAGTTGCCGAACCCGAGCTGTTCCAAACGCTCAATCTGCTTTTTCGCCGCCGGCATCACGTTCACGCCGTCGCCGCCATACACCTTTTTGACCACCGCTTCGATCTTTTCCACAAGCGAGAGGGAGTCCGCATACGAGAAGGTGAAATCCCCCTTCTCCTCTTCGCACAGGCGCACCACTTCGCGCGCCAACGCTTCGCCGCCGCGACCTCCTTCGGCCCACACGGTGGAGAGCACCGTGTTCACACCGAGTTCACGGCATTTTTCAATGATAAAGTCGATCTCGTTGTCGGTATCGGTCGGGAAACGGTTGACCGCCACCACACAGGGAAGTTTGTATACGTTCTTGATGTTGGACACGTGACGAAGCAGGTTCGGGATACCCTTTTCCAGCGCCGCCAAATCTTCGGTGGCGAGTTCGGTTTTTGCCAAACCGCCGTGCATTTTGAGCGCGCGCACCGTTGCCACGACCACCACCGCATCGGGGGTGAGCCCTGCCATGCGGCACTTGATGTCCAAAAACTTTTCAGCGCCGAGATCCGCACCGAAACCGGCTTCGGTCACGGTGTAATCGCCCATTTTAAGCGCCATTTTGGTCGCCATCACCGAGTTGCATCCGTGTGCGATGTTGGCGAACGGACCGCCGTGCACAAAGGCAGGCGTGCCCTCCAGCGTTTGCACCAAATTCGGTTTCAACGCATCTTTGAGCAACGCCGTCATCGCGCCTGCCGCCTTCAACTGACCGCAGGTCACCGGCTCGTCGTTATAGGTGTAGCCCACAATGATGCGGGACAACCGCTCTTTCAAATCGGTGATGGAGGAGGAAAGGCAAAGCACCGCCATGATTTCACTTGCCACCGTGATGTCAAAGCCATCCTCACGCGGGACACCATTGGCTTTGCCGCCCATACCGTCCACAATGAAACGAAGCTGACGGTCGTTCATGTCCACACAGCGTTTCCAAGTGATACGGCGCACGTCGATACCCAGCGCGTTGCCCTGCTGAATGTGGTTATCCAGCATCGCCGCCAACAGGTTGTTGGCCGCCCCGATGGCATGGAAATCACCCGTGAAATGCAGGTTGATGTCCTCCATCGGCACCACTTGTGCGTAACCGCCGCCGGCGGCACCGCCCTTGACACCGAACACAGGACCGAGCGATGGTTCGCGCAATGCGACCGTCACGTCCTTGCCGATGCGGCGCAGACCGTCTGCCAACCCGATGGTGGTGGTGGTTTTGCCCTCGCCTGCCGGGGTGGGGGTGATGGCGGTGACAAGGATCAACTTGCCATCCGCTTTCTCACTCTCACGCAGAAGCGAGAGATCCACCTTTGCCTTGTATTTGCCGTAACGCTCCACGTACTTTTCGTCCACGTGGGCACGGGCGGCAATGGCGGCAATATCCTCCATCTCGCACGCCTGTGCAATCTCAATATCCGTTTTGTATTGCATTTCAGTCAACCTCGCTTATTTGAAATAGCGTACCGCCGCTTCAAACATACGAATATCAAAGTTGCCCGGCACGTTCTTGTACAGACCGTTGCCGATACGCTCGCTGTGACCCATCTTACCAAACACGCGACCGTCGGGCGAAGTGATGCCTTCGATGGCGTACATCGAATCGTTCGGGTTGAAGTGCACGTCGTCGGTCGCGTTGCCTGCGAGGTCGACGTACTGCGTGGCGATCTGTCCGTTTGCCGCCAACTTCTTGATCAGCTCTTCATCCGCCAAGAAACGACCTTCGCCGTGCGAGATCGGCACGGTGTAGATGTCCCCCACTTCGGTGAGCGCCAACCACGGCGACTTGTTGGATGCCACGCGCGTGCGCACCAAACGGGATTGGTGACGCGCAATGGTGTTGAAGGTCAAGGTCGGGCAGGTTTCATCGGTATCGATGATGTGCCCATACGGCACCAACCCCAATTTGATAAGTGCCTGGAAACCGTTGCAGATACCGCACATCAAACCATCGCGGTTATCCAAGAGATCGTGCACGCCTTCTTTGATCGCCGCGTTGCGGAAGAACGCGGTGATGAATTTGCCGCTGCCATCGGGTTCGTCGCCGCCGGAGAAACCGCCGGGGATGAACACCATCTGTGCCTCTTTCAGCGCTGCGGCAAAGTTCTCCACGCTCTTTTGAATGCCTGCCGCCGACAGGTTTTGAATCACCATAATCTGCGGCTCGGCACCGGCATCACGCACCGCTTTGGCGGAATCATATTCGCAGTTCGTGCCGGGGAACGCCGGAATCAGCACGCACGGTTTTGCCGCTTTGATCGCAGGCGCGCGGCGCTCGGTCGCTTCGAACGAGAAGTTCGGGATCGCTTTGCCTTCGGTGGGAATGTTGCAGGAATACACGCTCTCGAGTTTGTCTTCATAGATACCCAAGAGATCGGTAAGATTGACCGTTTCGCCGCAACCCGTGATGACACCGTCGGCGGTGGTGACACCGATCTCCACGCCGCAATCCACCTCTTCGGTGGTTTCCAGCACGAAACTGCCGTAGTTGTAGCCGAACAGCGCCGACACACCCACGCCGTCGTGGAATTTCACGCCGATGCCGTTACCAAACGCCATCTTCATCACGGCTTCCGCCACACCGCCGATACCGGGGGTATAGGCGGCCACCGCCACACCGCGGCGCATCAGATCGGTCACCTGACGGAACACCGACAACAGAGATGCGGTCACGGGTAGACCGTTTTCATCGTACAGCGGACGCAAGCACACCACGCGGTGGCCTGCCGCTTTGAATTCGGGGGACACGACTTCGCTCGTCTTGCCGGTGGTGACGGCAAACGACACCAAGGTGGGCGGCACGTCCAGATCTTCAAACGAACCGCTCATGGAGTCCTTCCCGCCGATGGAGCCGATGCCCAACTCTTTTTGCGCTTTGAACGCACCGAGCAGCGCGGCCAAGGGTTTGCCCCACCGCTTGCCGTCACGGCGCGGATGCTCGAAATACTCCTGGAAGGTGAGATACACGTCCCCAAACGAAGCACCGGTGGCAATCAGTTTGCTCACCGATTCCACCACCGCGAGATACGCCCCGTGATACGGGCTTTCGCTGGTGAGGAAGGGGTTGTAACCCCATGCCATATAGGAACAGGTATCGGTGTGCTGTTTTTCCACCGACACTTTTTGCACCATCGCCTGAATGGGGGTGTGCTGATATTGACCGCCGAACGGCATCAGCACCGTGCCGACGCCGATGGTGGAGTCAAACCGCTCGGACAGACCGCGTTTGGAGCAAACGTTCAGATCCGCCGCCAGCGCTTGAAGATTCTCTTTGAATCCGCCGCACACCGCCACGTCCTGCAATCCTGCGGCGGCAGGGGTAATGGTGATGTGCTTATCCGCACCGTTGGAGTTCAAGAATTCGCGGCTGATGTCCACGATCTTTTTGCCGTTCCAGTTCATCACCAAACGCGGCTCGGCCTGCACCGTTGCCACGGGGCACGCTTGCAGGTTTTCCTCGGCGGCAAGCGCCAAGAAACGATCAATATTTTCGGGTTCGATCACCACCGCCATGCGCTCTTGCGATTCGCTGATGGCAAGTTCGGTGCCGTCCAGACCTTCGTATTTCTTCGGCACGGCGTTCAGATCGATCTCCAAGCCGTCTGCCAGTTCGCCGATGGCGACCGACACACCGCCGGCACCGAAGTCGTTGCAACGCTTGATCATGCGGCAGGCTTCGGCGTTGCGGAACAAGCGCTGCAATTTGCGCTCTTCGGGGGCGTTGCCCTTTTGCACTTCCGCACCGCAGGTTTCCACCGACTGCGCGGTGTGCGCTTTGGACGAACCGGTCGCACCGCCGATACCGTCACGACCCGTACTGCCGCCGAGCAGAACCACCACATCGCCCGGTGCGGGCACTTCGCGGCGCACGTTGGCAGCAGGCGCGGCGGCAATGACCGCACCGATCTCCATGCGTTTGGCGGCATAGCCGGGATGATACAGTTCATCCACAATACCGGTGGCAAGACCGATCTGGTTGCCGTAGGAGGAATAGCCTGCGGCCGCCGTGGTGACAATCTTGCGCTGGGGCAGTTTGCCCTTGATGGTTTCGCTGACAGGCATCAGCGGATCCGCCGCGCCCGTCACACGCATCGCACCGTACACGTAGGAACGGCCCGACAGCGGATCGCGGATCGCGCCGCCGATGCAGGTGGCCGCGCCGCCGAACGGTTCGATTTCGGTGGGATGGTTGTGGGTTTCGTTTTTGAAGAGAAGCAACCACGGCTCGGTTTTGCCGTCTACGTCCACGTCGATCTTGACGGTGCAGGCATTGATCTCTTCACTTTCATCCAGTTTATCCAGTTTGCCGTGCTTTTTGAGATACCGCACCGCCACGGTGGCAATATCCATCAAGCAGATCGGCTTATGTTCACGACCGAGTTCCTTTCGCACCGCAAGATATTCCTCATAGGTGGACTGCAACAACGCATCTTCAAACTTCACATCGTCGATGACGGTGAGGAAGGTGGTGTGACGGCAGTGATCCGACCAATAGGTGTCGATCATGCGAATTTCGGTGATGGTGGGATCGCGCTGTTCTTTGCGGAAATAGTCCTGACAGAACGCAATATCATCCGCATCCATTGCCAAGCCGTATTCCTTCACAAAGGCTTCCAGCCCGGCGCGGTCGAGTTGCAAAAAGCCGTCCAGTGTCGCCACTTCGGTGGGGATGTCATACTGCACCTGCAGCGTATCGGGCTTTTGAAGCACCGCTTCACGCGCTTCCACCGGGTTGATGACGTACTTTTTGATCTCGGCCACCTCGGCTTCGGTCAGATCGCCGTACAGCGCATACACCTTGGCGGTGCGCACGGTGGGACGGTCCCCCTGCGAGATGATCTGGATGCACTGTGCCGCGGAATCGGCGCGCTGGTCAAACTGACCGGGCAGGAATTCCACCGCAAACACCACCGCACCCTCGAGCGACGGCTCTTCGCACACCGTGTCGAGCTGCGGCTCGGAAAACACGGTGGTACGGGCGTAGTTGAACAGCTCTTCGCTGATGTTTTCCGCATCGTAGCGGTTCAGGATACGCACGTCGGTGAGCGCTTCAATGCCAAGCAGCGAACGCACGTCCGAAAGCAGGGCGCGCGCTTCATTGGCGAGTTCTTTTTTCTTTTCGACAAATATACGATATACCACGGTTCAGCCCTCCCAAGCCTTCAGGGCACGTGCCCCGATGTCATGACGGAAATACGCATTTTCAAACTGTACGCCTTCCACTTTGCGGTAGGCTTCTTTGATGGCGGCAGGCAACGTGTCCGCCACGGCGGTGACACCCACCACGCGGCCGCCCGCGGTGACGAGCTGACCGTCTTTCAGCGCCGCACCTGCCACATACACGCTGTCGCGCACGTCGGCGGCAATCTTCATCGGCTTGCCTTTTTCATACGCTTCGGGATACCCTTTCGATGCCACGATGACACAGCAAGCGTGCGCATCACGGAATGTCACTTCCGTTTGGGCGAGCGTTCCGTTGGTGGTGGCTTGCATCACCGTGAGCAGATCGCTTTCCAAAAGCGGCAACACCACCTGCGTTTCGGGATCGCCGAAACGGCAGTTATATTCAATCACCTTCGGACCGTTCGGGGTGAGCATCAACCCGAAATACAGGCAACCCTTGAAGGTGCGCCCTTCCGCTTTCATGGCGCGGATGGTGGGCAGGAAGATGGTGTCCATGCACTCCGCCGCCACGGCAGGGGTGTAATAGGGGTTGGGCGCCACGGTGCCCATACCGCCCGTGTTCAACCCCGTGTCGTTATCCCCTGCGCGTTTGTGATCCATCGAGGAGATCATCGGCACCACCGTTTCACCGTCGGTGAAGGAGAGCACCGATACTTCGGGACCGGTGAGGAATTCTTCCACCACCACACGGTCGCCCGATGCACCGAACTGCTTGTCCTGCATCATGGAACGCACGGCGGCTTTCGCATCCTCACGCGTTTCGGCAATAATCACGCCCTTTCCCAGCGCCAAGCCGTCTGCTTTGATGACGGTGGGGATGGGGGCGCTGTCCAGATACGAAAGCGCCGCTTCCATATCCTCAAACACCTCATACTGCGCGGTGGGAATGCCATATTTTTTCATGAGATTTTTGGAGAACACTTTACTGCCCTCAATGATGGCGGCCGCCGCGGTGGGGCCAAAGCAGGGAATGCCTTTTTCGCTCAAAGCATCCACCGCGCCCAGCACCAACGGATCGTCGGGTGCCACCACGGCGTAGTCGATCGCGTGGGAAACGGCAAATTCTGTCACCGCCGCGATGTCTTTGGCATCGCCGCCCACACACACGGCATCCTCCGCCATGCCGCCGTTACCCGGCAGAGCATAGATCGTTTCGATACCCTTGTTCTCACGCAACTTTTTAATAATGGCATGTTCGCGGCCACCGCCGCCCACTACTAAAACCTTCATGTCTCGTTTCCTTTCGATCAATGGTGGAACAGACGCATACCGGTAAATGCCACGGTCATACCGTATTTATCGGCGCATTCGATCACCGCATCGTCGCGGATGGAACCGCCCGGCTCGGCGATGTATTTCACGCCGCTGCGATACGCACGTTCAATGTTGTCGCTGAACGGGAAGAACGCATCCGAACCGAGTGCCACGCCGTCGCGGCTGTCCAAAAAGGCACGTGCCTCTTCGGCGGTGAGCGGCGCGGGTTGTTCGGTAAAGTATTTTTGCCAGTTGCCGTCGGCACACACGTCTTCTTCGTTCTTGTTGATGTACCCATCGATCACGTTGTCGCGGTCGGGGCGGCCGAGAGTATCTTTGAACGGCAGGTTGAGCACCTTTTCGTGCTGGCGCAGGAACCAGGTGTCCGCTTTCGTGCCGGCCAGTCGGGTGCAATGAATACGGGACTGCTGACCGGCACCCACGCCGATCGCCTGACCGTCCACCGCGTAGCACACCGAGTTGGACTGGGTGTATTTCAAGGTGATGAGCGCCACGATCAGATCGCGCACCGCCGTTTCGGGCAGATCCTTGTTCGCGGTCACGATGTTTTGAAGCAACTCACGGTTGATTTCAAAGTTGTTGCGCCCCTGCTCAAAGGTGATGCCGAACACCTGCTTGTGTTCGATCGCTTCGGGGACGTAGTCGGGATCGATCTGCACGATGTTGTAGTTGCCGTTACGCTTGGATTTCAGAATCTCCAAGGCTTCCGGCTCGTAACCCGGGGCGATGATGCCGTCGGACACTTCGCGCTTGATCATTTTCGCGGTGGTGACGTCGCACACGTCCGACAGCGCGACCCAGTCACCGAACGAGCACATACGGTCGGTGCCGCGCGCACGGGCATAAGCGCACGCCAGCGGCGAATCGTCCAAGCCTTCAATGTCATCCACAAAGCAGGCTTTTTTCAAGGTGTCGGACAGCGGAATGCCCACCGCCGCGGAGGTGGGGCTGACGTGTTTGAAGGAGGTCACCGCCGGCAGACCCAGCGCTTCCTTCAACTCCTTCACCAACTGCCAACTGTTGAACGCATCGAGGAAGTTGATGAAGCCGGGACGACCGCACAGAATGGTGATGGGCAGATCTTCGCCGTTTTGCATGAAGATCTTGGCGGGCTTTTGATTCGGGTTACACCCGTATTTCAATTCAAACTCTTTCATCGCCGTTTACTCCCTTACTTGTTCTTGTTGATCAGACGGTCGTCGGTTTCGCCGGTAGCGAGATCGGTGTACCGCACAAAGAGCGAGATCTTGTTGTCCGCATCCAGCGCATCCCACAAGTCGGCGGTGAACGCATCAATGTCGTTCGGGATCGCCACGCGTTCCGGCTCGCCCTGGAAGGTGGGAATGGGATTGCCGTCGCACACGTAGGTGTGGATGAAATGACCCAGTCCTGCCAGCGACGGATAGTTGAAGGTGTAGCGGTTGCACGCCGTACCTTCGGCATCCGCGCTCTTCAAAATGCTCATATCGTAGGTGAAATCCCCATCGCCGAAGGTCAGCATACCGCTGATACGGGGGGTGAAATTCGGGGCATCGGGTTCGAACTCACGGGTGGTGAGCGCACCTGCAAAGGTGTCCCCTGCTTTCAGCCCGTTATAGATCGTGTCGGTCTGGTCGCCGTTGGTGACGATCAACTTGTTCTCGTGCTCACGGATCGCCGCATAGATGATGAGGCTCGGATCCTCCACCTTGGAAGCATCAAACGGTTCGGTGAACACCGCGTTGTCACGCACGGTGAACACACGGTTGCGGCTGTTGGCACTGCGCCCCATGATGAAATAGGCCGAGCAGGCTTTTTTGCCGTCGGCCGTCTTGCCGATGACGATGCCGCGACCGACATAGGAATTGCCGCGAATGCGATCCGCAATGGCAGGGATTTCATAAATGTTCATTTCACATACTCCTTCGATACTTTTTCAACCGCGGCAGGGAGAATCTTCCACTCCGCTTGCCGCATCACGCGCTTTTGCAAGGTTTCGGGGGTGTCGTTTTCGCGGATGGCGACCGCTTTTTGCATAATGATCTCGCCGCCATCGGGAATCTCGTTCACGAAATGCACCGTGGCACCCGTCACCTTCACGCCGTAGGCGAGGGCAGCTTCGTGCACGTGCAAGCCGTAAAACCCTTCGCCGCAAAACGACGGGATCAAGGAGGGATGCACGTTGATGATGCGGCGCGGATACGCCGAGGTGAACGATTCGCTCAAAATCACCATAAAGCCTGCCAGCACAATCAGATCAATGCCGTGGGAATCCAAAAGGTCACGGATCTTCTGCTCAAACGCTTCGTGCGAGCCGCACTCTTTTTTCAACACCACCGCCGTTTCAATGCCGGCGTTTTGTGCACGGGTGAGTGCATAGGCATCCGCTTTGTTGGCGATGACGAGTGTGATGCGACCGCTTTGCAGCACGCCGCTTTTCTCGGCATCGATCAACGCTTGCAGGTTGGTGCCGCCGCCCGAAACCAATACCGCGATCTTTGTCATAAGATCACCTTATCGTCCGACTTCACGATCTCGCCGATGATGTAGGCATCTTCACCCTGCTCACGCAGGATGGACAGCGCACGGTCGGCGTTTTCGGCCGCCACCGTGATGCTCATGCCGACACCCATGTTGAAGGTGTTGAACATATCACGTTCGTCAATGCCGCCGGTCTTTGCCAGCAGATCAAAAATGGGGAGAATGCGCACGGCACTCTTATCAATGCGCGCACCCAACCCGTCGGGAATGCTGCGCGGAATATTTTCATAGAAACCGCCGCCCGTGATGTGGGAGATGCCCTTCACCGGCATCGCATCCAACAGTGCCAACACGGGTTTCACATAAATCTTCGTGGGGGTGAGCAGCGTTTCGCCGACAGAGCGACCGCCCAGTTCCGCCACAGGCACCTTGATGTCGTTCTTTTCCACGTCGAACACCTTGCGCACCAGCGAGAAACCGTTGGAGTGCACACCGCTCGAAGGCAGGGCGATCACCACGTCGCCTGCCGCCATGGTCTTGTTGTTGATGATCTTCGCTTTATCCACCACACCGGTGCAATAGCCGGCGAGGTCATATTCATCCACGGGATAGAAACCGGGCATTTCGGCGGTTTCGCCGCCGATGAGCGCCGCACCCGACTGCACGCAGCCTTCCGCCACGCCCTTCACGATGTCGGCAATGCGTTCGGGAATGTTCTTGCCGCACGCAATGTAATCGAGGAAGAACAGCGGCTTCGCACCGGCACAGATGATGTCGTTCACGCACATCGCCACGCAGTCGATACCGACCGTGTCGTGCTTGTCCATCAAAAAGGCGATCTTCAACTTGGTGCCGACACCGTCGGTGCCGCTCACCAACACGGGACGGGTGATGCCCGTGAGATCCAGTTCAAACAAACCGCCGAAACCGCCCACGTCGGAGCAAACCCCGGCGGTCATGGTTTTGGCAATGTGCTGTTTCATCAATTCCACCGCACGGTAACCGGCGGTAATGTCCACACCGGCGGCGGCATAGCTGTCGGATTTGGATTGCGCATGCATACTCATTTCGTATCCCTCTCTTTGTGTTTATCCCCTCACGGGTGTTTGTGTGTCAATTTACAGGTGACGATGCGCAAGAGCGCATTGTCTCGGCGAAGAATAAATGCAGAGCCTTTATTCTTCTCCCGTCCAACAATAGGTGCAAAGTTCTTCACGGGGCAGGCCGATCGCTTCCACGATGCCATCCACCGATTGGAACTCCAATGAAGCAAAGTGCATCTTTTCGCAGATGGCGCGGCGCAACTTCTGCCCACGCTCGGTGGAAGAGTCGCTGTATTCCGCGATGTGGAGGTCGCCCTCCTCCCCTTCCAGTTCCATAATGGTGCGGCGAGCGATCAAATCCAGATCACTCGTGGAACGGGAAAAGTTCAAGTACTTGCACCCGTACATAATGGGCGGACAGGCGGAGCGCATATGCACTTCCTTCGCGCCGTGTTCATACAAGAAATCCACCGTTTCTTTGAGCTGCGTGCCGCGGACAATGGAATCATCCACGAACAAAAGGCTCTTATCTTGAATCAATTCGTGCACGGGGATCTGCTTCATCTTCGCCACACGACTGCGTTCTTTCTGGCTGGACGGCATAAAACTGCGCGGCCAGGTAGGCGTATATTTGATGAAGGGGCGCGCGAACGGGATACCGCTTTGGTTGGCATAACCGATGGCGTGCGGCGTGCCCGAATCCGGCACACCGCAGACGTAGTCAATGCCGTCGGTGAGACCTTTCGCCTCGTCGTCACGCGCCATGATGCCGCCGTTGCGGCAACGCATCACTTCCACGTTGACCCCTTCATACCCCGAGGTAGAATACCCGAAATATGACCACAAGAACGCGCACACCCGCTTCTTTTCCCGTGGGAGCGCGAGCACCTTCACGCTGTCGGCGGTGATGCGCACGATCTCACCCGGGCCAAGTTCTCTCAAAGGGGCATACCCCAATTTATCCCCTGCAAAGGATTCGAAGGACACGCAATATCCTTCCTCGCTTTTCCCGAGCACCACGGGGGTGCGCCCCAAACGGTCACGCGCGGCCACGATGACCCCGTCGTCCCCCAAAATGAGGATGGACACCGATCCGTCGATCACGTCCTGCGCATACCGCATGCCTTCCACAAAATTGCTTTTTTGGTTGATGAGCGCCGCCACCAACTCGGTGGAATTGACCACGCCGCTCGTCATAGCGTTAAAATGACCGCCAAGTGACAGGCATTGCTCTTGCAATTCTTTTGCGTTGTTGATGCGGCCAATCACGCAGATGGCGTAAGCACCGCACTGCGAACGGATGAGCAACGGCTGCGGATCGGTGTCACTGATGCAACCGATTGCCGCCGTGCCGCGCATTTCATCGAACACATGCTCAAACTTGGTGCGGAACGGTGAGTTTTCAATGTTATGGATCTGCCGTTGCAGGCCGATCTCTTTATCGTACGCCGCCAGACCGCCGCGACGGGTGCCGAGGTGAGAATGATAATCCACCCCGAAGAACACGTCTGCCAAGCACTCTTCGTGCGATACGGCACCGAAAAATCCTCCCATAACTTACCTCTTACGCGAAGAACAGTTCCGACAAGGTCATCGGATCAATGTATTCGCCGTCTTTATACACGCGCATATTGCCGGACGCGATCTCGTCGATCAGCATCACGCTGCCGTCCGCATCGTAACCGAATTCAAATTTGATGTCATACAGCACCAGACCCTTTTCCTTCAGATCATCCGCCACGATCTGCGTGATCTTCTGGGTCATTTCCTTCATGTCGTCATACTGCTGTGCGGTCATCACGCCGAGATCCACCAAACCGTCTTTGGTCACCAGCGGATCGCCCTTTTCGTCGTTCTTGAAGGTCATCTCCACATACGCCGGCAGATCCGCGCCTTCTTCAATATAATCGCTGTAACGGCGGTAGAAACTGCCCACCGCCTTGTGGCGGCAGATAACCTCGAGGCCCTTGCCGAACACCTTAGCAGGAAGCACTTCCATGGTGGTGTCTGCGAGCGAAGCGTTCACATAGTGCGTCTTGATGCCGGCCGCGTTCACTTTTTCGAAGAAATAGATGGACATGCGCAGGTTGACGTCACCCACGCCGTCGATGGTGAGCCCAACCGCGTTTTCACCGGGGTCGAACACGCCGTCTTTACCGGTGCAATCATCCTTGAATTTCAAAAGATAGTTGCCGTTATCCAGCGCAAATACATCTTTCGTTTTGCCTTTGTAAACCAGTTTCTTTTCCATGATTGTCTTCTCCTTTTAATATAAAAATTTTTTAAAAACAAACTTACAGGCGCGATGCGATATCCGCATCCTTCGCCAACACCGCCGCCGCATCCGCCGCACGTTTGGCGTCAAGGCGCTGTGCCAACGCCGCATCCTCCACAGCGAGGATCTGTGCCGCAAGCAGAGCCGCGTTGCCGCCGCCGTTGATCGCCACCGTGGCCACAGGGATGCCGGTGGGCATCTGCACCGTGGCAAGCAGGGCATCCATTCCCTCCAGCATCGGGCCCTGACACGGGATGCCGATGACAGGCAAGGTGGTGTTCGCCGCAACGGCACCTGCCAAATGCGCCGCCATACCGGCCGCCGCGATCATCACACCGAACCCGTTTTGACGGGCATTGCGCGCAAAATCACGCGCTTCATCGGGGGTGCGGTGGGCAGAATAGACGTGCACCTCAAACGGAATGTCCAGCGACTTCAACATATCGGTCGCTTTTTTGATGATCGGCAGATCGCTGTCGCTGCCCATGACGATGCCTACTTTTTTCATGTCAAAACCTCCTTAAAAACTAAAAAAGGGTGCACTCGACTTGCCGCAAGTCAAATGCGCCCAGACGGTCGGCTTCTCGCATTCTTTGTTCCACGTGGTGCTCCACAAATCCGTCAGTCGCAAAGAATGGTTTTAAACTATAAAAATACTATGGGTAGTATACCATATTTCGCCCGTTTCTGTCAAGAAAAATCGGGGACATTTTCCCTTTCAAAATTTGTGTATATTGACACGAAAAAAAGGGTGACGACACCACCGTGTCGTCACCCACTTTTTTACGCCTTGTTGACCGAGCCGAACAGCTCCATCTTTTTCTTAACAGTCGCTTTGATCGCCTTAGTGCCGTCTGCAAGGAGTTTGCGCGGGTCGAAGCCCTTGCCCTCAAGATCCTTGCCGGCTTCCACGTAGGCACGGGTCGCCGCCGCGAACGCGAGCTGACACTCGGTGTTCACGTTGACCTTGCACACGCCGAGGTCGATTGCCTTCTTGACCTGCTCTTCCGGAATGCCGGTGCCGCCGTGCAGAACGAGCGGCATATCGCCCACCGCGTTTTTGATCTGCTCGAGCACGTCAAAGCGCAGGCCGGGCCAGTTTTCGGGATACTTACCATGGATGTTGCCGATACCGGCGGCGAGAATATCCACGCCGAGATCCGCGATCAGCTTGCATTCCGCCGGATCCGCACATTCGCCCAGCCCTATAACGCCGTCCTCTTCACCGCCGATGAAACCGACTTCCGCTTCGATGGAGAGACCCAGCTGATGTGCCACGTGCACAAGCTCGGTGGTCTTTGCGAGGTTTTCTTCGATCGGGTAGTGCGAGCCATCAAACATGATGGAGGAGAAGCCCGCCTGCACGCACTGATAGCACTGATCGTAGGCGCCGTGATCCAGGTGCAATGCCACCGGCACGGTGATGCCGAGCGACGCGATCATTGCCTTCACCATGGCGGACACCACGTTGAAGCCGCCCATATATTTGCCCGCGCCGGCCGACACGCCAAGTATGACAGGGGAGTTGCATTCCTGCGCGGTTTCCAATACCGCACGGGTCCACTCCAAGTTGTTGATGTTGAACTGACCGACGGCATAGTGACCGTCACGTGCTTTTTGCATCATTTCCGCTGCCGAAATCAACATGATAGATTCCTCCGTAAACAAAAATTACACCCCTTATTATACTCACATTTCCGAAAAATGCAAGCGATACGATGCAATTTTCCCTTTGTGACAAAAACAGCCGTGACATTCCGTCACGGCTGTGTACTTTTACGCATCCACGGCATAATGCAACGCGATTTTGCGATCCGAAACAAACTGACGCAAGGTCACCCCTGCCGCCGTCAACATACGGCGCGAGGCACGGGTGGAATCGGTTTCGGCATATTTGTCCGAAAGATACACTACCTCGCGGATGCCGGCTTGGATAATGGCTTTGGCACACTCGTTGCAGGGGAACAGCGCCACGTACAGCCGCGCACCGCGCAACGACTTGCCGCGCGCATTCAGAATGGCGTTCAATTCCGCATGCACCACAAAGGGATATTTCGTGTCACCGTATGCCCCTTCGCGCTCCCACGGGAACTCATCGTCCGAGCATCCGGCAGGAAACCCGTTGTACCCCGTGGAGAGAATGACGTTGCCGCCGGCCGGGTCATCGTCCCCACTGACAATGCACGCACCCACTTGCGTGCTCGGATCTTTGCTACGCTGGGCCGCCAACATGGCGACCCCCATAAAAAACTCGTCCCAAGAGATATACTGTTCGCGCTTCACTTGAAACCACCCTTTTTCACACATTTTCTCCATTATAAACGAAAAGCCGGCATTTGGCAAGAGAAAACTTGACAGCCGTCCGTTTTTGGGGTATAATGATACAAACATTTGTTCGGGAGGCGTGAACATGGAGATGTTTGTGACATGGGGACTGTTGGTGCTTTGCGCCGTGCTGTTGGTGGTGCTGTTGGTGCGCCGTCCGCAGGACAACGGCGGCGAGGCGCGCTTGCGCGAGGAGATCCGTGCCTTGCGGCGCGAGCAAAACGAATCCCGTGCCGCCGAGCAAGCGCGGTTGCACCAAGCGTTGACCGCCCAGACCGAACGGGTGAACCGCACCTTGACCGAGGCGGTGGGGCGTTTGCAGGAAAGCAACGAGCAGAAGCTTGAACAGATGCGTGCCACGGTGGATGAAAAGTTGACCGAAACCCTGCAAAAGCGGCTGGACACCAGTTTTCAAGCGGTGGGCGAGCAGTTGCAAAACGTGTATCGCTCGCTGGGCGAAATGAAGGAACTCGCCTCCGGTGTGTCCGACTTGCAACGCGTGCTCACCAACGTGAAAACGCGCGGCACGTGGGCAGAAGTGCAACTGGGCAGTTTGTTGGAACAAACCTTGACAAGCGAGCAGTTTGATCGCAACGTGTCGGTGCGCGGGAACAACGAGCAGGTGGAGTTCGCGGTGAGGATCCCCTCACGCGAGGAGGACGGCAAGTTTGTGTGGTTGCCCATCGACTCGAAGTTTCCGCAGGAGGATTATCTGCGCCTGTCCGAAGCCGCCGACCGTGCCGACCATGCCGCCGTGGAGGAAGCCGCCAAAGCGCTGGAACGCATCATCAAAAAAGAGGCATCCGACATTTCACGCTTGTACATCAACGTGCCTGTTACCACTGATTTTGCCATTTTGTTTTTGCCCACCGAAGGGTTGTATGCCGAGGTGTTGCGCCGCCCCGGTCTGACAGAGGAATTGCAACAGAAATACCGCGTGATGGTGTGCGGTCCCACCACCATCACCGCCTTTTTGAACACCCTGCGCATGGGTTTTCGCACAATTGCCTTGGATCGCCGTGCCGCCGAGGTGTGGAAGGTGCTGGGCGCCGCCAAAGCGCAATATGAAAAGTTCGGTGTGGCACTCGATAAGATCCAACGCAAGATCGAAGAGGCCGGCAACACGTTGGAGGATGCACGCAACCGCAACCGCATCATTCAGAAGAATCTGCGGTCGGTGGAGGAACTTAGCCCTGCCGAAGCGGACGTGCTGCTGATGAAAAGCGAAGAGTAAAAGAAGCGTCGACAAATGCAAACGCATTTGTCGACGCTTTTTTCATGGGATGTACAATTCGTCCTCAAGCCAACGCCCGGGATTATCCTCGATATATTGCACGTGCTCATCATAGTCCTGCTGATTGCGAATCACATGGTCATATGAACGCACTTGCCAAATGTTATGACCGTACTCCTTGTTGCAAAAGCGTTTAAACGTAGACACGAATTTTGCAGAAATTGTATTTTGTACCACGCGGACCGTCGAGGACGCCGGTCCCTACAACGCGTGACAAGCACATATGTTATTCCAACGCATCGGCGATGGCGGCAAATTGCGAAAGGGTCAATTCCTCCGCACGGGCGGTGGGCGACACCCCTGCCGTTTCCAACGCGGCGCGCAGGCGGTCGCGATCGGGCACGGCGGAGGAAAGCGAGTTTGAAAGCGTTTTGCGGCGCTGTCCGAAGCCTGCACGAATCAGGCGGAACATCATTTTTTCATCTTTCACATCCACGGGCGGTGTTTTGCGCACCGTGAGCCGAATCACCGCGCTGTCTACGTTGGGGGCCGGCATAAAACTGCCGCGCGACACATCGAACAGTTTTTCCGCTTCGGCATAATATGCCACCGCCAACGTGACCGCCCCTGCGGCACGCGTGCCGGGCGCGGCGCACAAGCGATCCGCCGCTTCGCGCTGTACCATCACGGTAAGCGCATCAATGGGCAAGCGACTTTCCAGCAACGCCATGATCAGCGGCGAGGTTATGTAATACGGCAGGTTGGCGCACACCGACACGGGGCGGTCGCCGAACCGCTCGCTGATCAGCGCATGCAGATCCAGTTTCAATGCATCGCCGTGCACCACCGCCACGTTTTCGCAATCCGCCAACGTTTCGTCCAAAACGGGCAACAGGCGATCGTCCAGTTCGATCGCCACCACCTGTGCTGCCACGGCGGCGAGTTCTTTGGTGAGCACCCCCACACCAGGGCCGATCTCCAACACACCGCCCCCTTTATCCGCGCCGCAAGAAGCGGCCATGCGCGGACACACCGACGGGTTGATGAGAAAGTTCTGCCCGAGTTTTTTGGAAAAGGAAAACCCGTGACGGGACAACAGGTCCCGCACGTAAGCAATATCGGTCAACTGCGGCATTATCCTTGTCCTCTCTTTCTGCGGCGGCGACGGTTATGCACGGACACCAGCAACACGTATCCGCCAACGAGCAAGAAGAACGTGCCCAACCCCACGTATAGCCACACCGAGGAGAACACCTTTTTCACACCGCGCCACACCCACAACACGTCACTGCGCTTCACCGAAGCACCGGCCACCATCGGCACTTCGCCGATCTTTTGGCCCTCGGTGATATACAGTTCGATCACACCGCAATGTGTCGCTTTTTCCACCGGGGCATCCACGCCGTCGGCATGGATAAGAATCGGCTTTAAAATCACCGAGGTGACGTCCCAATCGTTGGGGACGACCGTGCCGAACGAGCCGCCCGACACCAACCCCACCGTATCGGTCGACCACGCGAGATCCACCGGCAGTTGCGCCACAGGCTGTCCTGCCGACAGCAACGTTTTATAGGAGAAATTGTTGAACGCCCATTCGTACAAATTCTGCGTATCTTCAAAATGGGCGATCGCACGGTCGGTGCCGTCCGCGGCGGCACTGCCCAGCACCACCGCCATGTAGCGATAGCCGCCATCCTTTGCCACCGAGACCATGCACCGCCCGGCTTCGTCTGCATAGCCGGTGCGCCCGAATTCCAGTTTGGAATAGTAACTGTCGGTGATGGGACGAAGCATCGAGTTGACGGTGGCACGCTGTTGCTTTTGCCCCACAATGGGGTTCACTTCATAATTGCGCACGCCGAGCATGGCGGTGAGTTCGGGATATTCCATCGCGGCACGCATAATTTTGGCAAGGTCACGCGCGGTGGTGTATTGCCCGAGTTCATCCAATCCCGTCACGTTGGCGAAGGCGGTGTCACGGCACCCCATCTCCTGCGCCATGTGATTCATACCGTCCAAAAAAGCAGACACGCTGCCCGACAGCGCGGTGCACAAGGTCACACACGCATCTGCTGCCGTTTCCGCCATCGAAGCGGTGAGCAGATCGCGCAAGGTCCACGTATCCCCCACCCTCATATTCACCACGCCCAAACCGGTGCCGGTGATCTGTAAATAGCAGTTGTAATCGTACACCCCCGTCGCGGTATCAATATCCAGATTGCGCGCACGGATCTCACGAATGGCATACAACCCCACCATCACACGCACGGTGGCCGAGGGGGAACGGCGCACGTCCGCGTCCCGTTCAAACAGCACGGTGTCCTGCTCTTGGTCGTTGCCGATGTATATGAGCATGGCCGATTTTGCATTGACCGCCATCTCTTCAGGCAGGTCATACGCCGCACGGGCGGTGAGGGGGGCGACAAACAAGGTCATCAGCAATACCGTCGCCAAAAGGACGGAAACCAACCGTTCCATACCGTACGGCTCCTTTCAAGATGAATTACAGATACAGAATACCACACCTTTCCCCATTTGGCAAGGCGGTTATTCGCTTTTTTGCAATACTTTTACAATCTCGCCGAGATACAAGCGGTGATAGTCCCCGTTTTGGTAATGGGCGGCGATACCGTCGTCCAAAAAATGTTGCGGATCCAGATCCGACACGTAGCGTTTGCGGCAGACGAGTACCAAATGGGCTTCGTCAAAATACGGCGCCGCGGCATCCCATCGCGGTGTTAAGCCCGCCGCCGCAACCTTGTCGGTGTCGCGCCCCGACACACGACCGCACAGTTGCAACGCCGCGCGATGCGCTTCGCCAAGGAAGGAGAGGGTATAGTATTCCTCGCGTTCCATAAATGCATACGTGTAACGGGACGGGCGCACCACCGCCGCCGCACACGGCGCGTTCCACATCACCCCGGCACCGCCCCAACTGGCGGTCATGGTGTTGAAATCCTGTGGCTGTCCTGCGGTAATCAGCATCCATTCTTTCCCGATCAGGTGAAACAGATTTTCCATGATCTCTTCGGGTTTGATCTCAATAAAGTTGCTCATTGCATTCTCTCCTCATATATTTTTTACCACCCTTGTGAAAGGGAGGGGGACCGCGCAGCGGTGGAGGGATTCCACCTCCCTTGTGAAAGGGAGGCTGTTGTCTTTACCATCATAGCACATTTTTGAAAAAAAGGCACGGTTTTTTTGCCGCGGCATACCATGGGAATGAACGACCAACGAAAGGAGTGTGTGTTATGTTTTGGTATACCGTTCAGCCGGGCGACACTCTGTACACATTGGCGCGGCGTTGCAACACCACCGCCGCGGTGCTGGCGCGCTTAAACGGGGTGATTGACCCCGAAAACCTGCAAGTCGGACGCCGCCTGCGCTTGCCGTGTCCCCTGCGCCCCATGCCGCCGCGTCCGCCCCGTCCGCCCCGTCCGCCCATGCCGCCCATGCCGCCACACGATGACGACGAGGACGATGATGGCCGCTACGTGGTGCAACCGGGCGACACCCTGTTTGCCATTGCAAAAGCAACCGGCACCACAGTGGAAACCTTGGTGCAACTCAACCGCTTGACCAACCCGAATCTCATTTTCCCGGGTGACCGCTTGCGGTTGCCTGATTAAAGACCCACAGGGGTGTGACGGTGTCACACCCCTGTGATTTTCCGTTTTTCCATAAAGTCTTCCATACGTGCCGCGCGGCGCAGAAAAAAGGCGTTCAACCGCTTCGTAGGCACCCGAAGCCGGCGATTCCGGCGCCTCACACACGTATTCGTAAATACAGAGCATCTGCGCAGGATCTTGTGCCAGATCCTCATAGGACGGCTCTTTGATAGTCAGTCATTTCGCCGCCACCGGCGTGTGCATAAACAACTCGTCGGTATACGCTTTCGTAAAAGCGAAGTATGCAAAATCCGCCGAACCCGGTGCGGCCTCTTTACATACGGTCACCTCGTTTACTTACCGGTGATTTTATCATACAGGAACCGTGTGTGCCTTGTCAACGCTTATTGCGGCGGTTTATTGAAGAATATAAACATTTTTTCATAAAGGGGTTGCATTTTTTGTAAAGCGGTGGTATACTGTGTGCAGATACAGGATGATGAAAGAGTGGGGCGACCCGCTCTTTTGTGTTAGGGTGAGCAATTAAACCCGAACCCTAAGGAGGAATGAATTCGTGGCTGAAAAAGTGAATGGCGTGGCCGCCACCTGCCGCCGTCTGGCACAGCCGGTGGCGGAAGAACTGGGGCTCACCTTGTGGGATGTCCGTTTTGTGAAAGAGGGCGCTTCGTGGTATTTGCGCTATTGGATCGATAAAGACGGCGGTGCCGATCTGAACGATTGTGTGGCGCTGTCCCGTCGGTTGAATCCCCTTTTGGACGAAGCCGATCCCATTCCGCAATCCTATTCGCTGGAGGTCAGCACCCCCGGCGTGGAACGGGAACTCACCCGTCCCGAGCATTTCGCCTATTGCGAAGGCTGGGCGGTCGTGGTGCGGCTGTACCACGCGGTGGACGGCGAACGCGAATTCGCAGGCATTCTGTTGCCGCCGGGCGAAGACGGCAGTGTGTGCATCGAAACGGAGGAGGGTGAACAGCTCACCTTCGCCAAAAAAGAGGTGTCGCTCGTGCACGTGCTGGACGATGAAGATGCCTACGGCTTGGACGACGAAACCGATGGTGATGAATAATCACCGTGTAGGGTGAGCGTTTAAACCCGAACCCGCCGTAAAGCGGGCTATTTCGGTGCTTTTTGCCTCACTCGTTCTCGCAAGGCGAAAGCCTTGCTTCGCCCGACCGAAACAAAAACCCCTCGAAATCTCCTCGCTTTACGGTCGCAGATTTTGGGAAGAGCGGATTTTTGTTCAGTCGCGGCAAAAGCGCAGCCAATACTCCCGTATTGGCGAGCATTTTAACAATGGATGAGCGAAAATCCGCCTTCCCAAAACGGAGTTCGGGTTTGAATGCTCACCCTAGTACAGAAAGGATGACAGACAAAATCATGGCTACCAAGAAAAACAACGCAAACAACGCCGAATTCTTTGAAGCAGTTCGTCTGCTGGAAAAAGAAAAAGGCATCCCTGCCGAATACTTGATTGAAAAGATCCGTACCGCCGTCGTGTTGGCGGTGCGCCGCGACTTCGGCGCGAAAGAAAACGTCCTTGTGGTGATGGATCCCATCACCAACGAATTCCGCGTGACCGTGCAAAAGACGGTGGTGGAAGAGGTGCTGGATTCCGATTTGGAACTGTTGCCCGAACAGGCGGCGAAGTACAAGAAAAACGCCAAGGTCGGCGACGTGGTGGAAATCGAACTCGAAACCAAGCAGTTCGGTCGCATTGCCGCCCAATCTGCCAAACACGTGATCCGTCAGGGCATCCGTGAAGCGGAAAAGGATCAACAGCGTGAAGAATTTCAGCGCCGCAACCAGGAGTTGGTCACCGCGCTGGTCACCCGTGTGGATCCCACCACGGGTTCCGCCACGGTGGAGATCGGCAAATCCGAAGCGTTGCTGCCTCGTACGGAGATGATCGGCGACGAAGAGATCCGCGAAGGCATGCACATCAAGGTGTTTGTGGTGGATGTGAAAGAGACCGAAAAGGGTCCGCGCATTTACATTTCCCGTACCCATGCCGGTTTGGTAAAGCGTTTGTTTGAAAACGAAGTGCCCGAGATCTTCAACGGCACCATCGAAGTGAAAGCCATCGCTCGCGAGGCAGGTTCGCGCACCAAGATGGCGGTGCTCGCCCACGAAGAAAACGTGGATGCGGTCGGCTCTTGCATCGGTCCGCGGGGCGCACGCGTGGCCAAAGTGGTGGAAGAACTGGGCGGCGAAAAGATCGATATCGTGGATTACAGCGACGATATGGAGAAGTTTATTGCGGCGGCGTTGCTGCCTGCCAAGGTCGTGTCGGTGGAACTGGATGCCGAAGGGGCAAAAGCGTGCCGCGTGACCGTGCCGGAATCGCAGTTGTCGCTCGCTATCGGCAACAAGGGACAGAACGCCCGTCTGGCGGCGCGCCTGACCGGCTGGAAAATCGATATTCGTCCCGAAAGCGGTTTCTTCGGAGAATAATTGACAGAGGTGTTTTTGGATGGCACAACAGCAAAAACCGGCACGGCGCATCCCGTTGCGTAAATGCACCGGTTGCGGCGAAATGAAGCCGAAAAAAGAATTGGTGCGCGTGGTGAAAAGCCCCCAAGGGGAGATCTCGCTGGATATGGTCGGGCGCAAACCCGGTCGCGGCGCGTATGTCTGTCCCACGCCCGCTTGCCTTGCCGCCGCGCGTAAAGCGCATCGCTTGGAAAAAGCGTTTTCGTGTGCCATTCCCGACGACCTCTATGACCGTATGGAGGAGGAATTGGCGGCAAATGAATGACCGTTTATGCGGACTTTTGGGGATGGCGCGACGCGCCGGACGGTTGCTGGCAGGATTTGATGCCGTGGCAGATTCCGTGAAAGCCAAACGGGCACACGTGATTCTGCTCGCAAGTGATTTGTCCCCCAAGACCGAAAAGGAGTTGCGTTTCGCGGCAGGCGATGCCGTACCGTTCCTTCATACCAAACTGACCAAAACCGAAATCGGACACGCTGCAGGGTATCAAAAACCGCTCGGCGTTGTCGCGACCGAAGACCGAGGCTTTGCGGCCGCTATGATGAAGGCCGCCGATTGTCGCAATGAGGAGGATGCCGTATGACCGTTAAATACCGTGTGGGCGACGTTGCCAAAGATCTGGGCGTGCCCAGCAAAGATGTGATCGCACTGCTCGGAGAGTATGTGGATACCCCGAAGAAGAGCGTCACCACCCTCACCGAAGAGGAATTGAACCTGATTTTCGAATACTACACGCAAAAGAATGCCGTGAAGAGTTTGGATGCGTATTTTGCCGCTGCGGAGAAGCGCCGTGAACAGTTGGCCATCGCCGCAAAGAAGGCCAAGGAGGAAGAAGCCGCCGCTCTGCGCAAACAACAAGAAGAAGCGGCCGCCGAACTGCGCCGCTTGGCAGAGGAGGCCGCCGCGGCCGAAAAGGCGAAGGCGGATGCCGAAAAAGCGAAGGCGGATGCCGAAAAAGCGAAAGCCGATGCCGAAGCGAAGGCGAAAGCGGATGCCGAAAAGGCAAAGGCGGATGCCGCCCGTGCCGCCGAGCAGAAAGAAATTGAGCGCAAAGCGGCCGAAAAGCGTGCCGCGGAGGAAAAGAAAGCCGCTGAAAAGAAGGCGGCACAACCTCCCGTGGTCATTCCGCCGCAACCGCAGAAAAAGAAGAAAGACAAAGATGAAAATGCCGCTCCCATCACCCGTGAGATCGAACGCCGCACGGTGGATACCCGTGCGCCGCAACAGCTTTCGGCGAACAAGTACGATGAGAAGTATGACGTGATGGCACAATCCTCCAACCGCGTGCGCGGCGAGGGCGTGGCACAAAAGCAAAAAATCAATCAGAAGTCCCAGCAGTATCGCAAGCCGCAACGCCGCCACGAAACCGAAGCGGAGCGTATGCGCCGCATTCAGCTGGAACGTCAGAAGAAGCCGATCACGGTACAGGTGGGCGAAACCATCACGGTGGGCGAATTTGCCTCCCGCTTGAAGGTCACCTCCGCCGAAGTCATCAAAAAGCTCATGATGATGGGCGTGATGGCATCGGTCAACCAGGAGATCGACTTTGACACCGCGTTCTTGGTGGCGGAAGAACTGAACGCCAAGGTGGAACGCGAAGTGGTGGTCACCATTGAAGAGCGCATCATCGACGACAGCGAGGACACGGCGCAGGATCTGCAACCGCGCGATCCCGTCGTGGTGGTTATGGGTCACGTTGACCACGGTAAGACCTCCATTTTGGATGCTATCCGCAAGACCAACGTCACCGCAGGTGAAGCCGGCGGTATCACCCAGCACATCGGTGCGTACCGTGTGGACATCGGCGACAACACCTGGCTGACCTTCCTGGATACCCCCGGTCACGCGGCGTTCACCTCCATGCGTGCGCGCGGTGCGCAAGCAACCGACATCGCCATTCTGGTGGTGGCGGCCGACGGCGGCATCATGCCGCAAACCATTGAAGCGATCAACCACGCGAAAGCGGCCGGGATCGACATTGTGGTGGCGGTGAACAAGATGGATAAACCCACCGCCAACCCCGATCGCGTGTTGCAACAGTTAACCGAGCACGAACTCGTGCCCGAAGAGTGGGGCGGCGACGTGATCTGTGTGCCGGTTTCGGCGCTCACGGGTATGGGCATCGACCGTCTGCTCGAATCGGTGCAGTTGGTGGCGGAAATGAAAGAACTGCGCGCCAATCCCGACCGTGCCGCCAAAGGTGTGGTCATCGAAGCACGTTTGGATAAGGGGCGCGGCCCGATCGCGACCGTGCTGGTGCAAAACGGTACTCTGCACCACGGCGACATCCTCGTGGCAGGCACGGCGGTCGGCCGTGTCCGCAGCATGACCAATGAGCGCGGCGAAAAGATCGACGAAGCCGGTCCTTCCGTGCCGGTGGAAATCATGGGTCTCGACTCGGTGCCCACGGCAGGCGACGTGTTCAACGCCGTTACCGACGAGCGTCTGGCGCGCGAACTGGTGGAACAGCGCCGCGATGCCGCGAAGGAAGAGCAGTTCAAACAGTATCAGAAGGTCACCCTCGACAACCTGTTCGATCAGATGCGGCAGGGCGAGATGAAGGAACTGAACGTCATCGTGAAAGCGGACGTGCAAGGTTCGGTGGAAGCGGTGCGTCAATCGCTTGAAAAACTCTCCAACGCCGAAGTGCGTGTGCAGGTCATCCACGGTGCGGTGGGCGCGGTGAGCGAAAACGACGTCATGCTCGCCAACGCCTCCAACGCCATCATCGTGGGCTTCAACGTGCGCCCCGAACCGCTGGCAATCACGGCGGCGGAAAACGCCAACGTGGATATGCGTATGTATCGCATCATCTACGATTGCATCGAAGAGATCGAAGCCGCGATGAAAGGTATGTTGGCACCCAAGACGCGCGAAGTGTTGCACGGTCGTGCCGAAGTGCGCGAGGTATATAAGATCTCGGGTGTCGGCACGGTGGCCGGTTGCTACATCACAAGCGGCAAGGTATACCGTAACGATCTGCTCCGTGTGGTGCGTGAAGGCATCATCATCGCGGACGATAAGATGATCTCGCTCAAACGTTTCAAGGACGACCAGCGCGAGGTGGCGGAAGGCTACGAATGCGGTATCGGTCTTGAAAAGTTCAACGATATTCACATGGGTGACGTGTTTGAAACCTACATCATCGAAGAATATCGCGATTAAGAAAGGACAATGAATGTATGCCAAGTTATCGTTCTGATCGGAACAGCGAGGATATTCGGCGCGAATTGACCGCCATCCTGCGCACCGTGAAAGATCCCCGTGTCAGCGGTCTCATCAGCATTGTGCGTGTGGAGGTTTCGGGCGATATGGGGCACGCACAGGTGTATATCAGCTCGATGGACGGCATCGATGCCGCACGCCAAGCGGTGAAAGGCTTGGTTTCGGCGGCAGGCTATATGCGCCGTGAACTCGGTCGCGCCTTGCGCTTGCGCTCTGTGCCGGAACTTCATTTCATCGCCGACGATTCCATTGAATACAGCGCCGGCATTGCCAAAACGCTGGCCGATTTGAAGAAAGAGCGCGAAGCCCGTGGCGAGGTGGAGGAATGAGCCGCCGTGTCACCGTGGCCGAGACCGCCGCTCTCCTGCAAGGGGCAGACGACATTCTGCTGCTGTTGCACCAATATCCCGATGGAGATACCATTGGCAGCGGCTACGCGTTGGCATTGGCGTTGCAGGCACTAGGCAAACGGGTGCGCCCCGTATGCGCCGACCCCATTCCCCAAAAATATGCCTATCTCATCGAGGGGCTTGAGTTCCCGCAATTTACCCCCCAATTCGTTTGCGCGGTAGACGTGGCAGACGTGAAGTTGCTCGGCTCGCTTGCCGAGGTGGGCAAAACGGCGCATCTGTGCATCGACCATCATGCCACCAACGTGGAGTATGCCGAGCATTTGTTGCTGGATGCCGCGTGCGGCGCGGCGGCGATGGTGGTGCGCCGTGTGATTGCGGAGCTCGGCGTGCCGCTGAACACCCGTATGGCGACTTGTCTGTATACGGGACTTGCCACCGACACGGGGTGCTTCAAGTATTCCAACACCACCCCCGAAGCCCATCGCCTGGCGGCGGAGTTGATTGAGTGCGGCGCCCCCTATGCCGCCATCAACGAAGCGATGTTCGATCGCAAATCCCGTGCACGCATGGAGATCGAACGGTTAGCGCTGTCTGCGATGCAATATCACTTCGGCGGTCGCTGTGCGGTGATGGTCATCACCAACGCGATGATCGCCGAAGCAGGGGCAACCGAGGATGATATGGAAGGGTTGGCTCCCCTGCCCCGTCAAATTGAAGGGGTGTGGGTGGGTGTCACCCTGCGCCAAAAGGCGGACGGCGGTTTCAAAGTCAGCATTCGCACGGGTGCCCTCGCTGATGCTTCGGCCGTGGCAGGGTATCTCGGCGGCGGCGGACACCGCGGTGCGGCAGGCTGTGCCGTCAACCGTCCGTTGGACGAAGCAATCGCCCGTGTATTGGAAGCGATTGCCCACACGGTAGACGGTGTTGACAATTAAATGTGAAAGGAGGTCATAGAGATGAGTGTCAACGGCATTTTGTGCTTGGACAAGCCATCGGATATGACCTCTTTTTCGTGTTGTGCGGTGGTGCGCCGCTTGCTTGGGGTCAAAAAGGTCGGGCACGCCGGCACGCTGGATCCGCAAGCCACGGGAGTTCTGCCTATTATGGTGGGCAATGCCACCCGTGCATTGGATTTTTTGCCCGATCACACCAAGCGCTACACCGCCTCGTTGCGTTTCGGCGCTACGAGCGACACATTGGATGCGTGGGGGCAGGTTTTAGAAACTGATCAACCTCTCCCCACCAAAGCAGAAGTCGAATCCGCTCTCGCGGCGTTTCGCGGCGACATTATGCAAGTGCCGCCGATGGTATCGGCACTCAAAAAAGACGGGCGCCGTTTATATGATCTCGCCCGTAAAGGCATTGTCGTGGAGCGTGAAGCGCGCCCCGTGACAGTGCACGCACTCACCCTTTTGGATTTTGACGAAGCGAACGGCACCGCCACCTTGGATTGCACCTGCTCAAAAGGCACCTACATCCGCACCATCTGCGACGATGTGGGTCGCGCTCTTGGTTGCGGCGCGATCATGACCGCTTTGCGCCGCACCGTGGCGATCGGGCTTGCGGAAACGCAAGCCATCACGCTGGACGATGCGCGTGCGCTGGCAAAAGCGGGTGAACTTGCCGCACGCCTGATTCCTTTGGATGTCGCATTGGAAGAATATCCGTCCATCATCGTGAGCGAAGCGCAAAGCGTGCGGTTTCAAAACGGTGGGGCTCTGGCGTTGGAACGCTTGAAAGTGCGCCCCACCACCCTTTGCCGCGTGTATGATCCCGTGGGGCGTTTTCTCGGACTCGGCCGCCCCACAGCGGATGAACTGTGCGTTGCCCGTCTGTTTCCGGAGTGAGGGGGTATATTATGGAACAACTGTATTTCCCGGGTGAATTCCCCTTAAAAAGCCGCGCGGTAGCGCTCGGTTTTTTCGATGGGGTGCACCTGGGGCACCGCGCGGTGTTGCGCCGCGCATTGGATGCCGCAGGCGATACCCTCACCCCCACGGTGCTCACCTTTGACACCCTGCCCAAACTGCAAAAGGACGGTCTTCTCCTCTCACGCCAAGAGAGCGCGCGCCGCCTGGCACAAATGGGATTTGCGGAATGCATCACCGCCGCTTTTTCGGCGGTGTGTGATCTGTCCCCCGAGAAATTTGCGCGCGACGTGCTGGCAGGTGCTTTGCATGCCGCCGTGGTCTGTTGCGGCGAAAACTTCCGTTTTGGCAAGCACGGTGCAGGCGATGCCACCGCCCTGAAACATTGGGGGCAGGTTTTCGGATTTGAAGTACACGTGTTGCCGCTCACGGTGGTCGATGGAGAACCTGTGAGCTCTACCCGTGTCCGCCGCACCTTGGCGGCAGGTGATATGCTCACTGCAAACCGTCTGCTGGGACATCCGTATGAGATCACCGCCACGGTCATCAACGGGGCACATTTGGGGCGCACACTCGGCACCCCCACCATCAATCAGCCGCTCCCCACCGAAACGGTTTATCCGCCGTTTGGTGTGTACGCTTCGGCGGTAGAGGTGGACGGCACGGTGCACCACGCCGTGACCAACATCGGTATCAAACCGACGGTAGGCGGTCAAACACCGCTGGCGGAAACCTGGATTTTCGATTATACGGGCGATCTGTACGGTCGCACGGTGTCGGTGCGCCCCGTTCGCTTTTTGCGTGGCGAGCAAGCCTTCTCCTCGGTGGACGCGCTGAAAGCGCAGATCACGGAGGACGGCGAAGCGGCGCGCGCCACCTTTGCACCAAGCGGTCGTATCCGCGCCATTCTGTTTGATTTCGACGACACGTTACAAAATCGGCGCGAGGCGTTTTTGAACTATGCACGTGACTTTGTGCGCCGCCATTTCCCCTCTTTGCCTGCCGACTGCCGAGAAACCCGTGCTCGTGAGATGGCAAAATTGAACGGTTCGGGCAACGAATTTGCCGACTACACCGCATTTTACACCGCGCTGATCGAACAGTTTTCGTGGCAGAATCCGCCTCCCATCACTCAACTGGTGGAGGAAGGCCGTCGTCTCTTCCCCGATCACACGGTGCTGTTGCCACGCGTGGCGGAAGGATTGCGCGCCCTTCGCGAAAAGGGGTATATTTTGGGAATCATCACCAACGGCGACGTGAAAATGCAAAGCAAAAAGCTGGACGTGTGCGGTCTGCGCCCTTATGTGGACATCGTCGTCATTTCGGGTGAAGAAGGGGTTGCCAAACCCGATCCCGAGATTTTTTACCGTGCGGCGGCACGGCTCGGGGTCTCACCTGCCGATTGCATGTTTGTGGGCGACCATCCCGAAAAGGATGTGGAAGGGGCACGCCGTGTCGGCATGACCTCCGTGTTTATGTACGCCAGCGGTATCTATCCGCCGCCCGACGGGGTGCGTGTGGTCCACTCGATGGACGAATTGATCGAGAGCGTGTAAAAGCGCAGCGGCCCTGGGCGCCGCGCCGTTTTTTTTTTTCTTTTTTCCTTTTTTGTCCAA
>JAZONO010000111.1:0-9146 GCA_045654545.1 Acutalibacteraceae bacterium
ATCGCCGTATTTGAAATCCTGGCGTTTGCCGCCGATGATGGCATATTCATCCGCCAGATCCTGCGGAACGGTCCAGTCCAGCGTGATGTTGCTGAACGGCGCCTGCGTACCCCAACGGCTGGGGGTGTTCACACTGTACACAAAGGATTCGATGCATTTCTTCACCGCATCGTAATCCAGGTTGTCCGCCTTCACAAAGGGGGCGAGATAGGTGTCAAACGAGGAGAACGCCTGTGCACCGGCCCACTCGTTTTGCATAATGCCGAGGAAGTTGACCATCTGGTTGCACAGGGTAGCAAGGTGTTTCGCAGGAGCCGAGGTGATTTTGCCCGGCACGCCGCCGAGACCTTCTTCGATCAACTGCTTGAGCGACCAACCGGCGCAGTAGCCCGTCAACATGGACAGGTCGTGAATGTGAATGTCCGCATTCTTGTGTGCGTTCGCGATCTCGTCGTCGTAAATTTCCGACAGCCAGTAGTTCGCCGTGATCGCACCCGAGTTGCTGAGGATCAAACCGCCGACCGAATAGGTCACGGTGGAGTTTTCCTTCACACGCCAGTCAATGCTCTTCACATACTGGTCCACGATCTCTTTGTAGTCCAGGATGGTGGACTTCATGTTACGCAGTTTTTCACGCTGACGGCGATACAGAATGTATGCCTTGGCAACGTCGGCATATCCCGCCTGCACAAGGACGGTTTCCACGCTGTCCTGAATATCCTCAACATCTACGGCACCATCGTGAATCTTCGGTTCAAAATCCGAAGTCACCTTCAGAGCCAAAAAGTCGATGATGTTGTCGTTGAATTGACGGTCACAGGCTTCAAACGCCTTTTTGATAGCGGCGGCGATTTTGGAAATGTCAAATTCGGTCACTTTGCCGTCACGCTTGTTTACGCGATACATACTCATACCTCTTTTCCTTTATCATATTAAACTCCGCGCAGCGATGCACGGGGGAGATGCTGTTGCACCGTTTTAAGAATCTCTTTCATCTCGTCGGGCGAAAAGGCGGTGCAGCCTTCGCCGAGGAGTTCACCGGAATCCACAAACTGTTGGATAAAATAGGGGTCTTCGGGATGAAGCCAACGGGCGATTGCTTCAAAATCGTCCATGGTGTGTAACCCGTTCACCGCCGTGGTGCGAAATTCATAGGTAACGCCGCTGTCCCGTAACAGTTGCATACTCTCTTCAAACGGGGTAACGTCGCCCACACCGCCGGTTGCCGCGGCATATCCTTGCGGTGAACTCTTCACATCCATAGCCACGTAATCCACCACACGGGCGTTCAAAACCTCAGCCAGTCGCTTGGGTAATGCCCCGTTGGTGTCGAGCTTCACGAGATATCCCATATCTTTAATACGTTGCAAAAAGGGGAGGATATCCGCTTGCAAGAGCGGTTCACCGCCGGTCAGACACACACCGTCCAGCACACCCTTACGCTGCTCTAAATAGGAAAACACGGTATCTTCCTTTATGGCAGGGGCGGTGACGGTGCGCACCAGCACAGCGTTGTGACAAAAGGGACAGCGAAGGTTGCAACCACCGGTGAAAACGGTGCAAGCCATGTGCTCCGGATAATCCAGGAGTGTCAGTTTTTGAAACCCTTGAATGTTCATAAGCGCGCATATCTCCTTTTATCGATGCTTGCTCATTTTAGCATATTTTGTTTCTTATGTCAACACCTAAACACAAGATATTGTGGTGGAAACACAATTCTACATATTCACCAAAAAAGCCGCGTTTCTTTGCGCATAATGCCAAAGAAACGTAAAAAGGCTGTTCCGTAAGGGGAACAGCCTTTACATTATCGAACTGTATATCAGGCTTTGCCTTTGGCACCTTTGGCACCGCCAAAACCCTCTAAAATATTAGTCTCAAAGCTGAAATTCAGCGCCTCGCGGTCACGTTTGCGCTTGAACGCCAACGCGATCATACGGTCGAGTAATGAGGCGAAGGAAAGGCCGGAAGCTTCCCAGAGGTAAAAAGCCAGCGAACCGGGAATGGTGTTGATTTCGTTGATGTACAACTCGCCCGTTTCGGTATTGTTGAGAAAATCGATGCGCGAAACACCGCAACAACCGAGCGCTTGGAAGGTTTTGACCGCAAGATCTTGTACCTTTGCGGTGAGTTCGTCGGGGATGTCGGCAGGGCAGATGCGTTTGAGCGAACTCATGCCGCCCCCGTTTTTATCACCGGCGATATATTTATCCTTATAAGAAAGAATTTCATCCGCATTGATGGGGCGTTCACACACCGAGGGGATGGCATCGTCTGCATCGCCCAACACAGCACAGTTGATCTCGCGCAGGTTCTGCACCGCCGTTTCCACCAAAATGCGGTCGGCAAAGGTGCATGCATCGTCCATCGCAGTGCGCAAAGAGGCGCGGTCGTGCGCCAAGGCGATGCCCACCGAAGAGCCGAGGTTGACAGGTTTCACGATGACGGGATAGGTGAACCGCGCTTCAATGGTGTCCATTACCGCTTCGCTGTTGGCCGCCCAAGTGCGACCGCGGAATTGCACCGCATCCAACACCGGCAAACCCGCCATTTTCAGCACCGCTTTCATAGCGAATTTATCCATGCCCAATGCCGAGGAAGTCACGTCACACGCGACATAGGGAACACCCAACATCTCAAGCATACCCATCAGCGTGCCGTCCTCCACGTTGGTGCCGTGCACCACGGGAAGCACCACCTCAAAGGTGGCCACCGTGTTGTTGCCGAATTTCTTTTGCGGCACGCGTTGCAACGCAACACCCTCTGCCGTGGCAACGGGGACCACACGTGTGGCGGCGGCCAAACACGCTTTCATGTCTTTGTACGATTCGATTTTGCCAATACCGTCTCCGACGTACCATGCATTATCTTTGGAAAGATACACAGCAACAGGTTCGTAGGTTTCGCGATCCAGCGCGTGATACGCCTGTAATCCCGAAATGATGGATACCTCGTGTTCCACGCTTTTGCCGCCAAACAGCACGGCTACTTTGGTTTTCATACGCTAACGACTCCTTTTGTCAAAAGGTTTTAGAAGTTATCCGGCAGATCGTTTTCCAACAAGACGGTGCGCCCGTTCGCTTTCGGCAACGCGGCAAGGATCGCCAACGCTTCGTTCAAGGTGGCGGCCACAAACAACCGCGCCTCGTCAAATCCGCCCTCCAGCAACCCGGCTTTCAGCGGCGGTGCCTGCTTTTCGCCCACCAAAATGGCGTAGTCACAGCAATCGGCGGCGTATTTGCCAAGTTCTTGATTCAGCGCATCCTGACGTTCGCCCAATTCCACCATACCGGGGGTCACCAACACGCGTTGGGTATCAAACGCTTTCAACACGTCCAACGCCGCGCGGAATCCGGTCGGGTTGGAGTTGTAGGCATCGTCAATGAATCCGTTGGGTAACAGTTGCAAACGGTGGGGAACAGGTTTCAACAAACGAATGGGATACGCCATATCTTTCAATTCAATACCCATGCAGTGCGCCACCGCAATGCATCCCACCAGGTTTTGAATGTTGTGCGAGCCGAGCAAGCGCGTGGTGAATTCCACCCGTTCCGCTTGATTGACCACGGTGAAATGTGTGCCGTTTTGGTCGATATGGATGTTCTCGACTTTGTAATCACCGTATTCCAATCCGTAGCCGACCGCCCGGCGCCCTTGTGCACGGATGTATTCGTTATCGGCGTTTTGGAACAGAATACCGTTTTCGGGCAGGGCATCCGCCAGTTCGAATTTGGTCGAAATGATGTTCTCCACACTGCCAAAGGTCTCCAAATGCTGTTCGCCAATGGAGGTGATAACGCCGTGTGTGGGATGCACCAAGTCGCAGATCTCCTTAATGTCACCCACGTTCTTGGCACCCATCTCACAAATGAAGATTTGGTGGGAAGGACGCATATGCTCACGGATGGTACGCACCACACCCAAGGTGGTGTTGAAGTTTTCGGGGGTCATCAACACGTTATATTTCACCGAAAGCAACGCGTGCAAGAAGGTTTTGGTGCTGGTCTTGCCGTAACTGCCCGTGATGCCGATCACGGTGAGGTCATCCCGTTCACCGATACGGCGGCGCGCATCTTCAATGTAGCGGTTGGCAATCGCCTTTTCCATCGGGGAAGCGATCCACCCTGCCACACGCAACCAAAACCACACAACACTGCAAAAGAGACCGAGCAGCAATAAAGCGCGCCAGACATTGAAAAACCACGCGCCAAGAAGCGCCGCCGCCAGCAACAAGGCTTCCACCGCAAACAGTCGCTTCACACGGGCGGTCACCACCAACGGCTTTTTGGCCTTTTGGGGCAGGTTCAGCAAGGTTGTGAGCACCAGCACGGCAACGGCAATGCCAAGGCGGAGCATATCGCTCAACGGAACGAACGCCAACACTGCAAGCAAAAGGGGCGACAACCGTTTGGGAGACACCAGACGGTCGGTATTTTCATTACACCACCGCATGTATCGCTCGTCGCGATAGGAATTTAACTGAAACATGTGTGTAAAGTATACACACTGTACACCATAGCACACCGCCGCCGCGACAAGTGTGGCGATTTTTAGAATCATCTCCGGCACGGACATTCACCTCCGATTCGATTATTTCAAAAAGGAATCCAACACACGACTGCACTGCCCCCAACGCTCTGCAAAGGCAAAATGCCCGGCATCCGCCAACGTGACAAGCCCGGCATCGGGAATTAACTTTTCCATCTTCTGTCCATCGCAAAGAGGGGTGGCGGTATCCTTTTCGCCCCAGATTAGCAAGGTGGATGCCTTTACATCGGGGAGCAGACGGGAGAGGTCTTGATTTACCGCCAACACCATGCTTTGACGCATAACGGGGGAGGCGTTGCGATAATCTGCCGAGCCGTGCTTGTTGCGTGCCTTTTCCACCGCGTCGGGAAACAGCGAACGCACACCCGGCAAGGAGAAAAACCATTTTGCCGCTTTGTAGGTGTACACTTTGCGGTAATAGGAGAAGCCGCGATGCGGTTTTAATCCGGCCGCATCCATCAAAATCGCCTTTTTCACGGTGAAAGCACATTCCTCTGCCAACAGATGCAGGGCGATGCGCCCCCCGTTGGAATGTCCCATCAGCACCGCTTCGTGAATGTTAAGCGCGGTGGCAAAGGCGTTCACAAAGGTGGCATACCGTTTGGATGTCCACGCTTCGGGAGGCTCTTGTGATCCGCCAAATCCGGGCAGATCAGGCGCGATCACACGGCAATAGGAGGACAGATGATCAATGATGAGACGATAGGTTTCGGCAGGGGCACCCCACCCGTGTAACAACAACACGATCGGCCCTTCGCCGCAATCAAAATACGCAACGCGCAAGCCGTCTACCGTGATGGTTTTCATCGACGTTCCCTCCTTTGTTTGCACATTTAGTTTATTATAACACATTACTTATGAAAACGCAAAGCAAAAATACAAAATCTTCATATTTTTTCGCACGTGGCGCATTTTGCTCTGCGGCATAGGATAGAATAGGCACTTAATGTGTATGAAAGGGAGCGAATACCTATGAATAACAGCGCGTGTACGCTGGCAGATCTGCGCGTTGGCGAACGTGCAACGGTGACGGCGTTTGATACAGAAGACGGGGTGCGGCATCGCTTGTGGGATATGGGGATGGTGGAGGGTACCGAGGTGGAATGTGCGTTTCGCAGTCCGTCCGGTGACCCCACGGCGTATTTTGTGCGCGGCACGGTGATGGCGTTGCGCCGCACGGATGCCCACACGGTGACGGTCAAGAGAAAGCAGGTGTGCCGATGAAGGAGATCACCGTTGCACTGGCAGGAAACCCCAATGTGGGCAAGAGCACGTTGTTTAATGCCATGACCGGGTTGCATCAACACACGGGAAACTGGACAGGAAAAACGGTGGCGACCGCCGAAGGGACGTGTCGTCGCGGAAAACGACCGCTCCGTGTGGCGGATCTGCCCGGCACCTATTCGCTCACGCCACGCTCTTCGGAAGAAGCGGTAGCGCGTGATTACTTATACCGCGCATCCCCCGACGTGGTGGTGGCGGTGTGCGATGCCACCTGCTTGTCGCGCAGTTTGATTTTGGTGTTGCAAATTCTGGAACTGTGTCCGCGCACCGTTGTGTGCGTGAATTTAATGGATGAAGCCGCGGCCAAGGGTATCACGGTGGATCGCCTGCAACTGGAAAATGATCTCGGTGTGCCCGTGGTCACGGTGAGTGCACGGGACAAAGGTGCCGTTACCGCAGTAACGGAAGCAATCGAAACGGTGCTCAACACCGCGCCCACACCCAAACCCGTGCGGTATACCGCGCCGATCGAAGCAGCACTCGCTCTGGTGGATGCGCCGCGCGGCGTGGCATTGCGTGCGCTGGAATGTGAAGCGTTTGCCAAAGAATCGGGCGTTTTTTGTGAGGAGGCATTGCAAACCGCGGCGCAAGAGGGGCTACCCACAGAACGGGTGAGCGGTGCGATTGCCGCCTGTGCGGTGTTGCACGCCGAAGCGATCGCCGCCGATGCGGTAACGGTGACCGAAACCACAGCCACCCGACGTGACCGCCGTGTGGATCGTATTCTGACAGGGCGATGGACGGGCATGCCGCTGATGCTGTGTTTGCTGTGCCTTGTGTTATGGATCACGGTATACGGTGCAAATGGGATTTCGGATTGGTTGAACATAGCATTCGGTTGGGGACGGGACGGTCTAAATGCCCTTTGCACCCACCTTCGTGCACCGTGGTGGTTGCGCGGTGTGGTGGTGGACGGTGCCTACACGGTACTTTCGTGGGTGGTGGCGGTCATGTTACCGCCCATGGCGATCTTCTTTCCGCTGTTCACCTTGTTGGAGGACGTGGGGTATCTGCCGCGCGTGGCGTTTAATCTGGATCGCGGATTTCAGCGAGCGTGCAGTTGCGGAAAACAGGCACTCACCATGTGTATGGGGTTCGGTTGTAATGCGGTCGGGGTGACAGGATGCCGCATTATGGATTCTCCGCGAGAGCGAGCGGTGGCAACCGTGACCAATAGTTTAGTGCCGTGCAACGGTCGTTTTCCGTTGCTCATCACCCTCATCACCCTCTTCTTTGCAGGTGGTCGCCATCCGTCGATCTCTGCCGCTTTATGGCTTACGGCGGCGGTGTTGCTGGGGGTGGGGATGACACTGTTGTGCTCTCGCTTGCTTTCCAACACCTGCTTTCGCGGCATGCCTACCTCGTTTGTGCTGGAACTGCCACCGTACCGTGTGCCGCGTGTGGGGCAGGTGATCGTGCGGTCGGTGCTGGATCGCACGGTGTTCGTGCTGGGACGTGCGGCGATGGTGGCGGCACCTGCCGGTGTGATCATCTGGTTGCTTGCCAACCTGACGGTGGGTGGCGTGCCGCTGATGCAACACGCCGCTATGTGGCTGGATCCGTTTGCGCGGTGGATCGGGTTGGATGGGGCAATTCTGTTCGCGTTTCTGTTGGGCTTTCCTGCCAACGAGATCGTTCTGCCGTTGCTCATTATGATCTATCAAAACGGCAATGTGTTGGGTGAGGTGGGGTATAGCGCGTTGTATGACGTGCTGATGCAAAACGGATGGACGTCACTCACGGCCTTGTGTATGGTACTGTTTTCACTTTTTCATTGGCCGTGTTCCACCACCTGTCTTACGGTGTGGAAAGAGACCCACAGCGTGAGACAGACCGCTGTGGCGGTGCTGCTTCCCACTTTGCTTGGGACGACGCTCTGTTTGCTGTGCCGTTTGGTGAGCGGACTTTTCTGAAACGGTTGACAACCCTTCACGGGGTGTGGTATCTTTAATAGGTAAAAAGAAAGGAAGTAATGGGCATGCGCCAACTGTTTTTGAAATACCGCGAAATGATCTCCTATGTGTTTTTTGGTGTGGTCACCACGCTGGTGGATCTGGTCGTTTTTGAACTGTTTAATTGGATTTTGGGCACGGAGTTATACCTCGTTTCGAATGTCATTGCGTGGGCAGTGGCGGTGCTGACGGCATTTATCACCAATAAACTGTGGGTGTTCCAAAGCAAAAGCTGGGCGGTCGACGTGTTGCGTCGGGAGTTACCCTCCTTCATCGCTGCACGGGTGGCTTCGCTGTTATTTGCGGAAGCAGGCTTGTTCGTGCTGGTCGATCTGTTGCATCTCGGCGCGTGGAGTGTGACCTTGCCGTTTGTCGTGATCGGCGGACACACCGTCTGCAAAGTGCTGTTGCAGGTCGTGGTGTTGGTGATGAACTACGTTTTCAGCAAACTGATGATCTTCAAGAAACAGTAAAGGACGTTTGAATTTGTACGGTATACGCTATCGCAGTTCGTCGCCTGCTATGGCGCAACTGTCCAAAACGGCACAACTGCACATTGTGGACGGATATTTCGGTCATTACGGCAGTATCACGCAGTTGCCCACCACTCAAACCAATCCGCAAAACGTGCATATTGACGGTGGCTTTTACACCAAACCGCTTTTGTGGGGCGATACTCAGCGCTGGACTTGTAATGATATATTATGTGATAATTCGTTTTAAAGCGCAATAGTCCACTGGGAACGAGATCTTTCTTGCGTTGTAAGAAAATCTTGGTGAACTTTGCCCACGGCGAATGTCCTTTATCGCCAAACCTTCGGCATCAACAATGGAGTTCGTTTCAAGTCCTTCAGCGACACTCATAGCCAAACAAAAAACCACGGTGTGAAACCGTGGTTTTTTGTTTGGCTATGGACTACAAAAAAGATATTTTCGGCAGTTTTGCGTATGAATTCGAACTCTCGTATAAATCAAGGCGAAGCCTTGTATATCATCAAAACGAAGTTTTGTATATCATCATTGCGAAAGGTAATACAGCCTACGGCTGATGAGATACACGCTACGCGTGATGATATGCGCCTTACGGCGATGATATACCATTGCTTTCGCAATGGATAAAAAATCGACAGGTCGAAACCTGTCGATTTTTGGCAGGGGCAGAAGGACTTGAACCCTCGGCACGCGGTTTTGGAGACCGCTGCTCTACCAACTGAGCTATGCCCCTATATGCAAATTGGGATGGGCCGCCGGAATTGCGGCCGGCGGCTCCGACTCCCTTTTGGTGGGCCTTCAGGGACTCGAACCCGGGACTGACCGGTTATGAGCCGGCTACTCTAACCAACTGAGTTAAAGGCCCGCGAC
>JAZONO010000112.1:0-1851 GCA_045654545.1 Acutalibacteraceae bacterium
TTGAGGGTGCGCTTGTGTGCCGTAATCGAAGATTTGATTCTGAAACGTGGGGTAGACACGTTCTTGTTTGGCAGTAAAAGCCGATTCAACGATCTGTGTCATGAACTCGTGACACAACTCAAAGAGAAGCATTCGCATATCAAACGTATCTATGTATGGGCGGAGTTCCCCGTTATTCACGACGATTACAAAGCCTATTTGCTGGAATCGTACGAGGAAACCTATTATCCTGTACACATTCTCAACGCGCACAAGGCGGTGTATGTTGAACGTAATTGTGAGATGATACGCCGCAGCCGTTATTGTGTTGTGTATTACGACGTGGCAAACGCCCCTGCTGTGCGCCCGAGCGGCACGAAAATTGCGTTGGACTATGCAACGAAACAAAAGAAAGAGGTATTTCTTTTTCCATAATAAAACAGAGGAGATATGCTGCGGCATATCTCCTCTGTTTTATGTTTCATATTACTTTTTTACCGCTTCGCCGGCGGCGTGGGCGGCGGCGAGGGTGGCCGCCGAAAGGGCGGTGCGGTCGGTGGCATCCGCGTGCACCGCGAGGGCAGGGGCGCTGTTCAGCACCGTCAGCACGGGGGCAAGTTGGGTTTCCACCTGCACGCCGTCGGCGCGGTCTGCCCCGGCGGCGGTGAGCAACACCGCCTTTTTTGCGGTGGCAATGGGAGGGCGCACACCGCGCACAAAGCGTGCCGACCAATAGCGTTGCAGGCGGTCGATCACCGCTTTCAGCGGCGCAGGAAAGGAGCGGTTATACACGGGGGGGGCAACCACCAGCACCTCTGCCGCCTCCAACGCCTCATAAAACCCATCCAAATCGCGGTGGTGGCAACCGTTCGCCTTGCGGCACACGCCGCAATCGTCACACGGGGAGGCGGCAAGCGAAAACGCATCGAAACGGGTGACCGCCGCTTCGCCGATGCCGTCAAGGCAGGCGGCAAGCAGGTGGGCAGTCGTGCCGTCTTTGTGGGGCGAGCCATACAGCACCAATACACGGGTCATACGCTCACCTAATTCCCACAACGGCATCACAACGGTGTAGTGTCCGCCGTCGGTCAGCGAGAAGTAGTGGTTAATGATCTGATGCCACGTCCATCCTGCCTCGTTGGCATAGCCGATCGCGCCGTACTGGCTGAGCCCCAGCGCGTGACCGTGTCCGCGCACCGTGAAGGTGATAAGATCGGTTTCCTCATCGTATGCCACCGTGAAACAGTGGGAACGCAGACGGCTTGAACCGATCGCTTTGCGGATGTCAATGCCGCGCAGATATACCTTTTCGCCGTCCTCGTAGTAGTAGGCATTGGTGTTCACCACGTAGTTGCCCTCGCCGTCGAAGGTTTTGCCGAAGAGCGGCAGGTCGCCCTCTTCAAACAAGGCTTCCACCGACTCGCCGTCGGTTTCGTCCGCGACATAGGCATCCAGCTTGTTTTTGAGTTCTGTCCACGTGATAGAGTAGGTGGAGGTCAAACGATCGGAATACGAATACTTTTGTATGTATTCATCGGTATCGTACGGACTTGCGACACTTTGCAAGTAGGGGAGTGCCGCTGTGTATACGTTTTGGCAACTGGCGGTTGCTCCGTTGCAACTGGCGGAGTACATCGCGCACAGCGGCATTTTATTGAGTGCCGTTTGGGTGGAGTCGATCATCTTCACACCCACTACGTCCCCCACCGCTTCATAGATCTTGCGATCGTTAGCATTGGTAAGGTCGATGGAGGAGGAGATGGAGAAGGTACTGCCGCCCATGGAAGAATACAGAAGATAGGTGTAACTCGCCACCGCTTGCGCTTTTTGCGCTTCGGTGGAGTTTTGCATGGTGCGTGCCGCACCCATTTC
>JAZONO010000113.1:0-10940 GCA_045654545.1 Acutalibacteraceae bacterium
CTTTGTCCCTACAAAACCATTTCGCATCGCCCAGGCGGTCGGGCGAGGACGCCCGTCCCTACAAAAAAGGCTTCCCCTCGGGGGGAAGCTGTCACCGAAGGTGACTGATGAGGGGATATTCGTTGCTGTCGCAACGAAATCCGTGTAACATTTTTCTTGGCAGGTTAAACACCTGCCATTTCACCTGCGGTGAAGCCGAAAAAGTTACAGGTGTGCTTTTCGACTGCTGTGGGGACATTCGCCTCAAGGGGAAGGCTTGACAAGACGCTTTGTCCCTACAAAGCCATTTCGCATCGCCCAGGCGGGCGGGCGAGGACGCCCGTCCCTACAAATATAGGCAAAAAAAGACACGCGAGAATGTTCTCGCGTGTCTTTTTAGTTCCGTCTTATTCCTCGTCTTCGATCTCGTCGTCTTCTTCGATTTCGAATTCCAGGGTCTCGCCGCAGTTCGGGCAATCGATGCCGCCTTCCAACAGCGTTTCTTCATCCACACAGAAGATGGTGTCACAGCTGGGGCAGGTCACATCATAGAACTCGTCGCCGCAATCTTCGTCGCAGTCCTCGCAGCAACCGTCGCAGTAGTCGTCGTCCTCTTCCCAATCCTCATAGTAATCGGATTCCAACAGATCGAGATCTTCGTCGATCGCATCCACCTGCTCGGTCAGTTCCGCGGTGTAATCCTCAAGATCCTCCAACGTGGTAGCGAGATCGCTCAACACATCCATCACTGCCGTGAGGACTTTGCCCTCTTTCGTCGCCTGATCGATGTCCATGCCTTCGACCAAACCTTTGAGATAAGCAACCTTTTCCGTAATCGTAGCCATACCGGTTCCTCCTTTATCGTGGCGTAAAATCGTTTAAACTTATGCGCGCTCCATGTACTCGCCGGTACGGGTATCCACGCGGATCATTTCGCCCTCGTCGATGAACAGGGGCACACGGATCTCCGCGCCGGTTTCCAGCGTGGCGGGTTTGGTAGCGTTGGTGGCGGTGTCGCCCTTGAAGCCGGGATCGGTCTGGGTGACCTGCAGTTCCACAAAGTTCGGCGCTTCCACACCAAACACCTTGCCCTTATAGGACATCACGCGGCACACCATATTTTCCTTCACGAACTTGAAGCTGTCGGACAGCACGTCCGCGCCGATCGGCACGAGTTCGAAGCTTTCGGGATCCATGAAGTAGTAGAGATCGCCGTCGCTGTAGGAATATTCCATCTCCTTACGCTCGACATACGCGGTCGGGAATTTGTCGGTGGGGCTGAACGTCTTTTCAACCACCGAACCGGCGATGACGTTACGCACCTTGGTGCGCACGAACGCGGCGCCCTTGCCCGGCTTCACGTGTTGGAATTCAATGATCTGATACACGTTACCGTCCATTTCGAAGGTAACGCCGTTACGAAAATCACCTGCAGAAATCATGATACTAAACCTCCATATGTTTTATCATATTCGTACACTTTATTGTAACCGATATGCGCACGAATTGCAAGTAAAATGTGGCAATTTTCCGCGGAAAATTATAAAATCAGCAAATTTTTCGGGGATTTGGTGAGATTTTCGATCCCCTCGGCGGTGATGACCGCCATATCTTCGATGCGCACACCGCCGCGGCCCGGCAAATAGATGCCCGGTTCGACCGTGACTACTTCGCCTGCTTGCAACAAGCGTTCGCCGCCGCCGGGCGAAAGTGAGGGGGCTTCGTGGATCTGCAACCCCACGCCGTGCCCCGTGCTGTGTCCGAAATACTCGCCGTAACCGGCCGCTTTGATCACGTCACGTGCCAACGCGTCGCCTGCGGCGCAAGTCATCCCTGCTTTGAGCCCGTGCAGGCAGGTTTCCTGCGCCTTCAACACGGTGTCGTAGATCTCACGCTGCCAATCCGCTGCCTCCCCCACCGCCACAGTGCGGGTCATATCCGAATGCCAGCCGTCGAGTTTGGCGCCGAAATCCATGGTGACAAGATCGCCGCGGCAGAGAGGACGGTCGCCCGGTACACCGTGCGGCAGAGAGCCGTTTTCGCCTGCCACCACAATGCAATCGAACGCCATGCCGTCCGCCCCTTGGCGGCGCATATAAAACTCCAGATCCAGCGCGATCTCGCGCTCGGTGCGCCCGGCTTCGATGCGCGTGAGAATATAGGCAAACCCATCGTCGGTGAGCGCTTGCGCCCGACGGATCGCGTCGATCTGTTCGGGGCTTTTCACACTGCGCAATGCCGCGAGATGTCCGTCCAATGCACCGCCGTTGTCCAACGTGACGGAGGGCAACGCCTTTTGCCACGCGGCAAAGGCGGAGAGGCTCATCTGCCGTGTTTGCACCTGCAATCGTGACACCCCATGGGCGGCAAGCCAATCGCGCACTTCATCGTAAAAACGGCGAGGGCACAGCACCTCCATCATGGTCACGTCCCGTGTGGCGGCTTCAATATACCGCGAGTCGGTCACCAGCACCGCCGCATCGCGCGCCACCAGCACGGTGGCATCCTCCACGGCAAAATGCGTGAGCAAGCGTTGATCGGGGGTGGCGGTGATGAGCGCACCTTCCCCTTCGCCCAAGTGAGTCGCCAGCTGTTGCCATTCCCACGTCATATCACAAAACTCCTTTGTTCTCTTGCCACAAACGGCACAAAGTGGCGGCATCGCGCGCTTGGGTGCCTGCAGATTCACAGATCACCACGGGGGCGGCATCACGTGCCACCAACGCCGCCGCCAAATGCGCAGGTTCGGGGCCGAACACCGTTTCTTCAAAGGTGAGGTGGCGTTTTTCGCCCCCTGCCGTGTATTCGATACGGGAAAAGTGGATGTGCATGCGGCGCATCCGTTCGCTTCCTAAGCGGTTTTCCACCGTGTCCAACACGGCGGCGATCGCTTCGGGGGAATTGAGTGCCCCTTGCACACGGCAGTTCAAATGCCCAAAATCCACGCAGGGTAAAAAGCGTTCATCCACCGCGCAGAAGGTAAGCACTTCTTCGAGATCGCCCAGTTGGTTGATCTTGCCCATGGTTTCGGGACAGATGTGCACCGCCGAAAGCCCCCGTTCATCCAGCACGCGTTGTGCACGGGCGAGCGTGTGTACCGCCAGGGCGGTGGCTTCGGCACGGGTGCGCCCACCAAGACCGCCCGGGTGCACCACGATGCGGTCACCGCCGAGCATCGTCACGGCGGCGGCGCTGTCCAGAATGTATTTGAGGCTGTTATCCCGTTTTTCCTCTTCTGCCGAGGCAAGCGAGATGAAATACGGGGCGTGCACCGACACGGCAATGTCGTTCTGTGCCGCCGCGAGCGCGATCGCCGCCGCGGTGTTCTCGTTCAACCGCACACCGCGCCCACATTGGTATTCGTATGCCGAAAGACCAAGCGCGCGCAACCACCGGGGGGCTTCATAGGTGTGCTTTAATCCGGCTGCAACAAAATCGTCTCCGTTACCGGCAGGACCGAAACGCGGTGTCATCGACGTCCCTCCCTTTTCAGAATATAGGCTTCTATACGCCGTTTAAACATCATAAACGGTTTATCTTCTTCTAATTTAATGGGTTCCAGTTGCACCACACGCACCCCTGCCAATTTGGCACCGAGCGTGTCGGTGAACGTCTGGTCCCCGATGGCAAGGCATTGTCGCCGCGAAACACCCAACGTGTGCACGCCACGCCAAAAGCCGAACGGCAAGGGCTTGGCGGCAAGCCACACGCACGTCAGCCCGATCTTGGCGGCAAACGGCTCCACACGGTACCTCTTGGCATTGGATACCACCGTGAGGGCGATGCCTGCGGCCGCTACCGTTTTGAGCCACGCGGCCACGTCCTCGGTCAGATCGGGGCAGTAATGGGTGGTGAGGGTGTTATCCACATCCAACAGAATGCCTTTGACCTGCCACGCGTGCAATTCTTCCACCGTGATGTCGGTGATACGCCGACGGCGAACCGTGGGACGAAACAATCCCATACCGCCACCTCCTTTTTTTGAAATGAACAAACGGGATAGAAGATGACTTCTATCCCGTTTGCGGATGCATGCTTATTTGAACTTTCTCTTGCGTGCAGCCTCCGACTTCTTCTTGCGTCGGACAGAAGGCTTTTCATAGTGCTCTCTCTTACGCACTTCGGCGAGAGTGCCCGCGCGAGCGCAGGACTTCTTCCATCTGCGAAGAGCACTGTCCAAGCTTTCATTCTCTTTAACCTTGACTTCTGACATCGTATTCCCTCCCTCCGCCTGTAAGCAGGGGTAATATGCTATTAGCCTGTATAGTATACACGATTTTATCGTGCCCGTCAAGACCAATCGGCAATTTTTTTGGCATTTTTGTTTTTTTCGTCAAACCGCTGTATTTCAGAGCGGTTTTACCACCAAGTTAACCAATTTTCCGGGCACGTACAGTTCTTTCACGAACTGCATACCCTCGATGAACGGGGCGGTCTTTTCGTCCGCTTTCGCAGCGGCGATGGCATCGGCGGCGGTCACATCGGCCGGCACCGTCAAGCGACTGCGCAGTTTGCCGTTGACCTGCACCGCGATCTCAACGGTGCTTTCGGCACATTTGGCTTCATCGAATGCCGGCCACGGCGCGGTGGCGAGCATACCTTCAAAGCCTGCCAGTTCCCACATTTCCTCCGTGATGTGCGGTGCAAAGGGGTTGAGCATGGACAGCAGCATCGCCCATTCGCCACGGGTGACCGAACCCTTTTCGCCAAGCTGGTTGAGCAAGGTCATCATCGCGGCAATCGCGGTGTTAAACTTCATCGCTTCGATATCTTCGGTCACCTTTTTCAGCGTGCGGTGGAAGGGCGCGGTCATATCCTCCGACAGACCTTCTTCGACGGTGAGCACATCCTGCAACGACCACACACGGTCGAGGAAACGCTTGCAACCCTTCACGCCGTTTTCCGACCACGGCGTTGCCTTTTCATAGTCGCCCATGAACAGAATGTACACGCGCAACACGTCGGCACCGTAGGCATCCACCACTTCAAGCGGATCCACCACGTTGCCCTTGGATTTGCTCATCTTGTCGCCGTCCGGACCGAGGATCAACCCCTGCGCGGTACGCTTGGCATACGGTTCTGCCGTGGGGACAGCACCGATATCATAGAGGAAGTGATGCCAGAAACGGGAATAGATCATGTGACGGGTCACATGTTCCATACCGCCGTTGTACCAGTCAACCGGCATCCAGTATTCCAGCGCCTCTTTGGAGGCGAGCGCTTCGCTGTTTTTCGGATCGATGTAGCGCAGGAAATACCAGGACGAACCTGCCCACTGGGGCATGGTGTCGGTTTCGCGCCGTGCCGCACCGCCGCATTTCGGGCAGGTGCAGTTCACGAACTCTTCGATCTTGGCAAGCGGACTTTCGCCGTCCGTGCCGGGGGCAAAACTGTCTGCCTTCGGCAGGCGAAGCGGCAGTTCGTCATAGGGTACTGCCACCATACCGCAGGTGGGGCAATGCACGATCGGGATCGGTTCGCCCCAATAGCGCTGACGGTTGAATGCCCAATCCTTCATCTTGTACTGCACACCGGCTTCGCCGATACCGCGCGCTTCCAAGTGTGCGAGCATCTTGTCGATGGCTTCCTGCTTGGTGGTGCAACCGTTCAGGAAATCGGAATTGATGACGTTGCCGTCGCCCGTGTAGGCCGCTTCTTCAATGTTGCCGCCTTCGATGACGGGGATGATGTCAATGCCAAACTTCTTCGCGAAGTCGTAGTCACGCTCGTCGTGCGCAGGCACCGCCATGATGGCACCCGTGCCGTACCCCATCATTACGTAGTCGGAAATGTAGATCGGCACGTCTTTACCCGTCACGGGGTTGACGGCAGTAAGACCTTCAATGCGCACGCCCGTCTTGTCTTTCACCAGCTGAGTACGCTCAAACTCGGTCTTTTTACTGCACTCGGTGCGATAGGCTTCGAGATCGGCTATGTTCGTGATGCGGTCGCGGTACTTTTCGATCAGCGGATGCTCGGGTGCCATAACCATAAAGGTCACGCCGAACAGGGTGTCGGGACGGGTGGTGTAAATGCGCAGGGTCTCCTCTGCCCCATTCAGGGTGAAGTTGACAAACGCACCCGTGGACTTGCCGATCCAGTTCTTCTGCTGCAATTTCACATTGGGCAGGTAATCCACCGTTTCGAGCCCTTCCAACAGTTTGTCGGCGTAACGGGTGATGCGCAGATACCACACGTCTTTGGCGCGTTGCACCACGTCGCTGTGGCAGATGTCGCACTTGCCGCCCTGCGAATCCTCGTTGGACAGCACCACTTTACAACTGGGGCAATAGTTCACGAGGGTCTTGTCGCGGAACGCCAGACCGTTTTCAAACATCTTCAAGAAGATCCACTGTGTCCACTTGTAGTAATCTTCCTCGGTGGTGTCGATCACGCGCGACCAATCAAACGCAAAACCCACACGTTTCAACTGTTCGGTGAAGCGTGCAATGTTCTTATCGGTCACTTCACGGGGATGGATACCCGTTTTGATCGCATAGTTTTCGGTGGGCAGACCGTAGGCATCAAAGCCGATGGGGAACAACACGTTGTATCCCTGCTTGCGCCGTTTACGTCCCACCACTTCCAGACCGGAATATGCCTTGATGTGGCCCACGTGCATACCTGCGCCGGACGGATACGGAAACTCCACCAGTCCGTAGAACTTCGGCTTGGAATAATCCTCCGTTGCTTCAAACACGTGATTCTCGTCCCAGATTTTTTGCCATTTTGCTTCGGTTACTTTTGCATCATACCGCATGATCGTCACCCTCGTTATCCAAAAATTGAGTTATATCCGTTTCACGTCCGTCTTTCCACAGACGTTCCAGATCATAAAATGTGCGCGTTTCGTGATGGAACACGTGTGCCACCACATCGCCGTAATCCAGCACGATCCACCCTTGCGAGCGGTAACCTTCCACACGCAACGGCACGATCCCCTGTGCCTTCAATTCCTCTTCCGCGTAGTCGGCCAGCGCACGCACCTGCGTGGAACTGCCGCCTTCACAGATCACAAACACATCCGCAAGCGAGGTGAGTTCTCCCACTTCGATGACACGAATGTTGCCTGCTTTATGCTTATCCAATGTGCGCACCAACGCGCGCACGGTGGTTTTGGTATCTGCCATATATGCTGTCCTTTCTTATTGTGCTTGTGTGGTAGTCGTCACCGCCGCGTTTTGCTCCACCTTCCATTGTGACAACGGCGTGGAGGTGAGATCCGCCGGGGTGGTGTTCGCGATCTCGGTCAGGTTAATATCGCTTTCGGTGAGCGCATCGCGGTGCGGATTAAACGCCTGATTCAACAGCGTCAGTACCTCCACGCGGTGCACCGAATAGTAATTCTCACCATCTTTGACAGCCTTTTCGCCCGGCAACACAAAGACGTGGATCTTGTTCAGCGTGACCGCACGCATCGCTTTCACCATATCGGCGATCTCCACGTAGGTGATGCCGAATTCCACACGGATCGGCGCATCCCAACTTTGCAGATCCTGCATCGTTTCGGTCAGTTTCGTGTCGTCCAGCGCAAACAAACGAGTCAAGATGGAGGCACACACCTGATTAAAGCGGTCAAACCGCGCCATATCGCCGCCCACCGTGTTGTCGGGCGCGGCGATGTATTTGAGCGTCGCTTCACCGTTGATGGTGCGCATACCGGCCGCATAGGTGATCTCTTCGGTGCTCACCGCAAACGCGAGATCCACCGTGATGCCGTCGATATAATCGACCAAATCACGCAAGGTGGTCTGCTCAAAGATATAGAATCCGTCGATGGGCAGACCGTACTGGCGGTTGAACACTTCCGCCAAGTTGCCGGTGGAGGACCCTTCCTTTGTGCCGAGGGTCGTGCCGCACTCGATGTGCGTATTATTCTCCCCTACCGCCGGCGCATACACACGGCAACCGCACTTGTCACACCACACTTGATCCTGCGGCGATGCATACACCTCAGACAGACGATTCACCTTGAACGCATCGTCCTCACCGAGGAAGGTGTCCTGCGGCATCTGCAACACGTTGACGGTGTTCGCTTCTTTGTCGAAGCAGACGAGCGACAGAAGATCCATCTCCCCTTCCAAGCCACCTTCCCCCATCACACCAACGAGGTAATATCCTACCTTGGTGCTGAGTTCGATCGGTGTGGTTTCATAGGGAATGGGATTCACTTCGGTCGGCGTTTCGCTATCCTCCGCGCCGCCGAGGAAGGCATCGAACACCATTTTGCCGATCTTAAAGATCAACACCAACGTCAGCACGATGAAGATGGTGAGCAACGCCATGAGGATGATGCGACCGTAGCCTTTTTTCTTTTTCTTAGCCGTAGGCTTCTTGGCTGTCGTCTGTGTCGCGCTTGTCCCCGTTTTTTTTGTGGCGGTGCGTTTCGCCGGCGCACGCTTTTTCACGGGTTTCTTCGCCGTGGGCTTTTCAGGAGTGTTCGCCATTCGTTTCGTCTCCTTCCTGCAACATCAGTTCGTTAAATGCCGCCACCGTGTCGGGGTGAATCGGCTTTTTCTTCTTCAGCAAATCTTTGATGGTGTAGGTCAACGCATAGGTCATCGCCGACACCACCGAAATATCCACGCGACGGCGCATTTCATCCACGTCGTCGTAATCGCGGTCGGCCGACGTGAAATCCGCAAGGTACAGCACCTTTTCCAGTATGCTCATCCCTGCACGGGCGGTGGTGTGATACCGCACCGCATTCAGCACGTCACGATCGGTCACACCGAGCACGTGTTCGGCAAACGCCGCACCGCTCATCGCGTGATACAGTTTCTCCGCGCCGCGTTCCACATCGCTCATTGCCACGCCGTACAGCGAGAGCAGTTGCAACTGCGTGTCGGGCGGCGTGTTCTTCATAATGTCGTGAAGCAAGGCGGCGGTGCGCGCTTCCCCCACATCTGCACCGTAACGGGCGGCCAAGCGTTCCGCTTCCTCTGCCACCGCCAGTGAATGGGCAAAGCGACCGGGCTTCAAACGACCGCGCAAGATCTCGATGATCTGCTCATCGGTTGCCGGCGCACCGCTCATCGTTTGATACAATTCGTGTTCCATAATATACGCCTCCACCGCGGGCGGCAACCACTCGCCGAGCGATTCGCCGCGTGCCGCGCGTTCACGCAACAGGGTGGACGACACATCCACCGCCGTCATATCCGCCACCACCGTGCGCGCCCCCAGTGCTTGAAGCTGTGCCGCTTTTTTGCACAAATCCTCACGGGTCACGCCGTCTCGCGGAACAGCACACAGCACCGCCAGACGAGCAATGTCCGAAAAACGAAACCACGTGTCGATGGACAAAAACATATCCGCACCGACAAACAGATACCATTCGGTATCGGGACAGGTTTCGTTCAAATGGCGCAAAGTGTCCACGGTGAAACTGGCACCGCCTTTTTGAATCTCCCAATCCGACACCGTTACAAACGGACAATCCGCCGTTGCCAGACGGCACATTGCCAAACGGTGGGCGGCACTTGCCATTCCGTTCTTTAATTTATGCGGCGGTTGTGCCGTGGGCATCAGCACCACGGTATCCAACGCCAATTCCTTCGCCAACGTGCGGATCAACGCAACGTGTCCGTTGTGAATCGGATCAAATGTGCCGCCAAACAGACCGCACCGTCTTGCCGCTCCCATCAGGCGCGCGGCAGGTCGATGACGGGATCTTTCGGGTTGCGGCGATACAGCACGAAGGTGCGCCCGATCACGCCCACCACTTCGGCTCCCACCGCGGCGGCGATTTCCTCCGCCGTTTCACGCGTGGAGGCAGGCGCCGTTTCCAGCACGCGCCCTTTAATGAGTTCGCGTGCGGTGAGTGCATCGTCCGCCTGCTTGTGCATGGCATCCGAAATGCCGCCTTTGCCTGCGTGCAGGATCGGATCTAACGTATTCGCCAAACCGCGCAGGTATGCGCGTTGTTTACTCGTCAACATGAGGTTTCCTCCAAATATATCGCTAATTTTTCCGCGAAGGCGCGCAAGGCGCGACCGCGGTGACTGATGGCATCCTTTTCTTCGGGGGTGAGTTCGGCAAAGGTGCGCCCGTTTTCGGTGACGAAGATCGGATCGTATCCAAATCCTCCCTCGCCACGCGCTTCTTCTCCGATGTGACCGCGGCACACGCCTTCGGCAGTCACCACGTCACCGTTCGGGAACACACAGCACACCGCCGAAACAAAACCTGCTCCGCGCTGTTCTTTGGGCAACCCTTGCAGTTTTTGGAGCACCGTGGCTTTGCGTTGTCCCACAGGGGCGTAACGGGCAGAATACACGCCCGGCTCACCGCCCAGCGCATCCACCGTCAACCCCGAATCGTCCGCAATGGCCGGCAGACCCGTGAAGCGGCACGCTTCATCCGCTTTGATGAAAGCATTTTCCGCAAAGGTAACACCCGTTTCCTCCGCCTCGGGAAGCGTGGGGTCAATATCCGCCTCTACACCGAGCGGTGCTAAAATGCGGCGCAATTCGTCCAGTTTATGGACATTATGTGTAGCAATTACAAATTTCATTCCGCTTCAAAAAGTCCTTTCGTAAAGTCGTCGGGATCGAAGGGTTGCAGATCATCCACACCTTCGCCCACACCAATGAATTTCACCGGCACGTCCAGATCCTCGCGGATCGCCAGCACCACGCCGCCGCGTGCCGTGCCATCCAATTTGGTGAGCACAATGCCCGTGATGCCTGCCGCGTTTTTGAATTCACGCGCTTGGTTCACGGCGTTTTGACCGGTGGTGGCATCCAGCACCAACAGCACTTCTTTGTCCGCACCCGGCAGTTCACGGTCGATCACACGGGCAATCTTCGCCAGTTCATCCATCAGATTTTTCTTGTTGTGCAAACGTCCTGCCGTGTCGCAGATCACCAGATCCGCGCCACGCGCCTTCGCCGCGCCGATGGCATCAAACACCACCGCCGCCGGATCGGACCCTTCGGCATGGTGAACGAAGTCTGCCC
>JAZONO010000114.1:0-3929 GCA_045654545.1 Acutalibacteraceae bacterium
CGGGACAAAAAGCACCAACATTTAAGGTTTCACCCATATTGGGAGAATGAGCGCGTAGTGCTCATTCTCGGTGACATTGCCGCAAAACTACAGTAAGAAGATACTGCGAGCAATGTCTGCTTTGAGGCGGGTTCGGGTTTAGATGCTCGCCCTATCTTCAACGATTCCCATTATACCAAAGATTCTGCAAAATGCAAGCGATTTCGAACAAAAATCGAACATTTGTTCATTTTCGTAAGAGTGCACAATTTTGAAAGGAATTTCTTGGTGAAAACTGCTTTCATTTCCGCTTTCTTTACATTATCGTATTGAAAAAAACAAAAAGGCGGTGTATACTGTAAATAGATATTTTTTCCATGTGTTTCTTCCCTCGCCGTGCACAGGATAACAGTGGGAGGCGAACGGTATGGATAAAAAGCAGGAGTATTGGAACGTGTTCACGCAAACGGGACGGGTGGAAGATTATCTGCGGTATTGCGCTTGTGCGGACACGCCAAAGGAGGCGACGGCAGATGAAGATACAAACCGACGGTCTGATCATTCGGGAAACACCGGTGGGCGAAGCGGATAAATTCGTCACGGTGCTGACTCGCAGTCACGGCGTTGTGCGTGCCGCCGCGCGCGGTGCACGCAAAGCGAACAGTCGCCACGCCGCCGCCACGCAACTGCTCACCCACAGCCAATTTCTGATGCAGGAGGGCAAAAGCGGATGGTATCTCGACGATGCCCGTCCGCTCACTGTCTTTTTCTCCTTGAAGGACGATTTGGAAAAGTTGACACTCGGGCAGTATTTTTGCGAACTGGCCGGTGCGGTGGCACCGCGTGAAGAGCCTGCCGAAGAAGCGTTGCGCTTGCTGCTCAACGCCCTGCACTTTTTGGCGAACGGGGAACGCGCACCCTATCTGTTGAAAGCGGTGACCGAACTGCGGTTGCTGGCGCTCGCAGGATACGCCCCCGACCTTACGGCGTGCGGCCGTTGCGGACAGCGTGACAGCGCGTTTGGGTTCCTTCCGCGTGAAGGGCAGTTGCTCTGCCCCGATTGCGGTGAGGGGATGCCGCTCTCCCCGGGGGTACTGGATGCGTTGCGCCGTATTCAAAGCGGCTCGCTTGCCGCCGCATTGGCGCTCGCGCTGTCCCCCGAAGATTGCGCCGCACTCGCCACCGTGAGTGAAGCGTTTTTGAAGGAGCAACTGGGGCGCAGTTTTGCCACCTTGGATTTTTACAACACATTACATAGTTGAGAGGATATACCCTATGAATCGAGATCATCTGGCATTGGAACTGGATAAGGTGCTGGAACTGCTCGCGGCAGAGACCACCTGCGCGGATGCGGCCGAAGCGGCACGCGCCCTTGTGCCTTCCCCCTATTTGGCGGAGGCGCAGGTGCGGCTGGAGGAAACCGATGCCGCCTACCGTTTGATGGCGGGGTTCGGCTCCCCCTCGTTCGGGCATTTGCAAAACGTGACGAACGCCCTGCGGCGTGCGGATGCCGGCGCGGTGCTTGCCGGGCGCGACTTGTTGCAGATCGCGGAAAACCTGCGTGTGATCCGCTCGCTCACCGAATGGCGCGGACACTGTGCAGGGATCGAAACGCCGCTGGACGACCGTTTTGACACCCTCACCCCCAACAAATATCTGGAAGAGAAGATCACCGCCACCTTGACGTCGGAAGACACGCTGGCGGACAACGCGTCTCCCCTGCTTGCGGACATTCGCCGCAAGATGCGTGCCGCCGCCGCCCGTGTGCGCGAACAGCTGGACAAACTGGTGCGGTCGCCTGCCTATCAAAAGTTTTTGCAAGATCCCATTGTGACCATTCGTAACGGGCGATTTGTGGTGCCTGTGAAAGCGGAAAACCGTGCCGAGATCCCCGGTTTGGTGCACGACACCTCCGCTTCGGGTTCCACCGTGTTTGTGGAACCGATGGGATCGGTGGAAGCAAACAACGAGATCCGCGTGTTGGAATCCAAAGAAAAGGCGGAGATCGAACGCATTTTGGCGGAACTGTCCGCCGAGGCAGGTTCGTTTGCGGACACCATCATTGCGAACTACGAATTGATGGTGGAATTGAACCTCATTTTTGCCAAAGCACGGTTGGCATACGCCATGAAAGCCACCATGCCACGGCTGAACGATCGCGGACACATTCTGTTGCGCCGCGCACGGCATCCGTTGATCGACCCGAAAACAGTCGTGCCGATCGACGTGGAGTTGGGCGGCGGATTTGATACGCTGGTCATCACCGGCCCGAACACGGGCGGTAAAACGGTGTCGCTGAAAACCATCGGGTTGTTGTCGCTGATGGCGATGTGCGGTTTGATGCCCCCTGCCGACGACGGTACCGCCCTTTCGGTGTTCACCCACGTGTTGGCGGATATCGGCGACGAACAGTCCATTGAGCAATCGCTGTCCACCTTTTCGGCGCACATGACCAACATCGTGCGTATTCTGGAGGCGACCGACCGTCAAAGCCTTGTGTTGCTGGACGAGATCGGAGCAGGCACCGATCCCGTGGAAGGCGCGGCGCTGGCAATCGCGATTTTGGAGCAGTTGCGTGTGCAGGGCGCGCGCATGGCGGCCACCACCCACTATGCGGAACTGAAAGCCTATGCCATCCGCACCGACGGGGTGGAAAACGGCAGTTGCGAATTTGATGTGGCGACCTTACGTCCGACCTACCGCTTGTTGGTGGGTGTGCCGGGACGGTCGAATGCGTTTGCCATTTCACGCCGTTTGGGCGTGAGCGAAGAATTGGTGGCGCGTGCACAGGAGATGGTCTCGTCCGAAAACCGACGTTTGGAGGACGTGGTGACCAACCTGGAGGACCGCCGCCAGGAATTGGAGGCGGCGCTGAAAAAGGCCACCGCCGAAAAGGCGCGCGCCGAAGCCGCCGCCGCGGATGCGGAAAAAGAGCGTGCCGTCTTCCGCGAAAAGCAGGAAAAGGCATTGGACGATGCGCGTGAGCAAGCACGCCGTCTGGTGGAAAAGGCACGTGCCGAAGCCGCCGCCCTCATTGATGAGTTGGACGAACTGCGCCGCCAAAAGGATGCCGCCGATTTCGCCGCTCGCACGGGCGAGGCGAAAAGCCGTTTGAAATCACGGCTGGGGCAGTTGGAAGCGGAGATCGATCCCGTGACCGCTCGCCGCCGCGAAGGATACTCGCTTCCCCGTCCGTTGAAGGTGGGGGACGACGTGTTGATCATTGACATCGACAAAAAAGGGGTGGTGCTCTCCCCTCCCGACAGCAACGGACAGGTGGAGGTGCAAGCCGGCATCATTAAAACGCGCGTCTCGCTTGACAACCTGAAACTGTTGGATAAAGACGGGCGCACGATGAAAGCCGATAACAACAAACGGCGCACCCCGTCGGTCGTTCTTCCGTCCCGTATGGAACGTGCCGCTTCCATTGAGGTGGATCTGCGCGGCAAAACGGTGGAAGAAGCATTGCTGGATCTGGACCAATTCATCGATGGCGCGGTGATGATGAACCGCGAAACCGTCACCATCATCCACGGCAAAGGCACGGGCGCGTTACGCAATGCCGTGCACCAACACTTGCGCCATCACCCGTCGATCAAGGCATATCGCCTTGGTGTGTACGGAGAAGGCGAAATGGGCGTTACCATCGCCACGTTAAAATGAGGAGTGTTCATTATGAAAAAAGTTTTGTCTTTCGCACTTCGCGCCCTGCTTTCGGCATTGTTCGTATTTTTGTATTTTTGGTTTGTTCTGCCGCCGCTTCATCCGCGCGCACCCGGTTTTTGGGTTTTCGTGGTGATCTCGGCGGTGGTCGTCACCCTCATCTTCACCATTGGCGGATTTTGGCGTTCGATGCGTGAAGTGGAGATCGTCAAGGACAAACAAGGCAAACACGTGGTAAGCGGTGTGGGGCGTGTGTTCCGCGCTATCCCCGTCCTCTACCGTGTGGT
>JAZONO010000115.1:0-4972 GCA_045654545.1 Acutalibacteraceae bacterium
CCCCTGACAAGGGGAGGCAGGACGGTCGCCTTACGGCGAAGTCCGTGTAACGTTTTTCTTACCGCCTTAAACAGGCGGTATTTTGCTTTGCAAAACCGAAAAAGTTACGGGGTGGCGAAATCCCCATTCGCAACACCCCTAAGGTGGGTGCCTTTTCGTTGTTTTACAGATTACACAGAACATCGCTTTTTACAGCTTGTGTTTTCGTTGTTTTCCCTCTTGACAATCCTGCGACAAAAGACTACAATCATATCGATTTCGTTTTGTTAGAGGTAATTTTTATGGAGATCTTACTCACCTTATCCGTCGCCCTGTTTACCGGACTGATGTTGTCCCGTTTGGCAAAACTGGTGCACCTGCCTGCCGTCACTGCTTATTTGGTGGCCGGCATTTTGGTCGGCCCGTATCTGCTGGGCGCCTTCGGCGTGCACGGGTTGGGCTTCACCAGTATGCAGGACATCGAAACCTACGGGTTACTGTCCGACGTGGCGCTCGGCTTCATTGCCTTTTCCATCGGCAACGAGTTCCGTTTGGGGCAGTTGAAGCAAACGGGACGGCAAGCCACCGTGATCGGCATTTTGCAAGCGGTGACCGCCACCCTGCTTGTGGATGCCGCCTTGATCGGTCTGCACTTCCTGATGCCCGATAAACTGCCGCTTCCCACCGCCATTGTGCTGGGTGCCGTGGCCTCCGCCACCGCACCTGCCGCCACCCTGATGGTGGTGCGGCAATACAAATCCAAAGGTCCGCTCACCGATATTCTGTTGCCCATCGTGGCGTTGGATGATGCGGTCGGTCTGGTGCTGTTTGCCATCTCCTTCGGCGTGGCCAAGGCGCTGGTCACCGGTCACGTGGACATCCTGTCGGTGGTGGCGGAACCGATTTTGGAAGTGGTCATGTCGCTGTTGCTCGGTCTGGTGATGGGCTTGCTCTTCTCCTTCTTTGAGCGGTTTTTCCATTCCCGTTCCAAGCGTCTCGCGATGTCGGTCACCTTCGTGTTCCTGACGGTGGCGCTTTCGATGGTGGAATTTCACATCGGGCGCGTGCACGTGGCGTTTTCGTCCCTGCTCGTGTGCATGATGCTGGGCACCATCTTCTGCAACGTGTGCGATTTCTCGGAAGAGTTGATGGGTCGTGTGGACCGCTGGACCGCTCCTCTGTTCATCCTGTTCTTCGTCATCAGCGGTGCGGAACTGGAACTTTCGGTGTTCCGCGACTGGACGGTGGTGCTGATCGGTGTGGTGTACATCCTGTTCCGCTCGGCAGGCAAATATTTCGGCTCGGCGTTCAGCGCCCGTGCGGCGAAGTGTGAGCCCACCATTGTGAAATATCTCGGCATCACCCTGTTGCCGCAAGCCGGCGTGGCGCTCGGCATGGCGATCAAAGCCGAAACGCTGGGCGAATGCGGTGTGCTGGTGGCGAACATCACCCTTTTCTCGGTGCTGATTTACGAATTGGTCGGTCCGTTCCTCACCAAGATCGCGTTGACCAAAGCCGGTGAGATCACCCCCGAAGGCAAAGAATCCGCACGCGGAAAACTGCATCTGTAATAGTATAAGAAAGATCCTGCAACCAAGGGGTGCGCACCCCCGGTTGCAGGATCTTTTTTAATTCAGGATATACACGTTCATATTGCGGCGACCAAACTGCATACAGTCCTCATAGGTGTCCATAAACAAGTCCACCAACACGCGTCCGCTGGTGAGCGCACCGCCGGTGTCACCGGCAATGGCGTAACCGTACACAACCGAACCGTCCGCCGACACGATGTACAACTCGGTGCCATAGGGGATCACACGCGGATCCACCGCCACCACACCAACCGCCGCCACACGACCGGTGGAGGTGTATTTTCCGCACAGACCGCGGTCGTTGGTATAGGCGGTGCATTGCCCCACTGTGAGGGACTTGTAGCCGATCGGCTGTCCGAGTTCATTCAGCTCAATGTCGTATGGCGGTTTCGACATCGCCATGCCCACCGTGGTGCCGACCAAACGGATCTCGGTCACGGGTTCGGTGCGGCGCTCGCTGAGCACCACCGACGAGATCACTTCGCCATCCACCACTGTGTCACGGATCTGGCGCACCACTTCACCGTTTTGCCCTTTCTGTGTCACACGGGACATTCCTTTGGGAAGGTCGGGGGTGTATTGCACCACCGTTTCAAACGGCAACTCTTCACGATCTTCCCGTTCGGCATACTTCAGCACGCTTTCCAGACAAATGTCTGCCCCTTCGTCCAACGTGTCGGACATCATGGCATTGACCAAACAATATTCATCGGTGTTCACCCCGGCTTCGGCCAGAGCATCCCCCACCGTACCGCCGGTGAGATACACTTCTTTTGTTTCCCCGTTCACCGTCACCGTCACCGCAAAGGCGCGGTCGATGGTGATCTCGTTCCCGGTGCAACGGACGGCATCGTGCTCGCCCACCGTCACGCCGGCCAAACGCATCGCCTCGGTCACGTCGGTCGTGCGTGCCGAAATGGTGAATCGCTGTCCGCCATCCAATATCGTGAACGCTTGCATCTGCGACAGCAGGCAGGTAATGACCACCGCGCTGATGACCGACAGCAACGCCGTTGCCATCCAACGGCTTCGCCAAAACGGGGTCACGTCGCGACGCACACGCTCACGGTTTTTTTGGTGTTGCGTACCCATCCAAATCTCCTCTCTGCAGGGGGATTCCCCTTTCAAGTTCGTAGGTTAAACCTATTGGGAATTGCGCATCGTGTCCATTATACGGATGCGGACAAGTGATGTCAACCAATTTGAAACCGCCTTTTTTGGTTACTTTGAACAAACTTTGCCCCCACGCGCCCACCAAGGGAACGGTGTTTTTTGGCGAAAACCGCCGCGGGTGGCTTTTAAAAACTTCGCGTGTTTTCGTCGGCTTTTCTTACAATCCGTCGCCATCCTCCCCCCGATCGGTTGCCTTTTTAGTCAAAATCCCCCTTTTGTTTCCATTTTTTTACAAAACTGGAAGCGCGTTTTAATCCGCACATTTGTTCGTAATATTTTGTGCATTCAGCCGAATTTCCCATCTCGGAATCGCCCGAACCCCCAAAAACGAGGGGGTTTTGAAGAGGCGGCACGCTGTTTTCGCCCGATTTTGGCGCGTTTTTGCCCGTTTTTGACAGCGATTTCCCCGTTTCGCGGCAAATTGGTAATGGCTGTGAAAAAATAGTTACAATCTTGTAGCCTTTCTTGACTTTGGCGACGGGATTCTATATAATAAGGTATAACTACTTCAGGAAAGAAGGCTTGTGCTGTAATGGCAAACTTTTCTCATTTGTGTATGCGTTGTATGCAACCGTTGGCAGAAGGCGAAGCCCTGTGCCCCCGTTGCGGTGACGATGCCGCGTTGGCAAACCCTGCCCACGCATTGCCGCTCGGCACGCTCCTGTCGGAGCGGTATATGGTGGGCCGCCTGCTGAAAGACAGCGGTGATGCCGCGACGTATATGGGTTACGACACGGTGCTGAAAGCGCCGATCACCCTGCGCGAATTTTTGCCGCAGACCTTGTGCGAGCGCGAAGAATCGCTCGCGCTGCGCCCCATTATGGGTTGTGAGCGCACCTTTGCGGACTACATGAACAAATTCTTGGCGCACGCACGTGTGGTGGCACGCATGCGTGATTTGCCGGCCAATATTCCGATGTATGACATTTTCCGCGAAAACGAAACGGCGTATACCGTGAGCGAAGTGTGCGAAGGGGTTACCCTGACGGAATATTTGGCGCAACACGGCGGCCGTATAACATGGGACGAAGCGCGTCCCTTGTTTATTCCGCTGATGAATTCGCTGGAATCGTTGCACCGCGCCGGCGTGTTGCATCTGGGCATCACGCCCGACGTGCTGATTGTCGGTCGTGACGATAAACTGCACATCAGCGATTTTGCCCTTGCCGAAGCGCGCACGGTCGGCGGCGACCTCGCGGCAGAACTCATCCCCGGCTATGCCGCACCCGAGCAGTACGTGTCGGGCGTGGATTGTTCCACCGCCACTGATGTGTACGGCGTGGCCGCCGTCATCTTCCACGCGTTGGTCGGCTCGCCGCCCCCGGACGGCGAAACCCGTCCCAAGAACAATGCGGACCTCACCGTTCCCTCAGAAGTGGCAAGCGAGTTTCCGCCCCACGTGGCATCGGCGCTGTTTGGTGCGTTGCAACCCTCGCTCGATGCGCGCTTGTCCACCATTGCCGTGTTGCGTGACCGTTTGTCAGAAGCCCCTGCCGTGGCGGCGTTGCTGATTGATGAACCGGACGAAGATGGCGCGGTAATCGAAGAGGAAGAGTATGAGGACGAGCCGGCAGGTGCTCCCATTGCGCTGTACATCGTGATCGGTGTCATCGCCTGCATTCTGTTGGCGTTGCTCGGTTTCGCGTTGGGACGCATCACCGCTCCCAAGCCGACCGAATCGGAGGAAACCGCCGCCACCACCAAGCCTTCGGGCATCTTTGTGTACACCGAAGAGGATGACACGCCGGAAACCGGTGAATTGGCATCCGTTATGAATTTGGTTGGTCAGGATTACTACACCCTGCGCGGCACCGAAAAGGGCGGACGTTTGGTGAAACTGGGCGGTTATGTGTTCAGCAACCAGCCGGTGGGCACGGTGATTGACCAGAGCCCCAAAGCCGACGAAGAAGTCGATGTTTCGAAACCCATCTACGTTATGGTGAGCGCCGGCACCGAAACGCCCGGCGTGCCGAACGTGGTCGGCTGGAAAGCGGAACACGCAGAGGAATATCTCAAAGCGATCGGCTATCGTGTGTCTATTATGAACGTTAAGGTGAACACGGTGGAGGAAGGCTGTGTTGTGTCGGCGGATCCGCCGACGGGCACACCGTTGGTGCGCGGCAGCAGCATTATGCTGCGTGTGAACAGCACCGCCGAGAACACCACCACGACGACCAGCGGTACGACAACCACCACGACGACGACTACGACTACCACCACTACCACCA
>JAZONO010000116.1:0-1852 GCA_045654545.1 Acutalibacteraceae bacterium
CCGCCGCCGCCATATCCGCACCCGTGGCGGTGATATATGCCTTCACCTTCGGCTCGGTGCCGGAAGGACGGATGACGATGCTGTTATTCCCCTCCAGTTTGTAGGAGAGCACATTGGATTTCGGCAGGTCGATGGCGACGGTGTCCCCACTCGTAAGATCGATGCTGACCGATTCGCGGTAATCCGCAAACGCCACCACCTTCAAACCGCCAAGCACGGTGGGACGGTTGGCACGCAAACCTTCCATCAGCGCCTTCATGGTCGCCATGCCTTGCGCACCCTCAAATTCCGCATTCAAGAGGCTGTGGCGATACACCCCGTGCTCCGCATACAGATCCTTCAACACCGTGATGAGCGAGCGACCCCGCGCGTTGTAATACGCCGCCATTTCACAAATCAGCATGGATGCCACCACCGCATCCTTGTCGCGCACGTGGGTACCTGCCAAGTAACCGTAACTTTCCTCAAATCCCAAAATGTAGTTTTCGGGATGGCCTGCCGCCACCTGCTCATCGATCTGCTCACCAATGTATTTGAAGCCGGTCAGCACCTCGACAATGCGGCAACCGTATTTCTTCGCGATATTCGCCGCGAGGTCGGAGGTCACAATGGTTTTCACCGCCATCGGCGCCACCGGCATATCGCCGCGCGCCGCCTTGCAGGAAAGGATGTATTCAAGAAGCAGGCAGCCCACTTCGTTGCCGGTCATCAACTGATACCCGTCCCCGTCCTTCACCGCAATACCCACACGGTCGCAATCGGGGTCGGTGGCCAGCAACAAGTCGGGATGGCTTTCTTCCGCCATTTTCAGCGCCAGTTCAAACGCCTGGCGGAATTCGGGGTTCGGGAAGGGGGTGGTGGGGAAAGTGCCGTCCGGCAGTTCCTGCTGGGCCACAATCTGCACGTCGGTCAAACCGATGCGCTTCAAAATGGCACGCACCGGCTTGTTGCCCGTGCCGTTCAAGGGAGAATAGATCACCGACAACGGTGCTTTTTGGCAGATGCCGGGGTTGACCTGCTGTGCTTGTACGCGGTCAAGGAAGGTGTTGACCAACGCATCCCCCACCATTTCAATGCCGCCGTTTGCCACCGCCGCATCGAAATCCGCCACCGTAATATCTTCAAAAATATCCAGTGCGCGCACGTAGGCAGTCACTTCGTTCGCATCGTTATCGGTCATCTGACCGCCGTTCGGACCATAGCACTTGTAGCCGTTGTACTTCGCCGGGTTGTGGCTCGCCGTCACCATAATACCTGCCTGACATTGCAGTTCGCGCACCGCAAAGGAGAGCACCGGCGTGGGATTCAGCTCATCAAACAGATACACCTTCACCCCGTTGCCTGCCAGCACACGCGCCGCTTCACGGGCAAACAGTTCCGACTTAATGCGGCAATCGTAGGCGATCGCCACCGAAGAGGTTTCGTAATGCGCCTTCAAGTAGTTCGCAAGACCCTGCGTGGCTTTGCGGACGGTATAGATGTTCATACGGTTATCGCCCGCGCCGATCACACCGCGCAAGCCGGCCGTACCAAATTCCAATTCACAGTAAAAGCGGTCGAATATGGCATCCTCATCCGCGGCGATGTCGTTCAGTTCCGCCGTAAGATCGGGATCTTCGTTGGCGCGTGCCAACCACAATTCATACAAATCTTTAATTTTCGTATCCATTCCCATAGCCTCCCTATGTGTTCTTGATTCCATTATATACCAAACCTGTGCTAAATTGCAAGAAGTTTGACAGGCAAACGTAAGAAAGTTCTGTATTTTTGAACTCCAAACCGCAAAAAAAGTGCCGGAACCCAGCCGGGTTGGGCCGGCGGGTTTGGGAGAGGGGGGATTACCAGGACCCCA
>JAZONO010000117.1:0-14731 GCA_045654545.1 Acutalibacteraceae bacterium
TCTTTTTGTCTTTTCGAATGGGGGGTGTTTTGGTACGTAGACGCTTTCCGTCTAAACACGATCTTCCTCCGATAGGTGCTGTTCCTGTCACGGGGTGTCTGTCAAGTGCACCACGTGTGCTTTTGCGACTGTTTATCGCCCCCAAATAATAAGAGAGGGGGAGGTTGTTGGAATAACAAACGGGAGTGATGTAAACCATCACTCCCGTTTTGCATTCGGCGTATTTTCAACCGTTCACTCGTCGCTTTTGGCACGCAGTTCGGTGGGGAGCAGTTCCTCCACCGCGTGGATGTGCTGTTCCAGGTCGCTAAGTGCCAGCTCATCGGCGATGGTGGCGGAGAGGGTGTTGAGGCAAAAGTATTCCAGCTCCTTGACCTGCGCATCGTTCATACGGCGAAGCAAGGAGAGGAACCGTCGTTCCTCACGCGTGCATTCCGCCATCAATTCGGCGCCCTCCAAGGGGTTATATGCCGCTTGGTGTAACGGCAACGCGGAGGCGGTGGTTTCATGTCCTAAAAGGTACTCCACACTCACGCGATACTCTGCCGCCAGGCGTTGCAACAGCGGCAACGATGGTTCGATCGCACCGGTTTCATAATAAGCATACGTGGAACGCTGAATGTCCAAATGCTCTGCCACTTCCCGTTGTGTCATCCCGGCAACGGTGCGCAATTCACGCAGCCGCTGGGACACGGTAGAGGGGGATTGCACCTTCGGTTTCATATGTCGTCCTCCTTGATCAACACTGCATCAAACGGCGAAACCGTGCATCCTGCCACGGTTTTTTCGGTATCGCTGTAATTGAGTACGTGGCAATAGCCGCTTGTGGGATGCCACACCACACGTACCGTGGGATCGTTGCTTTGCACGGGATAGGATTCCCGTTCTTCGCGGAACACGTCACGGTAAATGTGATAATAGGGGGAGTTTTCGGGATCGTTGTCGAACAGATGCTGTTCGGGTGAAAAATCCAACATGTAGACCACGCCGCCGCCACCGTAGACGGGGGTGGCCGGCTGAAAATCCGACCAAATGGGCAACGCACGCAGGCAGTTCATATCCGACTGCACGAGCAACGCGAGATCCTCGCGCACGGCGATTTCGTCCCGGTTATGCCACATATTACAACCGGCAGTGGCTGCCCAATAGTTACAACTAAGCCCAAGACCCATAGTGTTTCACCTCACGAAAAAAGTCTATCACAATTTGCCGGTAAAGTCAATCGCAACCTCAATATTGCAAAAAGGCGGAAAACGCAAAAAACTGTGGCTGTGTATCTTTTGCAAATAGTCACTTGACAAGTGAGGTGGCACTTGGTATAATATTAATGTATCTATACATAAAGAAAGGGAGAAAAAGTATGAAGAGTCATGCAGTGCGTGTGCTTGCTTTGTTGCTGGCTATGCTGATGGTGTTTACCGTCTGCGGCTGTAAGCCGAACCAAGACAGAGAAAGGACCAAGTACGAGCCGTTGCCGGGCGAAGTGCCGGTGGATCTGGAGGGTTATGAGTTCACGGTCATCGACGTGAACAACGGCCGCTGGAACAAGGAGTTGTCCGGCACACCCCACACCGATGCTTGGTTGCAGATCATGGATGAGGTGGAATATCTCTACAACTGTACCCTGACGGCGACACAGTCCTCTTCGCAGGAGATTTTTAACAAAGTACAACCCGAAATCATGGCGGGCGGCAAAGCAGCGAACATTATCATCACCTCCCAGTGGAGCATGGGTCAGTTCGTGGGCGCCAACCTGCTGGCAGACCTGAACACGTTGGACGTGAACTGGGACAATGAGTGGTGGAACCAGAACATTCGTAAAATCTCCACCCTGGGCGGCAAGACCTACGTGGGCAACGGTTCCTTTATTTTCGACACCTCATTGACGTGGATCCTCTATTACAACGAGGCGATTTGGAATGAATGCGGTTTCCCCGATCCGTATGAATTGGTGGATTCCGGCAAATGGACGTTTGACCGTTTCCGTGAATACTGCCGCATAGCTACAAGGGATCAGGATGGCACGGGCGTGATGGATTCTCCGCAGGATCGCTGGGGTATCACCGCGCCGGACGGTGACTTTGCCGATGCGCTGTTCTTCGCGTTGGGTGAGCACTTCTTTGCCCCGAACGAGAAGGGCGTCGTGGAACTGGTGTGCAACAAAGACCGCACCTTCACGGTCGTGGAAGCGATGTGCGATTTTGTCAAGCAGGACAAGACGATAGATACCACTCAATACGAACCGTGGAGCGAGCGCTTCAATACCTTCACATCTGGAAATTCGCTGTTCCTCGCATACTCGCCCGGTGTTAGTTCGTTGACCGATATGGAAGACGACTGGGGTCCGATGCCGTTACCGAAGTTTGACGAAGCACAGGAAGACTACTACTCCAGTGTGGACCACAACTCCTCGGTATTTGCCGTGACCAACACCAACGATGAGTTGTATGAAACGGCTGTGGTGTTGGAGGCACTTGGCCGCCACGCGATGATCCTCGAAGACATCTTCTGGCCGGATTACAAGGACGTCTATTGGCGTCATCCCGAAGAAGATGCGCGCATAATGTCGGAATACGTGGTGGGTCACGGCCAGTACGACATGGCGTTGCTGATGGCGAGATGCAACTCGGCGTTTACCGCGCCGCGCACGCAGGTGTATCGCATGATGTTCCAGTCCGGCGGCTCGGACTATTCCTCTTACATCGACACGGTGGAAGACTCGATCGAAGCCAAGATTGCCGATTACTTTGCGTTCCAATAAACGACATAGGACATCCGCCGCAGAGCGTTCTGCGGCGGATGTTTTTTTGTGCAGAAAAAGCCACAGTACACGTCAGTGTTACTGTGGCTTTTTTCCTTTTCTTCCATCAAAAAATCTCTTGTTTTAGGGGCTTCGCCGTTTGGCTACAAAACTAATTTCTCCCTGTGTGAACGGCCCGAAGGGTGGCGCTTTTTACAAGCACGGGAACAGCGGATGCACGCTCTTTTAGAAAAGCAGTCTGATCAAAAAACACACGTTTTGAAAAAAGTCCCATTGCAATATAGGTAGTGTTACGCTACAATACAGGATAAGAAAGGTTTTAAAGAAGGTTGAAAACGAGGCATGATAAAACGGCTACCGGCAGCGATTCTTTGTGTCTGCCTGCTGTTGCCATTCGTGAGCATGGCAGGTTTGCAAGCGGTGGCAGAGAACACGGAAGAAACGGAACAGCCCTATATCCTGCAAAAGAGCGGCTTGCGTTTTTAAAACAATCTGACGTTCACCAACGCAGACGTTTTTGTGTCGCGCGGTGTGACGTTTGATCCGATTGACATTACAAATGACTACGGCAACGACTTGGATCGCATTGCCATTCAAATGGACACCTACCTCGACGGCGATGAGAAATTCATCCTATATGACGAGCGGTTTGATGCAGCGGTTTTCACAGTATCACTCCGCAGCGATTATTTCGCCAGCACGTTACGCAGGAACTGCACTGAGGACACGATGTTGGCCACGGGATCGTCGCCCACTTCGCGTTCGATGGTGAGGAAACCCTTGTAACCGATCTCTTCCAACGCATGGGTCCATGCTACGAAATCCACGTGACCGTCGCCCAGCGCCCTTTCCTCAAACGCCACGCCCCACTGGTCGCGCTCGTCCTCGGGACGAATGCCGTAGATAACTTCGGGATCTTTGTCCAACAGTTTCACACCGTCTTTGGCATGGGTGTGTACAATGTAATCCTTCAGCACGTGCACCGCTTTAGACGGGTCGTCGCCCACCACCATCACGAGGTTGGCAGGATCAAAGTTGACACCCACACCGCGCGAATTCAGGCTGTCCAAAAATCCTTTCAGCACGGTGGCCGGTTCGGGACCGGTCTCCACTGCAAAGTGGCCGCCCACCGAGTCGGCATACTCCGCGAGCTCGCGGCACGCCGCCTGCATAATGGCGTAACGGGGATGGTTCGGATCGCTCGGCACCACGCCGATATGGGTGGTCACCACGTCGGATTCATACATACGGGTGAAATCCATCACGCGCTTGGAACGCTCGATCAGCGAGGGATTGTGTTCCGACTGACCGAACCCGTGACCGAAGTCACCGCACACCGCCGACACCTTGAGCCCGTTGGATTTGATGATGTCCAAACGCTCACGCACGATTTCGGGGGTGTACTCTTCGGGGTTGTTCAGCCACACCTGCAAGCCCTGCACGCCCAGCGAGGCGGCCTTTTCCACCGCCTCACGGAAGGGCAGACGGAAGGAATCCAAAATGATGCCGATAGGGAATTGATACATAACAAAAACTCCTTGTTGTTTTGGTCTGTCAATGGTATTGTAACGTTTTTTGCACGTTTTGTAAATGGGTTAACTCAAACTTTATTATGGGTTTCGCGCCACGCACGGGGCGAGGTGCCATATCGCTTGCGAATCGCTTTGCTGAAGGAATAGACCGATGCGCAATTTACGCATATCCGCCACTTCGGTGACGGTCAGACACGGATCGCTCACCAACAGAGCGGCGGCATCCAACCGCTTTTCCTGATAATACTCCGACAACATGCGTTCAGTCGTTCGTTTGAACTTCGTCGAAAGATACCCGTAGCTGTATCCCGTGATCTCCGAAAACTCTTCCGGATGCTTCATCGAATACACGTGGGTATCAATGTAGTGCATCAAACGGTAACGCAGCACCTCGGCAGGGCCCACACGTATTTCGTGCGTGTCGCAGAGGAGCGAGAGATAAATATCCCCACGGGACACAGCGGTTTCTTCACCGTTTGGTACAGTTTTTTTGACGACGGTACCGGCTCCATGATTGCTCTTTTGGGATTGGTAACGGGTACAATTACCTACACCTATGATGAGAATAACCACTATAACATAGCGGTCGAGGCTAAAATGCTAGGGCAGACCGACACCGATTCGGGTGATGGGTTACATAGCCGAGAAAGACATTGGCATCCGATTCGGAAAGGAATACCACCTTTGACCAAATGATAAATCAAAACGCGGGCACATCCGACTTCGGATGTGTCCGCGTTGTTTTGGTACGGTTCTTACTTCAGAGCCTCTTCCACAGCCACCGCGCAAGCGACAGTCGCGCCGACCATCGGGTTGTTACCCATGCCGATGAGACCCATCATCTCCACGTGCGCCGGCACGGAGGAGGAGCCTGCAAACTGCGCATCGCCGTGCATACGGCCCATGGTATCGGACAAGCCGTAGGACGCAGGGCCTGCCGCCACGTTATCGGGGTGCAGGGTGCGGCCGGTGCCGCCGCCGGAAGCCACAGAGAAGTACTTCTTGCCGTTTTCGATCGCCCACTTCTTGTAGGTGCCGGCCACGGGGTGCTGGAAGCGCGTCGGGTTGGTGGAGTTACCGGTGATGGACACTTCCACGCTTTCCTTCTGCATGATCGCCACGCCTTCGTTCACGTCGTTCGCACCGTAGCAGCGCACCTTTGCACGCTCGCCGTCGGAGAACGCCTTTTCACGCACGATCTTCAGCTCGCCGGTGTAATAATCATAATCGGTCTCCACATAGGTGAAGCCGTTGATACGGCTGATGATATACGCCGCATCCTTGCCCAGACCGTTCAGGATAACGCGCAGGGGCTCTTTACGCACCTTGTTCGCGGTGCGCGCAATGCCGATAGCACCTTCCGCCGCCGCAAAGGATTCGTGACCTGCCAAGAACGCAAAGCAGGAGGTCTCTTCACTGAGCAGCATTTTGCCGAGGTTGCCGTGACCCAGACCGACCAAGCGCTGTTCCGCAACCGAGCCGGGGATGCAGAACGCCTGCAAACCTTCGCCGATTACAGCCGCCGCATCGGAAGCGGTGGCCACGCCGCGCTTCAGCGCGAGCGCCACGCCCAGGGTGTACGCCCACACGGCATTTTCAAACGCGATGGGCTGCACACCCTTCACGATTGCTTCCACGTCCACGCCTTTTTCGAGGCAGAGCGCACGCGCATCTTCCAGCGAGGCGATACCGTTAGCGGCGAGGCATTCTTCGATTTTGGCAAGACGTCTTTCCTTGCCTTCAAATTTCACATCGTTCGCCATGTTCTCGTCCCTCCCTTATTCTTCACGCGGATCGATATACGAAGCGGCGTTGTCGAAACGACCGTACTGACCGATGTTCTTCGTGTACGCTTCGTTCGGCTCCATGCCGTGACGGATATCTTCGAGCATTTTGCCCAGCTTCACGAACTGATAGCCGGTGACTTCACCGTCTTCGTCCAAAGCGAGCTTCGTGACGTAGCCTTCCGCCATCTCCAGATAGCGAACGCCCTTCGCACGGGTGGAGAACATGGTGCCGACCTGCGAACGCAAGCCCTTACCGAGATCTTCCAAACCGGCGCCGACAACCAGACCGTCTTCCGAGAACGCAGACTGGGTGCGACCGTACACCAACTGCAGGAAGATCTCACGCATGGCGACGTTGATTGCATCGCACACGAGGTCGGTGTTCAGGCACTCGAGCAGCGTTTTGCCCGGCAGGATCTCTGCCGCCATAGCCGCCGAGTGGGTCATACCGGAGCAACCGATGGTCTCGACCAACGCTTCCTCCACGATACCTTCTTTAATGTTCAGCGAGATTTTGCAGGTGCCCTGCTGCGGAGCGCACCAGCCCACACCGTGAGAGAAACCGGAAATATCCGCGATCTGGGTGGCTTTCACCCATTTGCCCTCTTCCGGAATGGGGGCGGGGCCGTGGTGAGGACCCTTCTTCACGATGCACATCTGTTCCACTTCATGGGAATAATTCATACAAGGGAATCTCCTTTCGATTTGAAATCCGACGTTTACGCACGTCAACAGATATATTATATACAGTTTTTTCCGTTTGCGCAAGAGCAAACCGCCAGTTTTTTCATTATTTTTGCCACTTTGTCGGGTGTGACTTGAAAAGGAAGTAAAAACGTGATAAAATTAGAGAAAATCCCTTGTGAAGTGGTGGAATGTATGAGTAAACAACTGCTGATGGGCAACGAAGCGATCGCTTTCGGTGCGATCCGTGCCGGTGTCGGCGTGGTGACGGGGTATCCCGGCACTCCTTCGACCGAGGTGTTGGAAACGATTGCCAAACACAACGATAACGGCCGCATCTACGTGGAGTGGTCGGTGAATGAGAAGTCGGCCATGGAGGTGGCGGCCGGTGCGGCGTATGCCGGACAGCGCACGCTGGTGACCATGAAACAGGTGGGGTTGAACGTGGCATCCGACCCGTTGATGTCGCTTGCCTACGTGGGCGTGAAAGGCGGCATGGTGGTGTTTGTGGCGGACGATCCGGGCCCCATCTCCTCTCAGACCGAGCAGGATACCCGCACCTTTGCGGCATTTTCCAAATTGCCGATTTTTGATCCCACCTCGCCTGAAGAGGCGTACACCATGATGGCGGATGCATTTGAACTGTCGGAGAAACTCGGTACACCCGTGCTGTTCCGCGCCACCACCCGTATTTGCCACGCCTGCGCCACGGTGGAGGTGGACGATACGGTGCACCCCGTCACTCCCGAAGGGTTCGTGAAGGATTCCCGTTGGGTCATTTTTCCGCGTTTGTCCTATGCGGCGCACAAGCGCATTGAAGCACGCAACGCGGAATTGTCCGATGCGCTGTCACACTATGCGGCGAATGCCGTGTGCGGACAAGGCACGCGCGGCATTGCGGCAGGCGGTGTCGCCTGGGGCTATCTGAACGAGCAACAAGGCTTGGCAGAGGACGCCAAACTGTTGAAGGTGGCAACACCGCATCCCTTCCCCGAGCAACTGGCGCTCGACTTCTTGGATGGACTCACCGAGGTGCTGGTGCTGGAAGAACTCGATCCCGTGATCGAGCGTGCGCTGATTCAGGTGTGCGGCAAGCACGGACTGTCGGTGACCATTCACGGCAAGTTGGACGGCACCACCCCCACGGCAGGGGAATTGTCGGCGGAATCTGCCGCCGCCCTCACCGCCACCTTCTTGGGGCGCGACCTGCCCGAACAAGCGGCACTCACCTTGCCGCCGTTGCCGGTGCGCCCTCCCGTTTTGTGTGCCGGTTGTCCGCACCGCGCCTCCTTCTATGCCGTGAAACAGGCGGCAAAGCAAATGAAGAAAAACGCCGTGTTCTGCGGCGACATCGGCTGTTACACCCTCGGCAATGCGATGCCGCTGGATATGACCGACACCTGCTTGTGCATGGGTGCCGGCATCACGGTGGCGCAGGGCATCAAACGGGTGGAGCCCGAACGGTTGTGTTTCTCCTTCACGGGGGATTCCACCTTCTTCCACACGGGGCTGCCCGGCATCGTGAACGCGGTGTATAACAACACCCCGATGGTGGCGGTGATTCTGGATAACTCCTCCACCGCCATGACGGGACATCAACCCAACCCCTCCACCGGCAAAACGGTAACGGGCGAGGTGGCAGAGGTCATCTCGATCGAAGGGGTGTTGCGCGCGCTGGGTGTTTCCACCGTGTTGACCGCCAACCCCTTTGATTTGGCATCCGCGATCGACACCGTGAAGCAGGCATCCGCCGCGGCAGACAATGCGGTGGCGGCGGTAGTGTTCCGTGCCCCCTGCATTGCTGTGACAAAACCTGCCCCCTCGCTTTCGGTGCGCGAAAACTGTATCGGATGCAAAAAATGTGTGAAAGAACTCGGCTGTCCTGCCATTGTGCGTGACGGCGAAAAGGTGCGGATTGACCCGTCCTTGTGCACGGGTTGCGGCTTGTGCGCCAAGGTGTGTCCCGTGAATGCAATCGGAGGTGGCGAGAATGTATAACATCCTGTTAGCCGGTGTGGGCGGCCAGGGCACGGTGCTTGCCTCGCGCCTCATTGCGGCCGCCGCCATGGCGCGCGGCGAAGTGGCGCACACGGCCGAAACCATCGGCATGGCGCAACGCGGCGGCTCGGTGGTGAGCCACGTGCGCATTGGCGAGGGCGCCTCCTCGCCGCTTATTCCGCGCGGTGCGGCGGATGCGCTGATCGGGTTTGAGCCTGCCGAAGCGGTGCGCGCCCTGCCGTATTTGAAAGCAGGCGGCACCGTGGTGGTGTGCACCGCGGCGGTCAAACCCGTGACCGATGCATTGAACGATTCGGGTTATGAAGCCGCCACCATGCTGGATTTCTTGAAACAACAGCCTTGCCGTCTGATCACGGTGGATGGGGCGGAGATCATCACGGCTTGCGGTACGGCGAAAGCGCCCAACATCGCCCTGCCCGGTGCGGCGCCCGCCGCCGATGCCATCGGTGTGAGTGCCGATGAACTGAAAACGGCGGTAGAGGGATTGAATCCCCGTTTCCGCGAAGCAAATTTGAAGGCGCTGTCGCTCGGCGCCTCCTGTGTGAAATAAGTTCAAAGTAAAGCACCGCCGCTCAACCGAGCGGCGGTGCTTTGCTATGCTACGTGCATTTCGATGTATGTTTGGAAAACGCATGATTCCCCAAAAATACCCCCAAGTTGACGAACAACCCCACGATACTGCCGCTGATGCCAAACGGCTCGCCCAACAGCAACGTCCAAAAGAGGGAAGAGCCAAAACCGGCGCCCACCGCGGCATAGAATCCGCGACGGGAAATTGCCACACCGCGAAATGCTGCGGCAAGCGGCACCAGCATCACGGGGCACCAGAAGGAATAGGCGGCAAGCAGAATGTCAAAGATGCCGGGGAGCAGAAAGGTGAGCACCACCGCACCGCCCCCGATCAAAAGGGTGCTGTATCGCAACAGACGCAACTGTGTTCGGGGGGATGTATTGGGAAACAACGGCGTCACCACGTCGCACACCAACCCGATGGCCGCCCCGTTCAAAAAACTGTCGGCGGCGGAGAGGATGATGGACACCATTGCCGCCATCACCACACCGCGCACCCCTATCGGCAACACCGAAAGGATCATGCGCGGCATTACGGTGGAGGCTTCACCCGTGGGGTCAAGGGCATAGGAGGTAAGCCCGATCAGCCCCGTCACGGCGAAAAATGGGATGGCAAACGCACCGCTGAACACGGTAGCACGCGCCGTTACCGCAGGGGTGCGCCCCAAAAGCAGGCGTTGGGTGTAGGGCGGTGCCAAGGCTTCGCCCACCGCCAATGCCAAGAAGAGGGATAAAAACCCCCAAAGGGTGGTGCCGTTCAACGGATTCCAATAGGCAGGGGGCAGGGCGTGTGCCACGTCGGCAATACCGCCTGCGCGGCGCAGACCCCCCACGAGCAACAGCGGCATCCCCACGGCGAGCAGGGCAAATTGCACCACGTCGGCGGCAATGACCGATTGCATGCCGCCGAAAGCGGTGTACACGAGCACGATGCCGCACCCGATGAGCACCCCCACCCATGGCGGCACGCCAAGCAGGGTGCGAAAGGTCAGTCCCATCGCCTCCATCTGTGCCGCCACCACCCCGGCACAGCTCAAAAAGGCGAATCCGCCGCACAGCACCCGCGCGCCGCGCCCGTAAGACCGTTCCAATATGCCGCCCACGGTGTTGACCCCTTCAAACCGTGCCACACCGCGCACCAGAAACCGCCCGATCGCCATCATGGCAAAGGCAAACCCCGTGAGCGCCAAGGTGGAACCGATGCCGCGCGAAAAGGATTCGGATGCGTTGCCGGAGGAAAATCCGCCACCGATGAACGAAGCGGCAAGGGTGGCAAAGATCACCCCCGTGCCGTACCGTCCGCCCGTGGCGGTGAAATCGGCGGCGCTCTTCACCTGCCGACCGCCGCGCAGACCGATGCACAACAACACGACCAAATATCCCACCACAAAGGCGATGTCCAACCACATACGTGACCCCTCCTCCGTAGAGTGTATGCCGACAGGGAGTGGGACAGACCTGTAGAAAAAGGTTGCGGCGAGGAGAAACCGTGATACGATCATTTGGTAAAGAAACGGAGGGATTGTATTATGTGCATTCAAAACGTGTGGTCGCAAGGACAACGGTTCGTCCAACGTCACGCAACCTCCCGTGATCGCGTGGGGCGCGATGAAACCATATGACAAAGCCGGTACGTTGCATGAATTTTACGGCACCGAAAACGACCGTTGCCCCTCACAACTCAAGCGCAAGGGTGAGCCGATCGAACCGTATAACATGAGGTGCGGTATCAACCCATCCGCGATTACGGGTGGAGTGCCGCCTTGCTGTGCGGCTGGTTGGCAGAACAGTACAAATAAGAAAGAAGCCACCCATAAGAGAGTTATGGGTAGGGATTGGAGATGAAATTCTTCCCCTGCCTCCCCTTGTCAGGGGAGGTGGATTCGCCAAAGGCGAATCCGGAGGGGTAGTCTATCGAGAGTTCGTGTTATTTCACTACCCCGCAGTCAAAACCTATGGCTATGACAGCTTTCCTCCCGGAGACGGGCCCCTTTTGTCCGCTTCGCGGACATTTCCCCCGTGCACGGGGGAATCTACCTGACAAGGGGAGCCAAGGGGTCACAGCCACTTTCCAAGTGGCGTGAATTTTCCACAAAACAAACAGCGAGGATGTATCGTGAATGATACATCCTCGCTAATTTTGTCCCTATGACCCCCACCCTCACGGATGGCTTCTTTCTTATTCTGCGGTGAAGTGCACCAGATGGGCGATGCCGGGGATGGATTCGCCCTGCCCCGACGTGGTGGTGGACATCAACGCCCCTGTGGCGACGAACAGCATGCTCTTCATCTCGCGCCGTTCCAGTTTTCCCAAAAGGTACCCACACAAAACCGAAGCCGCGCATCCACACCCCGAACCGCCGGCGTGCACGTCCTGCCGCTTGCGATCATACAACAGCAGACCGCAATCCGCGTGGCGACTGCCGAGGGTGACACCTTCGCGTGCCAGCAGTTGGTGCAACAGGTCACTCCCCACCTGTGACAGATCGCCCGTCACCACCAGATCGTAGTCCTCGGGCGCGGTGTGGGTGTCCTGCCAAAAATGCAACAGCGTATCGGCGGCGGCAGGTGCCATCGCCGCCCCCATATTGTTGGCATCGGTGATGCCCATATCCATCATCCGTCCGCCGCACACCGCCGCAATGCGCACACCATCGCCGCCCATGCCGATGATCGCTGCCCCCGCAGCGGTAGCGGTCCATTGCGCCGAAGGAGGGCGCTGTCCACCGTATTCCAGCGGCAGGCGAAACTGCCGTTCGGCGGCGCAAAAGTGAGAGGAGGTCACCGCCGCACACAAGTCAGCGGCACCGCTGTCCACAAAAACGGATGCCATGGCAACGGTCTGCGCCATGGTGGAGCATGCCCCGTATTGCCCGAACATCGGAATACCAAATTCGCGCAACCCAAACGCCGAGGCGGTGCATTGGTTGAGCAGGTCGCCGCAAAACAGGTGGTGAATGTCGGAAGCGGCCAGCCCGGCACGGTTGAGCGCACGGGTGAGCGCCTCCTTTTGCAACGCACTTTCCGCCTGCTCCCACGACTTTTTCCCCATGGTGGTGTCCTCAAACACGGCATCGAAATAACGGCCGAGCGGACCTTCACCTTCGCGTTTACCCACCACCGCCGCCCGTCCTTGCACGGTGGGACGATTGTTCAACAGCACGGTGTACCGTCCGATTCTCTCCGGCATACGTCCATCTCCTCTCTCTCGGCGATAGTCTACCCGTCCCGTGCGAAAAAATACTCCTTGCATTGGAAGAATTTTGCGGATATAATGGAAAATAAAGGAGAGTGAACGGCATGTGGAACGGCAAGCAAAAAGCGGTGACGTTTAGTTATGACGACGGTGTGGTGCAGGACGTCCGTTTGGTTGAACGGTTGAATCACTACGGATTGAAATGCACCTTCAATTTGAATTCCGAATTGCTGGGACAAGGCGGTATGCTCCGTCGGGGCGGCAACCGCATTGTTCATTATAAATTGCGCCCCGAAGATGTCCGTACGGTGTACGAAGGGCACGAGGTGGCGGTGCACACCCTGACCCACCCCAACCTGACCGAACAGACGGACGAGGAAGTGATCCGTCAGGTGGAATGTGACCGTAAAAATCTGGAGGAATTGATGGGATATCCCATCGTCGGCATGGCATACCCCTGCGGCGGCGTGAACAACGACGACCGCGTGGCGGCGCTCATCCGCGCACACACGGGCGTGAAGTATTGCCGCACCATCACCTCCAGCGAATCCTTTGCACCGCAAGAGAATTTATACCGTTTCAACCCCACGGTTTCGCATTTGTGCGGCTGGGATCACCTGATGGAAACGGCGCGCCGCTTTGTGGAAGCCGATCCTGCCGACCGTCCGCTTCTGTATGTGTGGGGACACTCCTACGAGATGGATCTCGCCGCCGAAAACTGGCAACGGTTGGATGAATTTTTTACCTATATCAGCGGCCGCGACGACGTGTTTTACGGCACCAACCGCGAAGTCTTGCTGGGATAGGGTGAGTATAAACAAGGGGGGTAGTTTTATGGAAAAGCAAACCCGTGTCGCCACCTTTGACGTAATGCGTGTGGTGGCGATCGCCGCCGTGGTGATGACCCACGTGGCGTTTTTGGTGATCTCTTGGGCGCCGAATCCGTCTGCCGCGTTTTGGTGTGCCAACCTGCTGGACAGCCTGTCGCGCGTGGGCGTGCCGCTGTTTTTAATGATTTCAGGTGCGCTGATGCTGAACGAAGAGCGCGACGTGCCGCCGAACAAGATGTTCCGTGCCGCGTGGTCGCTGTTTTTGTTGACCCTCGTGTGGTCGGTGCTGTATGCGCTGTGGTATGAACTGGCGATGCCGCTGTGGCAGGGCGAGCCGTTTTCTCTGCGCGCCTTTGCGGTGGCGGTGGTGGATGGACACTACCATTTTTGGTATCTCTATATGCTGATCGGCCTGTACCTCATCACGCCGCTTTTGCGCTTGTTTGTGAAACGGGAAAACGCCCGTTTGATCTTGTGGCTGTTGGCACTCGGCACGGTGGTGACCTTGTGCGTGCCGCTTCTCAACTTCTTCGGCAACACCTTTGTGGGTGGGGAAGATCTCGTGCAGAAATATGCAGACAAATACGAATTCGGATTTCTCACCGAATATCTGCTCTATTATCTCGCCGGTTGGTATCTCACCCACACCCCGTGGAACGTGAGATACCGTCCGTGGCTGTATGTCGCAGGGGCGGTGGGACTGTTGCTCACGGTGGGGCTCACCGCGTGGTTTTCCACCCCCGACAACCGTTTGTACGATCTGTTTTATGCCAACGGCAGCGTGAACGTGTTTTTCTTCAGCGTGGCGGTGTTTGTGTTGGTGTCCGCTCGTTGCAAGGATAAGACGTTGGCGGCATCCGCGCCGCTCGCACGCCTGTCGGCGCTGTCCTTCGGCGTATACATCCTGCACATCGCTGTGCTGGCGGTGGTCAGCCGTGTGGGCGCATGGTTGCCGGGCGTGCTGTTGCCCATGCTCTTTAATTTTGTTATGACGTTGGCGGTATCTTATGCGGCGGTGTGGGTGCTGTCCAAAGTGCCGCTGTTGAAACGTTTGGTTCGCCAATGAGGGGATATAGTAAGGATATATTTATAATGCTCTGCCGGCGATGGATGAAGGCTACCGCTCGGTGGCCGGTATCGGCAAGAAGGCGCGGCGGCATTCGATAACGTCGGCAGTCTCCGCCACGGGTTGAGTGCCGTGCCGATATTGTATCTGTGAATTTGCAAACGCCTCGTCGCACGACGGGGCGTTTGTTGTGTAAGCAACCCCACACGATACGGGTGGGTGGGATTAGGGATTTAGGAGAGTGTGACTTGGCTCCCCTTGTCAGGGGAGCTGTCGAGCGAAGCGA
>JAZONO010000118.1:0-2501 GCA_045654545.1 Acutalibacteraceae bacterium
GATAGACTACCCCTCCGGATTCGCCTTTGGCGAATCCACCTCCCCTGACAAGGGGAGGCAGGACGGTCGCCTTACGGCGAAGTCCGTGTAACGTTTTTCTTACCGCCTTAAACAGGCGGGATTTTGCTTTGCAAAACCGAAAAAGTTACGGGGTGGCAAAATCCCCATCCGCAACTCCCATATGGTGGGTGGTTTATTCCTCGTCCTCGTCGCGCCACGGAATGGCACACAATGCTTCCGCCACAGGTTCACGTGTCCAAATGTGCGGTGTGATGCGCAGGGTGAAACCGCTGCCGCTGTTGGTGACCCATTGCTTCATGTCCGCACGGGGCAAGCCGTATGCTGCCATGATCAGCATGATCACACCGCCGTGGGTGCACACCACGGCTTCGGTGTCGCCGCTGTGAAGCAGATCGTCCACGATGCCTTCAAACGCCTGCATAACGCGCGCTTGGAAAGCGGCGGCGGTCTCGCCACCGGGGATCTGTGCGTCTTTCACACCGCTCACCCATTGTAAAAAATCTTCACGGGTTTTCAGGTGTGCAATGCGCATGTTCTCCCATTCGCCGAAATCACATTCCGCCAATCCCTCCACCACTTCGGGTTTGCTGTCGGGATACAGCACGTGCAATGTCTGCTTACAACGGGTGAGCGGACTGGTGAAAAACCGCATTCCGTAGGGATAGGTATACACCTCTTTCATCTGCAACAACTCGTTCACGCCGGCAGGGGACAAGGGCAAGTCGGTGCGCCCGATATAGGTTCCTGTCTCGTTGGCGGCGGTTTGACCGTGCCGAATCAGGTGAATTTTGTAAGTCTTCATAAAAAACCTCCCTAAATTTGAGCGATTTTCCACTTTACAAATGGTATCGATGTGTGGTACAATATTAAACGCGCCGTATAAAGCGGTGCGATAACGATTAAGACGGAGGATGGGCATGAACACCACATTTCCGCGCATCATCACCCTGCTGCGTAAAGAACGCGGCTTAAGTCAAAAGCAAGCCGCCGCAGATCTGGAGATCTCGCAGGCATTGCTTTCGCACTATGAAAAAGGAATACGTGAATGCGGATTGGATTTCGTGGTTCGTGCCGCGGATTATTACGGCGTGTCGTGTGATTATCTGCTCGGTCGTGCCGCGGATAAATCCGGCGCCATGATCGCGGTGGAGGAGATTCCCGATATTGATCCAACCGCAAAGGATCTGCAACTGCGCGGCAGTTTGCTTCCCGTGCTGAATAAGAAGTTGATCGTCAACTCGGTCAACGTAATCTTCGATCTGTTGCAACGCGCCGGCAACAAAGGGTTGACCACCGAAGTGTCGGCCTATCTGTCGCTCGCGGTGTACGAAGTGTTCCGTCAACTCTATTCCGCGAACCCCAAGAATCCGGCGGCGATGTTCTCGGTGCCACAATTCATGTTCCAGGCCGCATTGGTCGGGGAAATGAGCAAAACGGCGGCACGCATCGGTGAACTGGCGGTGGGTCACGCTGTGGATGGGGAAGAGGGACTCTTGCCCGAATCCGCACCGCAGATCCTGCCCGACAGTCTGGCAGAGCAATATCCGCTGTTTGCCTCGTCGCTCTTTAATTTGTTACGCAACGCCGAAGGTCGTTTGCAATAAACGGTATATCAAATCGCCGAGCCGTATAGCTCGGCGATTGTTTTTTTATTCGTTATTCACCTTTGCGCGTGCTTTTTCCACCATTGCCTTGATGCGCTTGGTGCCGAACGGATACAGAATAAACACCGCAAACACCAGTGCTAACGCGGCGACGGTATACACCCACAACAGCAGGTTTGCCGAAAAGAAGGAGAGGGATATCCCCTTAAAAACCAAGGCGTAGCCGGCAACGTTGGTATACTGAATGACCAAGTTGCCAACAGCAAGCAAGAAGGTGCCCCACGCACCGATATGTAACAACACGCGGTCGAATTTCTTTTCACCAAACCGTGCCGCTACCGCCAACGCAGGAAGGGAAAGCACCCAGAGGAACTCAAACGGATTCACCAAATAGGATGCCGCAAAGCCGATGCGTTCTTCCATCGACAATGCCAGCGGCGCCACGCCCGTCGTGTCTTGTGCCACCACGGTGAAACCGATGATCATCACAATGGTGGTCAACAAGGTGATCAACGGGATGAAGCGGATGAAAAAGCGGCAGAGGACATTCTTGGATTTCCAAGAAAACAGCAGAAGCACCGCACAGTAGATCAGCGGAAGCGTGGGGTTCAAACTTCCCTCCAAAAGAACAATGAACAAGAGCGCCAACAACGCCATAAAAACGAGTTGCAAGGCAAAATACACCTTGTCCATATTCTGAATATTTAACCAGCGCCGAATGCGCTCTTTGGTTAGTCGCGCACGCTTTTCTTTCTTCTCTTTTTTTGCCATAATGGTATTCCTTTCAAACGCACAATCTAATATATATATTATATACAATATTCCGACAAATTGCAAGGGTTAAGGTGACGCGAGTAATCCGAACCTGCCTCTAAG
>JAZONO010000119.1:0-10344 GCA_045654545.1 Acutalibacteraceae bacterium
CTCGGCATATTCCTTTGCCAGTGCGGATGAGGCATTTGATGCCGCTGTGACCGCGCTTAAAAACATTCTGCCGTAAAGGAGTAATCGTTATGAAAATCGGTGCCCAATTATTTACCGTCCGTGATTTCTGCAAGGATCCGGAAGACGGTGTGAAGACACTCGAAAGAATAGCGGCTATGGGGTACAAGCAGGTACAGTACTCCGGCTGTGATGCCATCCCTCCGGCTGTGATGCGTGAAACGTGCGACCGTCTCGGCTTGACGATCCCCTTCTCCCACAGCCCCTATCACCGCATCATTAACGATACCGAAGCGCTGATTGAAGATCACCGCTTGATGGGTTGCGATTGCATCGGTCTCGGCTGGCTCGGGGAAGGGCAACGCAACACGATGGAATCCCTGGAGAATCTCTGCAAGGAATTGCGCGAGCCGATCAAAAAGATCCGCGATGCAGGTATGACCTTTGCCTATCACAACCACTCGTTTGAGTTTGCCAAGTTAGAGGGCAAAATGATCTTTGATTACCTGCTGGATGCGTTTGCACCGGAAGAGATGAGCATTGTGATGGATACCTACTGGGTGGTGCACGGCGGCGGCGACATTTATCAGTGGATCAACAAATGTGCCGGCCGTTTGAAGTACGTGCATTTCAAGGATCTGGGCGTGTCACTGGACATGAAGCAGCACATGATGCCTGTCGGCGAAGGTTCGATCAATTTCCCCGATGTCATCAAGGCATTTGAAGCGGCAGGTACGGTGGCCGCGTTTGTGGAGCAGGACGACTGCAACGGCGAAGATCCGTTCGATTGTTTGGAACGCAGTTTGCGCAACCTGAAAGCCATGGGTTGCGAAGTATAAAGAGGAGGAAACAATGATGAAAAAGGTAAGACTGGGTATTATCGGCGTAGGTAACATGGGTTCGGGTCACGTGAACAACATCTTGGCAGGTTTGTGCCCCGAAATCGAGTTGACAGCGGTGGCAGATATCCGTCCGGAACGCATGGATACGGTGAAAGCTAAGTGCGAGACGATCGCTTGCTTCAACACGGCGGAAGAGATGATGGACAGCGGTCTGATCGATGCTGTCTTGGTGGCGGTGCCCCATTACGATCATCCCCGTTACGTGATGGAAGCGTTCAAGCGCGGTCTCCACGCGATGTGCGAAAAGCCGGCCGGTGTGTACACGAAGCAGGTCAAAGAGATGAACGCCGCTGCCAAAGAGGCAGGTGTCACCTTTGGTATGATGTTCAATCAGCGCACCAACCCGATGTACATCAAGATGCATGAAATGGTGGCGAGCGGTGAGTTGGGTGAGGTCCATCGCACCAACTGGCTCATCACCGACTGGTACCGTCCGCAGAGTTATTACAACAGCGGTGCGTGGCGTGCCACCTGGAGTGGTGAAGGCGGCGGCGTGTTGCTGAACCAGTGTCCCCACAACCTTGACCTGTGGCAGTGGATCGCCGGTATGCCCGTAAAGGTGGATGCGAAACTGGGCTTCGGTAAGTGGCACGACATCGAAGTGGAAGACGACGTGACGGCGTATGTGGAATATGCGAACGGTGCAACGGGTGTGTTCATCACCTCCACGGGCGATTGCCCCGGTTCCAACCGTTTTGAAGTGTGCTGTGACCGCGGCACCATGGTGGCGGAAGGCCGCACCTTGAAGATTACCCGTTTGAAGGAAGCGATGAGCGAATACACGGGTGAAGAGCGCGGTGCGTTCAGTGCGCCCGACCGTGAGGTGGAAACCATCACTTTTGAAGATGACGGCAAACAGCACGTGGGTGTTCTCAACGCCTTTGCGGCGAACATTCTGCGCGGCGAACCGCTGGTGGCAGACGGTACCGAAGGTATCCGTGGTGTGACCCTTGCCAACGCGATGCATTTCTCGGCATTCACCGGCCGTGCGGTGGAACTGCCGTTTGATGATGAGAAATACTACGAAGAACTGATGAAGCGCGTGGCTACCTCGCGCCGCAAGGAAAACGTGAAAGAAGTGGTGTCGGACACCTCCATGTCCTACAAAGGCACCAACGGTACAAAATAAAGCGATGGATACGGTAAGAATTGGTGTGATCGGGGTGGGCGGCATGGGGTCCGCCCACGCCCGTCACCTGTTTCGCGGTGGTGTGAACGGGGCGGCGCTGGCGGCACTGTGTGATACCGATGCCGCCCGTCGCGAAGAGTTGAAAACAATTTTTGAAGGCGTGCCGGTGTTTGAAAACGCCGATGCGTTGTTTGCCGCATCCGTGTGCGATGCGGTGATCATCGCCACACCGCACTATTTCCACCCGATCATCGGGTGTGAAGCGTTCCGTCACGGGTTACACGTGCTGTCGGAAAAACCGATGGCGGTGCAAACAAGTGAAGCGCGCCGTTTCATCCGTGCGGCGGAAGAGAGCGGTCGTGCGTTTTGCGTGATGTTCAACCAACGCACCGATCCGCTGTTCCAAAAAGCACGGGAACTGGTGCAAAACGGCACCCTCGGAGAACTCAAACGCTTTCACTGGATCATCACCAACTGGTATCGCACCCAAGCCTATTACGACAGCGGCTCGTGGCGTGCCACGTACGAAGGGGAAGGCGGCGGCGTGCTGATGAACCAAGCACCCCACAACCTCGACCTGTGGCAGTGGATCGTCGGTATGCCTGCCAGGGTGTATGCCCGTTGTCCCGTGGCGAAGTATCACAACATCGAGGTGGAGGACGAGGCTCTCATCTTGGGAGAATACGAAAACGGTATGACCGCGCTGTTCCAAACCACCACGGGCGAATATCCCGGTACCAATCGTTTGGAGATCACGGGTGACGGTGGCAAAATGGTGTTGGAAGACGGTCGCTTGAAACTGTGGCGATTGAACGAGCGTGAGCGTGACGTTTGTTTCAAGTCAAAGGAAGGCTTTGCGCAGATCCCCATGGAATATGAGGAAATGACCTTTGAGCCGCCTGCCAATGCGCACGGCGCGGTGTTGCAAAACTTTGCGGATCACATCCGCACGGGTGCGCCGCTGTTGTCCGATGGTCGTCAAGCGCTTAATGAAGTGATGCTTTGCAACGCGGCATATCTGTCCGCGTGGCAGGGGAACACGGTGGAATTGCCGTTTGATGAAACGGCGTTCGACCGTGAACTCAGCGTCCGCCGTGAAGGTTCTGCCGCCAAGGCAGGGGTGTCTGCCCCCATGCACGACGGCTATCAAACGCGTTGGCAAGTGCGTTGGTAAAAAGAAGGCGGTCTGCATGAAACAGTACGGATTGCAACTGTATTCGGTGAAAAGCCACACGGAAGCGGATATGGTCGTGGAAAACGAACCGTCCGCCGAAGTGGAAATGGATGAAGCCCGTATGTGCATCGACTATCTGCGCAGATTGGAAGCGTAAAGGAGGCACACGATGTCTTTGATCGTTGACGGCGTTCTTCTTCTCATTGCCGCTGTGGTGATCGGTATCCACGTGAAACGCGGCGCGGTACGCTCGTTGTTTGGATTGCTCTCGGTTGTGGTTGCAGGCATTGCGGCATATCTCTTCGGACCCACGGTCGGCACGGTGCTGTTTGCGCCGTTGCTCGGTGGGGCAGAGGAGACGATGCAGGAACTTCTGCTGTCGGTGTTGTCCTCTGCCGAAGGTTCGGTGGATATGGATACGCTGTTCGGGCAGTTGCCGCCTGCTTTTCGCGCGGTGGAAGATACGGTGCGCGCCGGTCTCGGTTCGGTCGCGGCGGTGACGGCGGAAAATGTTCCGCAGATCGCCGCGCAAATGGCCGCCCCCGTGGTGACATCGGTTTCGCGCACCCTCGGTTCGGTGGCGGTATTCGCGGCGGTGAGCATTGTGATGTTTGTGCTCAAACGCGTGCTGTTCCCCGTGATGCGTTTGCCGATTTTGAAGCAAGCGGATAAATTGGTGGGATTGCTGCTGGGGATCTTGATTGCCTTCGTGTATGTCTGGGTGCTGTGCCTTGTGGCACGGGCACTGGTGGATTTCCGCCTGTTGCGCAACGTGCAACCGTTGGCGGATGCGCTGGACACCTCGGCGGTATACGCCTTCTTCTGCAGTCTGATGTAAATCAAAAAGAGACCGTCCATCCCGTGTCACGGGATGGACGGTCTTTCTGTTTTTTATTCGTTTGTATCCTCGGGGGCTTGGGCGTCGCATCCGCAACAGCAAGAGCAGGAACCGTTGCAACTGCCGCCATCGGGACAGCCGATGCATTTCTTGCCGCTCTTTTCGGCTTTGTAGACATACAACGCGGCCGCACCGACAATGACCACCAGAATGATCACCACAATGGCCGTCTCCACAAAAACCCTCCTTTGTTACGCTGTTTTACCGAGCGCGTATTCCGCTTTCAACTTTTTGTCCGCGTTCACGCACAAGCACACCACCACGGCCGCTATCGCCAGCACCGCGATCAAACCGGGCACAAAGCCTGCGCCGAGTTTACCGAGCGTGCACAGCGTGCCGATCTGGTACACAAGGAAGCCCACGGTAAAACCGGTGGCAAGCTGCAACGCAATGCCGCCCCACAGCCATTTGGCACTCTTCATTTCGGCGTTCATCGCACCGATCGCCGCAAAGCAGGGGGGAGTGAACAGGTTGAACATCAAGTAGGCGAGTGCCGCCACTTTGGTGATGGCGAACACGGATGCCACTTCGGCACCGGCGCCTTCGATCAACGCCAGTTCTTCGGTGTCGATCAGGTTTTGGAGACCGGCAAAGCACACGGCAAGAGTGGCCACCACGTTTTCTTTGGCGATGAAGCCGGTCACAGCCGCCGCCGCCAACTGCCACGAGAGTACGCCCACGATCGGCACCAAGAGGTACGCAAACGGGCCGGCGATAGAAGCCAGAATGGAGGCGTCCGCCGTTTCGGCCACCGCGAAACTCCAGGTGAAGGTCTGCATGATCTGCACGGCGGTGTTGCACAGCAGAATGATGGTGGCCGCCTTCACGATATACGACCAACCGCGACTGCACATCGACAGGAACGCACGCTTGAACGAGGGGGCTTTGTATTCCGGCAGTTCAATGATGAAGAAGGAACGGCGCGCCTTGTGGCCGGTGATCTTGTTCACAAGCAGGGCGCCGAGCAGAATGATCACGATGCCTGCAAAATACATCAGCGTGCCCACCCACGAAGCGTTGCCGAAGAAAGCGCCGGCAAACAGCCCGATGACCGGCAGTTTCGCACCGCAGGGCATAAACGGAGCGAGCATCGCCGTGGCACGGCGCTCACGCTCGTTACGGATGGTGCGGCACGCCATTACACCGGGGATAGCGCAACCCGTGCCGATGACAAACGGAATGACCGACTTGCCCGAAAGCCCCACCTTTTTGAAGATGGGATCTAGCACGACCGATACGCGTGCCATGTACCCGCAATCTTCCAGCAACGCAATGAGGAAATACATCACCATCACAAGCGGCAGGAATCCAACCACGGCGCCCACGCCGCCGATGATGCCGTCCACCAACAAGGCGGTGACCAGCGGATTGACATTGGCAAGCAAGCCGCCCACCCATTCGCCGAATATATCGATCAAAGTCACCAGACCGGGAATGGCGAACCCGTTTTTGAATTCATAGCCTTCCGCGATCCACGGACCGACCCATGCCTGCGAGATCTGGAACACCAAGAACATCACCACGGCAAAGATCGGAATGCCTAAGCATTTGTTGGTCAGCACCGCATCCAGGCGGTCATGGCTGTTCTTTTCATTCGTATGTACCTTGCGCGTTTCCACTTTTTTGACCAGCCCGTTCACAAAGGCAAAACGGCGGCGGTCGGCTTCCACCACAACGGTTTTATCGGTGAGATCAATGTCCCCCTGCAGGTAGGGTGCTTTTTGCCCTTTGCCGATCAAGGCAACGGCGGCTTCCACCACCTTGGACAGATCTTCGTGACGGCTGTCGGTGGACACCGTCTGCACCACGGGACACCCCAGCGCCGCAGCCAGAGCGGCGGTATCGATCACCGTTTCCTTTTTCTTGTTGATGTCGCTCTTGTTCAGTGCCACCACCGTCGGAATACCCAACTCCAACAACTGGGTGGTGAAGAACAGGCTACGGCTCAAATTCGTGGCATCCACGATGTTCACGATCGCATCCGGCTTTTCGTTCTTCACATACGCGCTTGTGATGCTCTCCTCCGAAGTGAACGGCGACATCGAGTACGCACCCGGCAGGTCCACGGCAACCAAATCGTTTCGTCCGCCGCAATACGCCTTTTTGATAGCACTTTCGTTGCGCTCCACCGTCACGCCTGCCCAGTTGCCGACCTTTTCGTTGCGACCGGTCAAGGCGTTATACATAGTGGTTTTGCCGCTGTTCGGATTTCCTGCAAACGCAATTCTCATAGTTTCCTCCTACATTTGTCGAACGGCACGGGTTAGCATCCGCTAACCGAGAGGTATAAAAAAACGGACACGGCGGTCTGCGTTTTTTGCTTAGGTTAAACCGCCTTCCCAAAACGGAGTTCGGATTTGTCGGTTTAACCTAAATAAGGATACACGCGGCGAGCAGATTATCGATGCTGTACCGTGCATCTTTCACGGATATCACACACCCGCTTTTTTTGTGGGAGATCACCGTGATCGGTTCACCGCTGTAACAGCCGAGCGAGAACAGAAAGGCATCCATCTCCTCGTCGTCGGTCTCGATCGCGCGGACGATGTACTCTTGCCCTTCAACAGCCTCTGTTAAATTCATACCTACTCCGCCTTTCGATTGCGAGTTAGCCTCGGCTAATTCCTTGGATACTATATCATCCTTTTGAGGGGATGTCAAGAGGAAAAAGGAGAAATTTGTAAATTTTTTGAGGAAAAATTCAGGTCGGACAAAGAAAACTTGAAATGTAATGGGATGTGTGTTATACTATATATAATTATGCAAAAGGAGGCGATACGATGAGTTTGCAGGAATCGGGGCAGATGTATTTGGAAACGATCTACATCCTCTCGAAAGAGCGTGCGGCGGTGCGGTCGGTGGACGTGGGTGACTATATGGGTTATTCGAAACCCAGTGTGAGCCGTGCCATGGGCTTGTTGCGCCAAGGCGGATTCATTGTGGTGGACGCCGACGGATTCATCTCGCTGACCGATGCAGGACGTGAAGTGGCGGAAAAGATGTATGAGCGTCACACGCTGATTACATCGTTGCTTGTGCGGTTGGGTGTGGAAGAAGAGATTGCCGCCGAAGATGCGTGCAAGATCGAACACAATTTGAGCGATCGATCCTTTGCCGCCATCAAGCGGTACGTAGAGCAGATATAATGTGCTCACCCTACGTCTGCCGTTTGGCAGACGATTTTTTTGTAAAGGCAGGTGACAACTATGGGATGGACACCCGAGCAGGAACAATGTCTGGATGCACGCGGCACGGTGTTGGTGTCGGCGGCGGCCGGATCGGGTAAAACCACCGTGTTGATTGAACGCATTGTGCGTCTGATCACGGATGAGGTGAATCCCGTGGATGTGGATCACCTGCTGGTGGTGACTTTTACCAAAGCGGCGGCGGCCGAAATGAAGCAACGCCTCGGGGTGGCGTTGCGTAAACGCTTGGCACAAAAGCCGGGCGATCGCCGTCTGACACGGCAGTTGATGTTGTTGCCGGATGCATCCATCAGCACGGTGCACGGCTTTTGCGGCGACTTGATCCGTGAACATTTTCATCGGTTTGAAAACGTATCGCCGCTGTTTTCGGTGGGGGATGAAGGGCAGACCTTGCCGTTACAGGAAGAAGCGTTGGCAGAAGTTTTGGAAGAAGCGTATGCCAAGGCCGATCCTGCGTTTTTGCAACTGGTGGATCTGCTGGGCGGTGAGCGCAGTGATGCAACGTTGGAAGAGCAGATCAAGAAGTTGTACGGGTTTATGCAGGCGCATCCGCAACCGTCCCGTTGGCGTGAAGCGGTGATTGCCGCTTATCGCGACACGCGCCCCATCAGCGAAACCCCGTTTGGGCAGGAAATCCGTCAAACGGTGCTCTCACGCCTTACATGGTACGTGCAGAAGATCCGTGGTTTAATAGCACTGACAGAGGGTGACGATTCCCTCGCACCGTATACCGTCACGTTGCAAGGCGATGCCGAAACGTTGTCTTTGTTGTTGGACACGTTGACGACACTTTCGTGGGACGAGCAGTTGGATCGGTTGGGACGTGTGTCGCTTGATAAACTGAAACCGGCGAAAAACTGCACCGATGAAGTGCTGAAAGAGTTTATCAAGGACGAGCGCGATAAGATCAAGAAAAAAATCAAAGATCTGCCGCTGTTGATGGTGGAAAGCGAAGCGGCGGCCGCCCGACACACCGCCGCCATGGCGCCCGTGGTGGAAGCGTTGCTTTCGGTGACGGATGCGTTTGAGAGGCGCTATGCCGAAAAGAAAACGGCACGCGGTCTGCTGGATTTTAACGATTTGGAACATATGGCGTTGCAACTGCTCACCCAAGAGGGGGAGGACGGCGCGTTGCGCCCCTCCGCCTTGGCAAGCGAGGTGAGAGAACGCTTTGTCCACGTGATGGTGGATGAATACCAAGACACCAACCCCACGCAGGAAAGTTTGTTTTCCGCCCTGTCGCGTGGGGAGGAAAATCTGTTTTTCGTGGGCGACGTGAAACAAAGCATCTATTCCTTCCGCAACGCAACCCCCTCCTTGTTTATGCGGCGGCAGGAAGGCTATGCACCATATGACGGTGTGACCTATCCGTCGCTCATTCGCTTGGGTCACAACTTCCGCAGTCGCGAAAGTGTGACCGAAACGGTCAACCTCTTGTTTGAACAGTTGATGACTAAAGAGACCTGCGGTGTAAACTACAAAGATAAGGAACAACTGGTGTTTCAGGCGAGCTATCCCGTTTGTGAAGAGGAAGCGGCCGAACTGATTTTGGTGGATAAGGACAGCATTGAAGCAGGCGAAAGTGTCGACACGGCGGAAGCCCGTGTGATCGGCAAACGCATTCGTGAAATGTTGGGCACCGTGACGGTAAACGATAAAAACGAAGGGGAACGTCCGCTCCGTTTCGGGGATATCTGCATCTTGCTTCGCAGTAAAAAAGGACGTGCCGCCGCCTATGCGGACGAGTTGAACCGTTTGGGCATCCCCACCGTGACCGAAGGCGGCAGCGGTTTTTACAAAGCGCAGGAAGTGGCGATGACGGTGGCGTTGTTGCGCTTTTTGGACAACCCGTTGGCGGATGTTTCCCTTTTGGCGGTGTTGATGTCGCCGCTGTTTGCCTTCACACCCGACGATATGGCGGCGGTGCGCCGTCGTTTCCGCAAACTGCCGCTCTTTTCGGCGGTGCGCCGTGCGGCACGGGAGGAAGGGGCGCTCGGCGAGCGGCTCACGGCATTTTTGCAACAGACCGAGCGGTTGCGCACCATTGCTGCCACTGCGGCGGCAGATCGCCTGCTTTCGCAGATTTACGAAGAGTTTTCTCTTTTGTCGGTGATGGGGGCTTGTCCGCGCGGCGAACAACGTGTGGCAAATCTCAAAAAGCTGTTGGATACCGCACGCGGATTTGAAAGTCGCGGCTACCGCGGTTTGTCGGCGTTCGTGCGGTTTATCGATCGCGACAGCAAACAAGAACGGGAACCGGCCACGGTGGTGGGCGGTGAAAACGTGGTGCAGGTGATGAGCGTGCACGCCTCCAAGGGGTTGGAATTCCCCGTGGTGTTTATGGCAGGGCTCGGCAAGCAATTCAACGAACAGGATGCCCGTTCCTCCCTGTTGCTTCATCGCGAACTCGGTGTGGGCACCATGTGGCGCGACACCGAAGGGTTGACAAAGCAAAAAACCGTGCAGAAACACGCCTTGGCACAGCGAATTCACCGCGATTCTTGTGCGGAGGAACTGCGTGTGCTGTACGTGGCATTGACCCGTGCACGTGAACGGCTGTGTATGGTGATGACCGCGGATATTCGCCAAAGAATCGTCAAAGCGGCGGTGGCGGTCTCCTGCGGTGAGGAGATCCCGAGCGGTGCGTTGATGGAAGCCGCAGGACTTGGCGATTGGATCTTAATGGGATTGATGCGCCACCCCGATGCCGGTGAATTGCGTATGATGGCATCGATGCCTACTATGCCGACATTGCCGTGCAAAACCGCTCTCACGGTGCGCCGTGCGGGAGTGCCCCCTGCCGATACATTCGCGTGGGAAGAAACCGCAAAGGATGCGGCGGTGGACGAAGTGTACCTTGCTGCCTTGCAAGCGCGCACGGCGTACGCATATCCTTACAAAGCGCTGGGTAACGTGCCCGTGAAAATGGCGGCATCCACCTTGGCACACGGGGCGTTGCACGAAGGGTTTGTGGCCACTTCGCGCCCGGCATTTTTCAGTGAAACCACCTTGTCACC
>JAZONO010000120.1:0-21713 GCA_045654545.1 Acutalibacteraceae bacterium
GAGATGAACTTCCAGTTCTTCAAACGTCGCAGGCGAATACACCGTCATATCCGCCATGCTGTTGAGCATCGCCACATCGTAAATTCCTTGATGTGTTTCGCCGTCGTCGGGAACGATGCCGGCACGGTCGATCGCCAGCACCACGTGACTTTTGAGCAACGTGGTATCGTTCACCAACTGGTCGTAACAGCGCTGCAAGAAGGTGGAATACACCGCAAACACCGGGCGCAGCCCACCCTGTGCCATACCCGAACAGAAGGTAACGGCGTGTTCTTCAGCAATACCCACGTCAAAGAAACGCGAGGGATATGCCGCGGCAAAATCGTCCAAACCCGTGCCGCTTGTCATCGCCGCCGACACGGCACACAGTAGTTCATCTTCGGCGGCAAACTTTTGCATTTGTTTGCCGAAAATCGTGGAAAACGTGGTGGCGGGTGCCGCCGTGCGACCGGTTTCAACATCGAACTGCCCCACACCGTGATACACGTCGGGATACTTAAGCGCAAAATCACAGCCGTTGCCTTTGGTCGTTACCACGTGAAGCAACACGGGACGTTCCAAATTTTTTGCGGTGGACAACGCTTCATCCAGCGAGGCGATGTTGTGACCGTTCACGGGACCGAGGTAATGGAAGCCCATTTCCTCAAACATCGTACTGGAACGATACAAACGCCGTTTCATCTGGTCCTTTTGACCGCCGACAAAACGGTATAGGGGGCGACCGATCAACGGAATATGGTTGATGACTTTCCCAAATCCATGTTTAAAACGCACGTAGCGGCGGCGAATACGCAGTTTCGCCAGATGGCGCGCCACAAATCCCACGTTTTTATTGATGGACATACGGTTATCATTCAAGATCACGATCAAGCGATCGTGACTGCGCCCGGCGTTGGTCAGCCCTTCGTAGGCCATACCGCCCGTCAGCGCCCCATCGCCCAGCACGGCAACAACGTATCCGTCCTCACCTTTCAGTTTTTTCGCTTTTGCCAACCCATTGGCGGCCGAAACCGAAGTGCTGCTGTGTCCTGTGATAAAGCAGTCGGTTTCACTTTCCGATGGTGACGGGAAACCCGAAATGCCGCCTTCACGTCGCAAGGTGGAAAACTGCTCGGCACGGTCGGTCAACAACTTATGCACGTAACATTGATGCCCAACGTCCCACACCACTTGATCGTTCGAAAAATCAAACGCACGGTGCATCGCCACCGTCAATTCCACCACACCGAGATTGGAGGACAAATGACCGCCGTTTTTGGAAACGGTATCGATCAAAATCTGTCGGAGTGTGGCGCACAACTCGTCCAAATCGCTTTTATTCATTGCTTTTAACGTGTCCCTATCGGGAATCGTCGTATGCAAAGCCGCAGACTCCGACATTCTTTCTCATTCCTTTCGCTTAGGGTGAGCAGTCAAACCCGAACTCCGTTTTGGGAAGGCGGATTTTCGCTCATCCATTGTTAAAATACTCGCCCATACGGGAGTATTGGCTGCGTTTTTGCCGCGGCTGAACAAAAATCCGCTCTTCCCAAAATCTGCAACTGTAAAGCGAGGAGATTTTGAGGGTTTTTTGTTTCGGTCGGGCGAAGTAATGCTTTCCGCCTTACGAGAGCGAACGAAGCAAAAAACACCGAAATATCCCACTTTACGGCGGGTTCGGGTTTAATTGCTCACCCTATGCAATGCGAACCAATAACGCGCTTGCCAAAGCACGCAGATGTTCCGCTTCACTGCCAAATACGTCCAATGCCTGCAACGCCGTTTCAGTGCGAGTGCTTGCTAATTTTTTAGCACCGTCCACCCCGAGCAACGTCACGTAGGTCGTCTTTTCGTTTTCTTTGTCACTACCCACAGGTTTCCCCAAAACCTCGGGTGTAGATGTGGCATCCAACACATCGTCAATAATTTGGAATGCCAGACCCATTTCATGACCGAACGTAAATGCTGCCTGCAATTTTTCCTCGTCTGCATCCGCCAGCAAAGCGCCCATACGGCAAGCGGCACGAATCAACGCCGCCGTTTTGCCGGCCTGCAAGGTGACAAGCGTATCCATATCGATGCGTTTCCCCTCACAGCGGAGATCCATCACCTGACCGCCGATCATGCCGCCGATACCGGCCGCATCCGCCAATTCAAATGCCGCTGATAAAGCCGCTTCGGGCGAAACGCGTGCCCGTGCTTTGGGCGAAAGCATGGTTTCGAACGCACGGTTGAGCAACGCATCCCCCGTGAGCAATGCCATGGTTTCGCCGTATGCCGCGTGCACCGACGGTTTTCCGCGGCGCAAGGGGCTGGTATCCATACACGGCAAATCGTCGTGTACCAACGAATAACTGTGGATCATTTCAATCGCGCAGGCAAACGGCAACACCGCCGCAGGATTGCCACCGCACACACGGCAAAATTCCATCACCAACACGGGGCGTAATCGTTTGCCGCCTGCCGCCGTGGCATAGGTCATGGCTTCGGGAACGGGCACGTAATCCTCCGCCCCCGAAGGCAACCACACGGGCAACGCCGCTTCGATTGCCGCCAAATGTTGTTTCAACACGTTGGAATACATAGCGTTACTCCCCTGCTTCTTCTGCCGACTCTTCGGGCGCGGTCAACTTGACAATGCGTTGTTCCGCTTCCTGCAACTGTTTGGCGCAATACGCCGTGAGACGCGTGCCTTCTTCAAACAGTTTCATGGAATCGTCCAGCGGACAACGTCCGCTTTCCAATGCCGCCACGATCTGCTCCAAACGAGCCATGGCTTTTTCAAACGTCCATTCGGTCGTCATTGTTCTATCCCCTTCACGTCGGTCACGGTACAGTCCACTTGTCCGTCCGCCAACCGTATATTCAACGTTTCGCCGACCACCGCTTGTCCCACCGAAGAGAGCGGTTGTCCGCCGTGCATTGCCATGGCATATCCACGGGAAAGCACTTTCAACGGACTGAGGGCATCCAGTTTGGCACTGAGGGCAGACAGTCGTTTGTCCGCCCCTTGCAAGGCAAGCGTGCCTGCCGATGCCAGCGCACGGGTCAAATAATCCAGCCGTACACCTTGCTCTTCCACCAAAAACAGCGGAGTTGAAAGGCAACGGCGCTCTTTCAATGCCGACAGACGTTTGTTTTCCCGTTCTAAGGTGTGGCGCATAGCCTGTTGCAACGTCCATTGCCGTTGCTTCAAAAATGCGAGTAACTGCTGTTGATCAGGTACCGCCAGTTCCGCTGCGGCAGAGGGTGTCGGTGCACGCAGATCCGCCGCAAAATCGCAGATGGTGAAATCCGTTTCGTGCCCCACCGCCGAAATCACGGGGATGGCGGATGCCGCCACCGCACGTGCCACACGCTCATCGTTAAACGCCCACAGATCCTCAATCGAACCGCCACCGCGCCCGATGATGATCACATCTGCCGCGCCCAGACGGTTCAAGCGTTCCAGCGCATCCACCAATTGAGGTGGCGCACCGTCCCCCTGCACCAGCACGGGCACCAGCACCACTTTGGCCATCGGAAAACGACGCCCCAAGACGTTGATGATGTCCCTGACTGCCGCACCCGTCGCCGAGGTGATCACACCGACACGTGTGGGATAAAGCGGAAGCGGACGTTTGCGCCGTTCATCAAACAACCCTTCGGCGGCAAGACGCGCTTTCAGTTGTTCATACGCCACTTGCAATGCGCCCACGCCGTCGGGTTGCATTTCGTCGATATAAATTTGGTACGCACCGTCGCGGTCATACAGCGAAACCTTGGCGCGCACGATCACTTTCATACCGTTTTGCGGTTCGAACCGCAATTTTGAAGCATTGCCGCGGAACATGATGGCGCGCACCACCGCGCCTTCGTCCTTGAGCGACATATACAGGTGTCCCGATTTGTAGTGATTGGTAAAGTTGGAAATCTCGCCGCTGACATACACCGACGATAAATGCGGATCGCCTTCCAAAACCGAACGGACATACGTATTCAGTTGACTGACCGTAATGACCGTCATATCACATCGACTCCTTCATGGCTCCGAGCAAAGCAATGCCTGCCGCGTTGTCCGCCGACAACGCAGGCGGCGCAAACAAACCGCCAAACCGCGTGGCAAGTGCGTTCTTGATAATGGAGTTGCTCATTACCCCACCGGCATACAAAAGCGGCAGATCGCCGTATTGCAAAAGCAGGCGCGCCGTCATTTCCTCAAGAGTCACACGCACCACGTCCAAACAAAAACGTGCCGCATCTTCCTGCGACATGCCTTTTTCAAGTTGCGCACGGCATTGATTTTCCGCACCCGAAAGGTGACAGTTGACCCCTTCCATCGACACACGCGGCGAAAAGGTTTGCGATGCCGAAAGCGCCAGTTGTTCCAATGCAGGACCTGCCGGGAAAGAAAGTCCCATTTCCACGCCCACGCGGTCGATCAACTGTCCGGCCTTCAAATCCAGCGAGCCTGCCACTTGTTTGCAAGTGATCACGTGTTCACCGTGCGGTTCAACCAACAGCGCATCCGTCGTGCCGCCCGACACGTGAAACGCCAAAAAGCGTTGTTCAAACAGCGACCGCGCATCGGCACCGTACACCGCCGCCGCCACGTGCCCTTGCTGGTGTGTAAAGGTGTGAAGCGGCACATCCAGCACCGCCGCCAATTGACGCGCCGCACCGACTCCTGCCAGAAAGCAAGGCATGTACGATCCTTCCGCTTCGCGTGGACGGTTAGACACCGCCACACACGTAACGTCACGCGGTGCCAACGCTTCCACTAAATCGGGGAGTTGACAGGTGTGGTGAAACAACGCATCGCTTTGCCGCAGACCGCGTTCCCCTTCCTTCACGGGAAGCAGACGCTTTTGCTGACAAAGCGTGCCATCCAAGGCACGATACAGCGCCACCGACGTGGTGTAATTGCTGGTATCGAACCCTAAACAAACGGTGCCGCTCATACACGAGCCAACGAGCCGAGTACACCGTTGATGAAGGATGCATCCTCGTTGCCGCCGTATTTTTTAGCCAGTTCCACCGCTTCGTTGATCACAACATTCACGGGGTTGTCCTTTTCGGATTCCATTTCATACACTGCCAAGCGCAAAACCGTCAATGCCACACGCGAAAGGCGGTCAAGGCTCCAGTTATGTAACGCAGGGGTGATGACCTCATCCAAGGCATCCAACTTTTCCGATGCACCCACGGCAAGACGGGATGCAAAAGCATCCACCTCGACATCACGGGCATCCCGCGCTTTTTCGAGAATCTCCTCCATGGGTTCATCGGTAAACATTTTTTCAAACAGCAAAATAAACGCCAGTTCTCTGGCTTCACGTCTTGTCACAGAATGACCGCCTTTCCGTAAACAGCAGCAAAGCCCTTCGCACCAAATCGTGCGAAGGGCGCTTGCTTATTGCGCCGCTTTTTCTTCAAACACAACGCCGGCAATATTCACATTCACCCGCGTCACGGGTTTGCCGGTCATCGCCTGCACCGCCGATTTCACATCCCGTTGCACCGCCGTCGCGATCTCCTGAATCTTGCCGTCACTGCAAATGGTGACGTACACATCGAGCGACATCGTGCTTTCACGGCTGTTGACCACCACCGAGCGTTGAGCTGTCGAAGTGACCAAGCCCTTAATGTTGGCAGGACGGTTCGCCAAGCCGGTAACACCGGGAACTTCACGTGCCGCCGCACCGGCGATGGTGGCAATCACTTCGTCCGAAATCACGCAACTGCCTTTGGTCCTGGGTTTGTTATCCATAGGGAAAACCTCCTTAAATTACGCATCCGTCTTCTTCACGGCAAGCCGTTTCACGACGCACACTTTTCGCGCATAATACTTTCCTGATACCATTATACCACAAAAAGTGAAAATGACAACCAAAATTTACGAATTTATTGAAGATATTTTAATATTTTCGCTTTTTACGGCGGATTGTGCGGTAATGATCTCGGTAATTTGCAACGTTTGTGCCGCCGTGAGCTCGTTTGCCTGCACCACAAGATTGCAATTTGCCCCTTCAATGTACGCCACGCAGTCTGCAAAGCCTTTTGCCTTTACAAGGCTTTCAATCTTGCTTTCCTGTTCACCGGCTTGCACCACCGCCAAAATCTTTTCGGTTGCATCCTCGATCATTGCTTGCGAGGAGTTGACGTCGTTGACCAACTCTTGCAGCGTTTGCAGCGACTCGGCGCGCGCCGCCTCGCGGTTGGCGCGTGCTTGCATGAAATACGGCGTTTCGGTCACCGTGGTGTTGACCGAGTCGCTGCTTTGGACGGTTGTGCTGTTCACATACTGCGAATCGCCCAAGTTCCCACCCGTGGTGGTGGTAACCGTGTCCCCATTTGTTTGCCCTGCCACGTTGCTTTTCAATTCGGTCTGTGCAAGATAATAGTTCAGATACACTGCCAAACCCAGCGCCACCGCCAGTGTGGCAATCAACACCTGCTTCTTACCAAAAAACCGTTTCATACCTGCTCATCCTTTCAAAATTCAAGTTATTCACCGTTGCCGGCAACCACACAGACTCGTCGGTCCGTGACGTTTAAAACCGCGGTCAATGCCTCTTTCACACGCGTTTGCACCGCCGCATCACCCCCACCTTCACAAACTACGACCACCCCCTTCACAGTTGGTTGCAATTCGGTGACAAGCAACCCTTCGTACCCGCCGTCCGTTTGCACCAAGATTACCGATGTTTCGCTATCGTCCGCCTGTGACTCCGTGTCACCCTGTGTCTTGTGGTCGCGCCCTGTTTTCTCTTCGCTGGCATACACGTATTTCACACCGTTTTCCAACGTAATCATCACGCGGCAACGCCCCACACCTTCAATGCGTTCCACCATGGCGGTCAGCCGTTCTTCCAGTGCTGCCGTATATTCCTCTGCCGTCAGTTTCGGCGTTGTTGTCGCCACGTCTTTTTCTCTCGGAAACATCTCGGACAACACGATCAGCCCCACACCCAATGCACCGAGGACAAGGATCAGGCGCACCCCTTTTTTGCTTTTTAAGAAGTCCGCAATCCGTTTGAATACATCTTTGGTCATATCATTCCTCCTTCACCGTCACGGTGGTTTGAAAGCGTTGTTCCAACACCTTTTGGATCGACACTTGTTGCACCGCCTGATCGGCATCCAGATACACAATCACCTCATTGATGCATATGTTACCGTCCTCATCAATATCCATCGTTGCCGTAATCCGCTCTGCCGAAAAACCATACGGTTTCAGTGCCGCCAAACCCTCACGGTTCACCGCCTCTTGTAACGGACCGTTCAGCCGTTCATACATATACGTTTGCATCGGCGCGGTCTGTAAGGCAAGGTTCTCGGAACCCTCAAAGGACAACACCTCACCCCATTTCACTTTGACGAGCGGCATAATCGTGCAAAAGAGCAACACCGTCCCACACAAGATCTCAACTAACCGTCCCGTTGCTGTTTTGGGTGCTAAAAATTGCAATAACACGCAAGCCGCCGCCACAAAACAAAGCGAAACACCCCAGACACGCAACGTTTCCATACTACCTCCCGATCACCGTTACCAGCGTTGTGGTAATAATCAAAAACAATGCACAGGATGCCAAAATTCCCAGCAGCACTTTGACAACCGTCCCCACACGTCCGATCACTTCACCGATGGACGTTACCCCCAATGTATCCGCCGCCATACGGCAAACCCACAGCGCCATCGACCACGACAAACACCGCAAAAATGCCGGTAACACCATCACGATAATCACCAACACACCGAACATTCCCAAGGTGGATCGCAACAGTTGCACACATCCCGTCACCGTGCCAAACGCCTCGCTGAGCGCCCCTCCCACGATCGGGACAAAATTTCCGATGGTCATTTTGGCGGCACGCATCGACAGCGAATCCGATGCGGCCGCCACCACGCTTTGCATAGAAAGCAATCCCGTGAACAAAGCGGTTGTTGTTCCCAATATCCATGCGGCGCATTTGGCGGTCGCCGCCGAAAGCGCGGCCAAGCGGTTTTGCTCCGCCAGTGTGCCCACGGTGGCAAATGCCAACGACAGCATGGTCAACGGCAACGCTGTGCAAGTCACCAGCGCGGCGGTGCATTCCGCCCCTGCCATCAACACCGTGCTGTAAGAAGCGGCAAGGGTGGGGCGACCGCTTGCAAAAATCACCGCGGCATACGTGGGGATGTAACTGAACATCAGCACGCGCACGTTTTCGGTTGTGGTTGCCACCATTCGAAAACATTCTCCAATCGGCACCAACACGGTCATACACACCGCCACCGCACCCAATCGCCCCATCCACACACTCATCGGACTGCTGTCGGTGGTGTGTTGCAAACTTTGCGCAAACGCGCCAAGCATTACGGCACCCAGCAGAACACCGCACAATGTGAGCACGCTGCTCATCTGCTGTGAAAACAGTTTGCTCAAGGTGTTCATGACATCGCTCGGCTGTAAAGTTGTGTAACTTTTCACCTCGAGATCCGTGATACCGAGCGACGAAAGCAATTCACGTGTCTGCGGCGGCAAGACATCAAACAGATCGTTTGCACCCGATACATCCAGTTGTTCGCGGTATATCTCCTCGGCAGAAGCGGCGTTTGCCGTTAAACTACCCCCAAGTGCAATCCACAGCACAAGAAGGATTGCAACAGCGCATTTCACAGTGTTCCCTCCGCGATAGCCACCGCCAGATCCACCATTTGCACAAACACCGGCAGAATAAGCAACAGCAAGGCACCGCGCCCGACGAATTCGGCGTGTGCCGCAAGTGAGGCATCTCCTGCATCTTTGCACACGTCGGCCGTCACCTGTGTGAGCAAACAAATGCCAAGCGCTTTGAGTAACAACGTGACAATTTCTTCGTCCACGCCGCCTTTTCGAAGCCACTCCGAAGCCGTTCGCAACGGTTCTCCCAACGTGCTGACCAACAACAACGTCACCCCGGCACCTGCCGCCACACTAAGCCCCAACGCCATTTCGGGGCGATATTGCCGTAACAGTACCGTCAAAAAGGCGGTAATCGCCAGGATTCCGCAACATACACCAATCTTCATATATCACAGTCCAAACACAGATTTTACCGTATCAAACAACGTGCTGATCTCGGTTACAATAATGGAGAGTACCACGATCAACCCGGCCAGTGTCGTGAGCATGGCTTGTTCTTCCCGTCCCGATCGAATCAGCACTTGATTTAACACCGCCACAATAATGCCGATTGCCGCAATCTTGAAAATGAGATCTACTTCCACGTTTCATTCCTCCACCCCTACAAAAGCAACAATGCGAGCACGGTCGCACCGCCTGTCCACAGCATCAACTCGCTTCGTCCGCGCCGTGCTGCCGTGATCTCCGCTTCCTTTGCTCGTTCTTCAAACACCTTCGCATAAAACGCACCGTGTGACAACTGCCCATCCAAATCGGTCGAACCGAGTTTATCCACAAACGTTTGAAATTGATGGGCATCTTCTTCTGTAAAGTTGTTTTCCTTTCCACTTGAATTCAATAATTTTTGAAATGCGGTATCCTTTTTGGCACATTCAAGCAATTCTTCCAACGGTGCCGCGGTATAGCGCACTTCGCGCATCCACCAATCGACAAAGCGCACCACGGTGAATAACGTATGCACACGACCACGCAATGCAGCGGCGCGCACACAGCCCATACCACCACCGGCCGCTATCAACAAACACAATCCCAATAGTTTCAATTCAGCACCTCGCTTGCTGTCATAATCCTCTCGATTTTTCCCGGCTCGTTACGACCGTGCATAATCACAAGGTAGTCCACCCCTCCGTTTTGCAATAACGGGAGTAAGGCGCGCCGGCGCCGCACACCCTCTACCCCATCGGCGTGCACACTGCCGATGGCCGCCACACCGCTGTGCAGACAATGCATCACCGCACGCACATCCTCCTCGTCCCCCAACTCGTCAAACACGATTCCTTGGGGTGAAAGGGTGCGTAATGCCTGTTCCATCCCTTGTGCCTTTGTGTAACCGAACAGCACGTCGAACGGACGAGATTCGGAAAATGTGGCGGTCAACTCACCACGCTCGTCCACTACTGCCAGTTGACACGGCGCATACTTATCCTCGGACAACAGACGAATCAGATCACGCAACAGGGTGGTTTTTCCGCCGGCAGGACCGCCGCAAATCAACACACCGCACAAGCGGTCCGAACGGCGGATATACGGCAAAAGCGGTGATGCGCAACCACGGTGCTCGCGTGCCAAGCGCAAACAGATGGAGGTTATGCCGCGCACCGAAAGCACACGTCCCTTATCCACAACCGCTTGCCCGGCAATTCCTGCACGGCAACCGTTGGCGGTGGCAATGTATCCGTGTCGCAATTCTTCTTGGTGAGAATAGACAGAGTGAGCACACAAATGGGTAAATAACCGTGCCATATCGGACCCACAAAACACGCGTTCATCCACACGACGGCAGATACCGCTACCCGTCAACAAAACGGGGCAACCTGTGCGAAAACGAATTTCCTGCACCGTGTGTTTCACCGTTTCGGGCACCTGTTGCAAGCGCACTTGCACATCGGGCGGCAACACACCGATTGCCCGTTCCCATTCGTCCATGCCCCCTCACCTCTTGGCACACTATATGCCGCCAAAACGGGCAATAGAACAAAAAAATAAGACCGATCGAACACATCCGATCGGTCTTATTTTACATTGTTTATTGTATCATTTCCAAAAATTCCTTTTCGTCAATGATGCGAATACCAAGCTGTTGGGCTTTCACCAGTTTACTGCCGGCATCTTCACCTGCCAACACGATCCCGGTCTTTTTGGAAACACTTCCGGCGGTTTTTCCACCGAACTTTTCTATCAACGCCGAAGCTTCATCGCGTTTCATGGTGGGTAACGTTCCCGTCAACACAAACGTGATCCCTTCAAAGCGGCGATCGGCACGCTCGGTGCGGCAGATCATGTTCACCCCTGCCTCGGCCAATGCCTCAACCAGCGCACGCGACGACGGCTGGCGGAAGAAACGGTGCACACTTTCCGCCATAATCGTTCCGAATCCGTCAATGCGGCAGAGTTCCTCCGCTTGGGCATCCATTATGGCTTCCATCGTGCCGAAATAATCCGCCAATAATTTAGCGGCTTTTTGCCCGATGTGGCGAATGCCCAAGCCAAACAGCACGCGGAACAGATCGTTCTCCTTCGAACGGGCAATCGCTTCCAGCAGATTGTCTGCTGAGCGTTCGCCCATACGTTCCAACGCGGCGATTTCGTGATGAGGCAGGTGATACAAATCGGCAACCGAGGACAGTAATCCTGCCTCCATCAACAATTCCACCACCGCAGGACCCAACCCCTCAATATCCATGGCATCACGCGATGCAAAGTGAATCAACTTTTGCATCTGCTGTGCCGGGCACAACGGGTTGGTGCATCGCAAAGCGGCTTCACCGTCCTCACGAACGGCGGTTGCACCGCAAGAAGGACATTCCGTGGGCATGGTGTACGAAACAGCATTGGGCAAGTGTGCCTTAACACGCACCACCTCGGGAATAATGTCGCCTGCCTTACGCAACACCACCGTATCCCCGATGCAAAGCCCTTTTTCACGGATAAACTCTTCATTATGCAACGTGGCACGTGCCACCGTGCTGCCCGAAAGCGACACGGGTGAAAACATGCCCGTCGGGGTCAGAACACCAGTACGTCCCACGGTGATTTCCACATCCAGCAGGGTGGTTTCTTTCTCCTCGGGAGGATATTTGAATGCCACTGCCCATTTGGGAAACTTCGAGGTAGACCCAAGTGCTTTGCGGTCTGTAAAGTCATCCACCTTAACAACAGCACCGTCAATATCAAACGGCAATCCGTGGCGCGCTTCACCGATGCGTTGCACTTCGGCAATCATTTCCTCAGCCGTAGTTACCACCGTGCGAAACGGCACGATATGAAATCCCATTTCCTCCATCCGCGTGAGCGAACGATCGTGCGAATCCACATCTTCGCCCTCCATTTTCTGCAGATTGAACACAAAAATATCCAATCCGCGTGAACGGGTAACGGTGGGATCTTTTTGGCGCAACGAACCGGCGGCCGCATTGCGCGGATTCTTAAAGGTCTTTTCTCCGTTTTGCTCTTGCTGTTCCACAAGGGCGGCAAACTGCCGGCGCGGCATATACACTTCACCGCGCACGACCACACGGGCCGGTGCGTGGTGGAGTTTGGAAGGAATGCTTGCCACCGTGCGGATATTGGCGGTAACATCCTCGCCCGTTTCGCCGTCACCGCGCGTGACGCCGCGCACCAAATGCCCGTCTTCATACGTCAGTGCCACCGACAATCCGTCAATCTTCGGCTCCACAACGTAGCGCGGGTTGGGCACCGTTTCGCGCACACGGCGGTCAAATTCCGCCAGTTCTTCAAAGGAAAACACGTCCTGCAAACTGGCCAGCGGCACTTCGTGTTTCACGGGGGTAAACAGGGACGATATCTCGCCGTGCACCCGTTGGGTATACGAATCGGCTGTGACCAGTTGCGGAAACGCCGTTTCCAATTCACGCAATTCGCGTGTCAGCGCATCAAACTCGTCATCTTCGATTTCGGGCGCATCCTCGTCATAATAGCGGCGACTGTGATAGTCAATTTCGGCACGCAATGCCTTGACCCGTTGTTGCGCTCTTACAAAATCCATGTTATTCCCTCACCCTCATATCCACATAGCGATCCGGTACTGTACCCACAATAACCGTTTCGGTTACCAAGAATGTACCCGTTTGTTCAATCGGCTCACACATCCCTGCCGCCATCACCGCCGCCCGAAAGGTCACGGTCACTTCCAAACGGTGCACCGTTTGATTGATCCCTGCTTCTGAAAAGCGGCTGTTGATCTGCACGGTGGCCGCACCGTTTTGTTGTAATTTCACCGTAACGGCAGGTCCGCGTCCCATCAAAAATACACGTCCCGTAGCATTCAACACAGGAATGCTCATTTCAGAATATTCTTTTTCCAAAAGCGTTTGCCCCACCGCCGTGATCACGTCTGCACTCAAACGGTTGATCGCCGCCGTGTTGGCTTGCACCGAAAGCACCGCCCCGTTTTCATCCCGTTGAACAAGGACCGTTTCACCGTATGTATTCGCTTCACACAGCACCGATTCCACCGCTGTCGCCAACGCTTCGCTCGCCACGGTGTTTGCACGGTTGACCGCGTATTCGCGCACAAGGGGACGCATCGATATGTCCAGCCACAGCACGGCGCAAGAGAAAGCCGCCCCGAAGAGAGCGAAAACAACCAAAAAGCGGCGCCGTTTTTTCATAAGATCCCCACCTTTCCTTCCACTATACGGGAAGGACAAAGTCGAGGTTCTTTCTCCGTTTCAGTATACCATACTTTTTATTCTACGGCAAGGGTTTTAGAAGAAAAGATGCACGGTGAGTGCCGATAACACCATTCCCGTGAGATCCCCCACGAGTGCCGCCGGCAACGCGCATCCTGCTTTTTTCACACCCACGTAACCGAAATACACAGACAGCGTGTAAAAGGTGGTTTCGGTGGAAGATTGCAACACGCTTGCCACCAGCCCTGCTTTGCTGTCTGCTCCGTGTTGTGCCAACACGTCTTGCAAAGCGGCAAGCGAACCGCTGCCGGACAACGGGCGCAACAGCGCCGACGGCAACACCTCGGTGGGAAATCCGATACGTTCCGCCACGGGGCGCAACCACACCGTCACACAATCCAGCACACCGCTTGCACGCAACATCGCCACCGCCGTCATCAAGGCAAGCAACGTGGGAAACACACGCAACGCCGCCGCACCGCCCTCTTTCACTCCCTCGCAAAACGCATCGAACAGCGGCACACGCCGTGCTAACGCCGCCACAACAATCATACCGACAAAACCTAAAATCACCCATTGTGCCATCGTTTATTCCTTTCCAAACACACGCGCCACCGTCACCGCCGCCAGCGCCGCACCAAGCGACGTTATCCACACCGCCGGCAAAATCGACAGCGGTGATGCCGATCCTGCTTCGGCACGCAAGGCGGCAACGGTGGTGGGGATCAGTTGTACCGAAGCGGTGTTCAATACCGCAAGAACGATCATATCCCGTGTAGCATAGTCACTTTTTGTACGATCGTGCAGTCCCTTCATCGCTTGCAGTCCAAACGGCGTGGCGGCGTTACCAAGCCCCAACACGTTGGCGGAGATATTCATGGAAATGGCGCGGCACGCCTCGCTGTCTGTGGGAAGACGGGGAAACAAAAGACGTAGTAAAGGAGCGATCGTTCTTGCCACAAAGCGTGTAAATCCTGCCATTTCCGCCACACGCAACACACCGCTCCACAGACACATCGAGCCGCCGAGTGTCAACATAAAGGTCAGCGTGTTTTTCCCGCCGTTCAAGAGCGCTGCCGTGACCGCTTCGCCCTTTCCCATCAGGATGCCGCCAACAATGGCAAACAACATCATACCTGCCCAAATCGCGTTTAGCATACCATCCCCTCCGAAGAATGTATATGAGAAAACGGAAAACTCTTGACATTTCTGGAAATAAATAGTAGGATAATAGCATCAAGAAACGACAAAACTCGTTCGATTGTGCAAAGATTTTCTCTTTTTCGCAACCGAGCGCACGGAGGTTAAACTGATGAAATCCTTGGGTATCGTCCGTCCCGTAGACAACTTGGGGCGCATCGTTGTCCCGATCGAACTGCGCCGCACGATGGATATTAAAGAAGGGGACTCGCTGGAATTTTTCACCGAAGATAACCGTATTATTTTGAAGAAATATCAGCCGGCCTGTCTGTATTGCGGTGATGCACGCGACGTCACGGTGTTTCGCGGTCACAACATCTGTCAGAAGTGTTTGGACGAATTGAAAAAGCTCTAAAATGACGGGGGCATCCTTAAGATGCCGCTTAAATTTTTCTTGCGTTTTGGGGAAAAATATGCTATGCTTTTTTCATTAAAATTCCTTTTGGGAAAGGTCGAATTACTATGAGCATTCGAATCGGTATTTTCGGTTACGGCAACTTGGGGCGCGGTGTGGAATTGGCGGTGCGCCAAAATGCGGATATGGAATTGGTGGCGGTGTTTACGCGCCGTGATCCTGCCGCGCTGAAAACCGCCACGTCAAACGTTCCCGTATATCACGCGGATACCGTGGCGGAATTTGCGGATAAAATCGACGTGATGATCCTCTGTGGCGGCAGTGCCACCGACCTTCCGGTGCAAACTCCGCAACTCGCCGCCATGTTTAACGTGGTGGACAGTTTTGATACCCACGCAAAAATTCCCATGCATTACGATGCCGTGAACGCCGCCGCCGAAAAAAGTGGTCACACGGCGCTTATCTCGGTGGGATGGGATCCCGGTATGTTCTCGCTCAACCGCTTGTATGCCGCTTCTATCCTCCCCGAAGGACAGGATTACACCTTCTGGGGCAAGGGTGTCAGCCAAGGACATTCCGATGCCGTACGCCGCATTGAGGGGGTAAAGAACGCGAAACAGTACACCATCCCCGTTCCTGCCGCATTGGAAGCGGTGCGCCAAGGTCAGACACCCACCCTCACCACGCGCGAAAAGCACACGCGTGAGTGTTTTGTGGTAGCAGAGGATGGCGCGGATACCGCCCGTATCGAACGCGAGATCGTGACCATGCCGCACTATTTTGCCGATTACGATACCACCGTGCATTTTATCAGCGAAGAGGAATTTCTGCGCGATCACAGCGGTATTCCCCACGGCGGTTTTGTGGTGCGCGTGGGTAAAACGGGAGTGGAAAGCGAAAACACCCACGTGATCGAATATCGCCTGCAACTGGATTCCAACCCCGAATTTACCGCCAGCGTGTTGGTCGCCTATGCACGTGCCGCCGCACGTTTGTACACGGAAGGACAGTACGGATGCAAAACCGTGTTCGACATTCCCCCTGCCTATCTCTCCCCTCTTTCGGGCGAGGAATTGCGCCGCACGTGCCTGTAATAAACCGTACGCAGCCGCCGTCGAATTTCCGACGGCGGCTTTTTTGAAAGAAAATGGAATAACCGCAAAAAAAGGCTTGACTTTACGAAGAAGCGGTGGTATAATCGTCAATGTTGCAAAACGAATATGCGAGAGTGCTGGAACTGGCAGACAGGCACGTTTGAGGTGCGTGTGTCGAAGACGTACGGGTTCAAGTCCCGTCTCTCGCACCAAAATGAAAAGGATAGCCTTTGGCTATCCTTTTCATTTTGGTATGAAGTAACCTCGGACACGCAGGACCCCGAAAAGGCGGTAGCCTTTTCCATGGTTTTGCGCAAGCAACAACTACGACGACCTCACTCTTGGCGCAAAACCGGGGTTCTAAGTCCCGTCTCTCGCACCAACAAAAAAGACAGACCTTTGGGTCTGTCTTTTTTGTTCTTGTATGACGGGACTTGAAACGAGCTCCGAATGTGAGCGACTGTCAAGTCGCGAAGATTCGGGAGAAAGCCCCGGTGGGGGCGCGTTGTCGAGCGCCGCCGGTGGCGGATACAGCGAGACATAAGCGGTGGCCGCGGTCGAAACGGTACGAGCGAGAGCGAGAAAAAACCGTTTCGGGTACCGCAACAGTTTTTCGTCAAGCGAGAAGAAAGTCCCGTTCTCCTTCGACAAAGATTCTGCTACACCCAACTGCCCAATGACTTTCTTCTTCAACCGAAATCCCACCTCGTCCCCTTGCACTTTCCGCTTGCCCATGCTATAATCCATTCATAAACCATGTTTTGCAAGGATGGTAACCATGATTATTCTTATTACAGGCGCATCCCACGCAGGCAAAACCGCCTTGGCACAAAAATTGCTTGAAGCCTATCATTTTCCTTACCTTTCGATCGATCATTTGAAGATGGGTTTGATCCGCAGCGGACACACCAACCTTACACCGATGAGTGACGACGGCGAACTGACCGCCTTTTTGTGGCCGATCGTGTGTGAAATGATCAAAACCGCGATTGAGAACAAACAAAATTTGATCGTGGAAGGCTGTTATATTCCATTTGATTGGCAAATGAGCTTTGAACCGTCATATCTCGAAAATATACGTTACTATTGCTTGGTGATGAGTGAGAACTACATCAAAACCCACTTTGACGATATTAAAGCGTATGCGAACGTAATCGAAGAACGCTTGGATGACGAGTTGTACACCATGGAATGTGCCTTACAGGATAATGCCGCACTGTTGCGCCTGGCAAAAGAACACAACGTAAACTATATCCTTATCGACGATATGTACGATATCAAAACGGAGGCGCTCGTATGAAAGAACGCGAAACGCAAGTGTCGTTTTTACCCATTTTTATGAGCATCGGTTTGTCGGTGGGCATGGCAATCGGCGCGGCTTTTGACAAGATCCCCATCGGTATGTGCATCGGCATCGGTATCGGTGTGGCAATCGGCGCTTTGCTGGATGCCCAAAAGTGCAAAGAAGCCGAGAATAAAACGGACGAAAATAAAGATTGACAATCTCCCTCTTTTTCCGTTATACTAACACTTGAAATGAGGTGTATAATAATGGCAAATCTCGGATTTCATCACATTGCTTTGAAATGCTGTGACATCCAAAAAAGCCTTGCTATGTACAAAGCACTCGGCATGACTGAAGTGGTGCGTTGGGGCGAAGGTGAGCGTTTGATCGTCATGCTGGACGTCGGCGACGGCGGTCGCATTGAGTTGTTTGCCAACGGATCGGACGAATTCAGCGAAAACGGCAAATGGCAACACTTTGCATTGGCAACAGACGACGTGGACGGCATGTATGAAACCGCGCTAAAAGCAGGCTTCTTGCCGCACATTCAGCCGAAAACCGTGCCGCTGGATTCCACACCCAACAAAATGAGCATTCACATTGCCTTTGTAAAGGGTCCGGATAACGAGCAAGTGGAATTCTTCAAAGAAGTCTAACCCTCTCTCCCGTGCAGTTTTTCTGCATGGGAGATTTTTCTTTCTTCAAAAACGAACAAACGTTTGACTTTGCGTAAGCTCTATGGTATACTAAAAGAAACTTTGTTCGGGAGTGAGATCGTGTGGAGTTGATGGACAAACTGCAAATCTTAGCGGATTCCGCCAAATACGATGTGGCATGCACCTCCAGCGGTTCCAACCGCGGTGCCGTGCACGGGATGCTTGGTGCCACGTGTTTGCCGGGATTGTGTCACAGTTTTTCAGCGGACGGGCGGTGTGTTTCGCTGTTGAAAGTGTTGCAGACCAATGTGTGCGCATACGACTGCCAATACTGTATCAATCGCCGTTCCAACGACCTGCCCCGTGCCGCGTTTACTCCCGAAGAACTGGCAGGACTCACCATGGAGTTTTACCGCCGCAATTATATCGAGGGCTTGTTTTTGAGTTCAGGAGTGGCCGGTACACCCGACCGTGCCACCGAGCAGATGTGCCGCACGTTGGAACTGTTGCGCTTTCACCACGGATTTAACGGTTACATTCACGCCAAAGCCATTCCCGGTGCCTCCCCCGAGCTGATCGACAAATTGGGGCGATTATCCGACCGATTGAGCGTGAACATTGAATTGCCAAGCGAGAAGAGCTTGAACGCGCTGGCACCCGACAAGAAAAAGCAAGCCATCTTACAGCCGATGAGCACCATTCGCGACACCATTGTGCAAAGCAAAGCGGAACTTGCCACCTATCGCCACGCCACCCCATTTTCTCCTGCCGGGCAAAGCACGCAGATGATCGTGGGTGCCAGCGGCGAAACGGATTTTCAGATCATGCGATTATCCGAAAGCCTTTATAAAAATTACCGCTTGAAACGCGTGTTCTTTTCGGCGTACATCCCCGTTGGCAACGCGGCACTGATTCCTGCCGACCGCCCGACACCGCTGTTGCGCGAACACCGCTTGTATCAAACCGATTGGTTGTTGCGGTTTTACGGGTTTTCGGTGAACGAACTGTTGGACGAGCAACACCCCTCGCTTGATCCGTTGCTGGACCCAAAATGTCAATGGGCATTACGGCACTTGGAGCATTTCCCCGTGGAAATCAACCGTGCACCGAAGGAAATGCTGTTGCGTGTGCCGGGCATCGGCGTGCGTTCGGCAGGGCGTATTTTAACCGCGCGGCGCGTCGGACATTTGCGCTTTGAGGACTTGAAAAAGCTGGGGGTTGTGCTGAAACGCGCCGCCTTTTTCATCACCTGTGACGGACGTATGCAGGAAGGGGTGGTGTTTCAGCCCGATGTGATTTACCGTCATCTGACCGCCTCGGCCGCCCTTCATCCCGACCGTCTCCCCCCCGACCCCACGGTGCAACAGTTGTCGTGGTTTGATATGCCGTCTATGTTGCCCCAACGAAAGGATGTGGTACAATGTCTGACGGGTCAACTTTGATCTTACTGCACGACGGCACGTTGGAAGGCGTGCTGTCGGCGGTGTTTGATTCCTACTCCTATTCCCCACCGCCGCAAGGGTTGGACGTGGCCGGATGCTATCAACCGCAACTCGGGCATCGCTACAAAGAGGTCCCGACCGACCCACAGCACGCCGCACGTGTGATTGCCGGTGTGCGGCGCCGTATGGGCACACTCGGCTACCGCAAAATATGGCAAGCGTTTTTGCACAGCAGCGAGGATAAAGACAGCGTGATTTATCGGTATATCCGTTTAGGGATGAAAGAGGGCGAGTGCGTGCACCAAATGCTCACTCACCCCACCGTGCTGGCGATCGACAAGTTGTGTGCCATCACGGGGCGTGAAGCCTCCTTTTTGACCGAGTTTGTGCGGTTTTCGGAGGTGGAAGGGCATTTGTATTACGCCGAGATCACCCCCGAACACATGGTATTGCCGCTGATTATGCCGCATTTTGCCGCTCGCATGAACGCACACCCCTTTTTGATCCACGACAAAACGCACCACATGGCAGGGGTATACGACCGCGAAAAATGGGTGCTGGTGTCCACCGAAGGCATGACAGTGCCGGCATTGTCGGAAAGCGAATTGGCATATCGCCGTTTGTGGAAGACATTTTACGACACCATTGCCATCAAAGAACGCATCAACCCCAAGTTACAGCAACAGTTGATGCCAAAGAAGTATTGGAAAAACATCACCGAATTACAACCCGATAACCACGCGCTGTCCCTGAAACACACATAAAACCCTCCGTGGCATCCCACGGAGGGTTTTATGTGTGTTATCGCAATGGGATCAACAACATAGTATCTGCCGCTAACGTATCCCCCGTCAAGTGATTTTCTTCCATAATGGTTTCCACCGCCGTGCGACTGCGGCGCGCAATCTCCCACAATGACTCACCGCGCTCGGCGTACACGATCTTCAATGCCGCTTTGTCGATGGGATAAGCGGCGGATTCGTCCGCACTTACACAACTGAGCACCGTGTGATCCTCTGTTGTTTCACAACGACGCGTGACAAACAAGCAGGTGTGCAATTCCATCTTTCCGCCGCCAACGGTTTGATGCTCTGTGCGACGCACCTGCACCGTGGGCGCGGCATCCCATCCCCCATCGGTATACGGCAGAGAAAACGGTTCGGTACGCTCAAAGTAGGACACTTCACCGCGGCTGTCTTGTACCAACATACACCACATCAAGCGACCTTCCAACGTCACTTTTTCCCCTTCCTTGGTCATAGCGGCAGAAAGTGGCGTGCACCACAGCCCCAAGATCTCTTGTATATCCTCCGAGGGCAATTCACAAGTGTGGCGTACCGTTTGCTCATCGCGCAACACCCCGTGCAGTTTTTTTACCTGCACGCTTTGGGTTTCGGTGATAAGCGGACAATGAGAGGAATACGCATCGCATACCGCCTCTACCTGTTCAAGCCGCCATCCGTACAATTCGCACAGCACCTTGGCGGTCACCGCCAGACGCACCGCCTCGCCGCTTTGTGACGCATCAATACGCACGTCCGATGCCGTCAACGTAGCTGTGGCATCACACACCCACTCTTCGGAAAGCCCTTCCATATCCACGATTTGACTGAACGGGATTTCTGCCTCTACCATTTCGGTCGCCCCGTTTTGAGGGTCGATCAAATACAATACATACACCTGTACCGTGCCTTTGACAATGGCTTTGTTAAGCAACACTTTGCACTCGCTCACGAGCGGTGTCACCGCGGTGTAGAGTATCGCTTCGGCGGCATGATGCCCATTGGAAAGTTCCATCACCTCGTTAAGTGTGAACGACTTTTCTTGAAACGCCGCCGGCACGGTGTGGGTCAACAGCACACGACGGGTGTGCACCCCATCCCCCTGCACCGCGGTAATCCATGCTTTTTCGACAGCGGCTTTCACCGTCAACTGTACGCTGAAAGCACCGTGAATATCCAAGCGACGCGGTCCAATCGCACGGCAATTCACGTAATCGTTGTGCACTTGTAACGTAAAAAACGATTGCGGCGACGGCGACGGCAAGGAAAACACGGTGCTGAACGGCTGTGAGAACTCACAGGTACGCACGCACCGCCGCTCTTCATCCAGATACAATACACCAAGCAAAACCGTGCCGTCCACCATATAGCGATCGCCGCTCAACTGACGGCTTTGCACAGTGACCGTCATGTGACATTTCAACACCGTAGCTACATCGGGACAATATTCCGGCAGAATAAAATCTCCGTCTACCGGCAATTCCGACACAGCGTTGACAACGGTTTCACAAACGGGAACAGCCTTTTCTGTTGCACGAAACTCCATGGATACCTCTCCTTATCTTCCGTTTTGACTTTGTTTCAACTCTATGCACCAACAGCGAAAGATATGACAACACG
>JAZONO010000121.1:0-9277 GCA_045654545.1 Acutalibacteraceae bacterium
TGCACGGGACGGGTGGTGCCGTTGTAATGGTCGATCACATCCAACTCCAACCCGACCTGCGAGCGGTGGTTGTCCGCATTCAAGCGGCGCGTGAGATCGTATTGCCCACCCGTCATCTTGCGCAAGCGCGTGTTGGCACGGGCGAGAATACGGTCGAAATAACTCATCTGCACGTAGGTTTCCAGCATGATCTTTTCTTTGCCGCCCAACGTGCCGCGTGCGGTTCCTGCCAAGGTGTTGAGCAAGCGATAGCGCGCTTCCGCTTTGGCACATTCCGCCGCGGTGCGTTCCATGTTCTCACATGAGCGGCGATTGGCGGCAAGCCGTGCGGCGAGTTCTTCGCGCCGCAACCGCTGTTCCTCGGCGGCGGCGTGCAACACCGCTTGCCGTTCCTGCGCGGCATCCAGATCGGTGTCGGTGTTTTCGGCGGTCACCGCTTTCAGGGAGGCGATCTCACCGCACAGCGTGGCAAGGGCTTGCTTTTCGGCGGTGTCACGGGTCATTGCCGCATCCAGCGCTTCCTGCAACGCCTTTTGTGCGGCAACCGCCTCTTCACGCGCGGCAGCGGCGGCCGCACGGTCGGCAAACCGCAGGGTGGCTTTTAGCGCCGCCCGTTGTGCCGCTTTGGCTTCGCCTGCCGCTTTGGCGGCGGATTCTTCGCGTGCAAACGCACTTGCCGCTGTGAGCAACGCTTGCAATGCCGCCTCCTCCTTGGGAAGAGCCTCGGTCAGTCGGGCCTTTTCGGCGATCGCCTGATCGGTTTTTGCTATCGCTTCGGCAACCGTCACGAGTTGCGGTTGCAATGCTCCTTGCGCTTCGGCGGCGGTTTCGGCATCGCCCAGCAACGCTTTGCGCTGTGTTGCCACTGCCTCCTCTGCTTCGTGAATGCGCCCCATCAACCCACCGCAAGTGCGGCTGTGCTCGCCTGCCTTGGCGGCGGCATCCTCCGCGGCTTGCTTCAAGTCCTTCAACTCAGCTTCACTCGGTGCATCGGCAGGGGACACGGCAGGGGAGGGGTGCGCCGTTGCACCGCACACGGGGCAGGGCACCCCATCTTGCAGGGTGGCCGCCAGCACACCTGCCTGTGCATTCAAAAAGGCACGGTACGCTGTGTTGTAGGCGGCGGTGACTTCTTGCGCTTGCGCTTCGGCGGTGATGTAGGTCGCCTGCGCGTTTTGAAGCTCGCTTTGCAGACGGGCAAGCCCTTCTTCTGCCTTAACAAGTGCCGCAAGCTCCCGTTCACGCGCCAAAAGCACCGCTTGCTCGGCGGCCAAGCGCTCTTTTTGCGCCGCCGCCCCTTCCAACGCGGTTACCCGCGTTTTCAGTGCGGCGATGGTGGCTGTTTTTTCGGCGGCGTCTTGATTGGCATCGGCCGTTTTACCTTCAAGGTCGGTGGCTTTTTTCGCGAGGTCGGCGATCTCATCCGAAAGGGTGACGAATGTGTCGTATTGCGGCAGTTCGGCATCCAACGCCGCCACGGCACGTGCCGCGGCATCCCGTGCCGATTGCTTTGCCTGTTCGGCCGCCAAGGTTTCGGCGGCTTTGTCGGCGGCCTCCTGCACTGTGGGAAGCGCCGCTTGCTTTTCTGCCAGCGCCGCCGTGTTTTTGCGATATTCCCGTGCACGGGCGATCGTCCCTTCCAGCGTTGCCGCTTCGGCGGCAATGCGAGCGGCTTCGGCGGCGGCTTGTTCGGCGGCGGCGGTATCCTCTTCGATCAACGTGTGAAGCAGTGCGATCACCTCGGCCGTTGCCACCGTGCCCTGACGGGCCGCTTGCGCTTCGGCGGCACGGGGATGTCCGTCGGGGCAGAGGATGTCGGCGGCATAGGTGGCAAGGCGGTCACGGGCGGCAAAAAACACACTGCCGGCCCGATCGGCATCCTCCTTCAACCGCTGTTGAATACGCTCGAATTTTTGGGTTTTGAAAATGCGGCGGAAGATGGCTTGCCGCTCTTCGGTCTTGGCAAGCAGCAACTTCAAAAAGTCGCCCTGTGCGATCATCGCGATCTGCAAAAATTGATCGCGATCGATTCCCACGATCTCCACGATCGCTTGCGTCACCTCGCGCTTACTGCGATCCACCGTGTGTCCGTCGGGATAGCGCAATTCGGCACGGGCGGCTTGCTTGGTCGTGCCTTCGCCGCGCGCTTTCGGGCGCTCGTATTCGGGGGAACGGCGCACGGTGTAGCGTTTGCCGTTATATAAAAATTCCAGTTCCACAAAGGTTTCGGTGGTGGGATCGGCATATTTTGAACGCAACATGGAATCGTCGCGCGCATCACCGCTCGGGCGGTCGTATAAGGCGTAGGTGATCGCATCGAACAGCGAAGTTTTGCCGGCACCCGTTGTGCCGGTGATGAGATATAACCCGTTTTCGCCCAAGCGATCCATATCCAACACGGTCAGGCCGGCATACGGGCCGAACGCCGAAACGGTCAGTTTCAACGGTCTCATCGCTCACCCTCCTCGATCGCTTCGATCAGTGCTTGCATATAGGTGCTTTGTTCCGCGGTCATCGGTGCGTTGTTTTGCTTTTCAAAAAATTCCGCAAACAGGTCAAACGCCGAGCGCTTTTCCGCTTCGGCGGCACCCACCACCACGGCATTTTCACGGGTACGGGTGTTGTCGTAATCCAATGTCATCACCTGCGGATATATCTGCCGCAGGCGTGCCATGGCATCGGGCACGTCCTCTTCATCGGTGAGAATAATGCGCAAATAGTCCTCGCGCGACGGATGTGTGGTGTAAAACACGGGATCGGTGAGCGATGTAAATGTGCCGCGCAGTTCCCCCATATCGTGCATGGGTGTGAGCGGCAGGGTGCGCACCGTGACACCCTCCCCTTTGGCACCCAGTTCCACCACCGTGACGGATTTTTGATCCTTCATTTCCGAAAAAGAATATTTCAGCGGCGTGCCGCAATAGCGAATACGGGGGGACGTGCAGTTTTGCGGTGCGTGCAAATGCCCCAAGGCGACGTAATCGAAATCCCGGAAAACCGCCGCATCTACGTTGTCGGTGCCGCCCACCGAAATGTCCTCCGATTCGCGGCGATCGGAGCCTGTCACGAATTGATGGGTGACAAGGACGTTGCGCACGGCGGTGTCCACCGCCATGTGGGCGATGGCGACACGCAGAGCATCGTTGTAGGATACGATCTCCTCTTCCTCAAAAAAGCGGCGCACGTGCGCAGGCTTCACAAAGGGGAGAAGATAGACGTTCACCGTGCCGTATTCATCCTGCAAGGTCACGGGGGTCAGGTTGCCGTCATACACAGGGGAGAGGTGCACGCCGGCGCCGCTCATAATGCGTGCACCGAAGGCGATGCGCTCGGCGGAATCGTGGTTGCCGCTGATGACAAAGGTGGGCACCTGCCGTGCGGCGAGTGCCGCCAAAAAGCGGTCGAACAGCCCCACCGCTTCGGCAGGGGGCACGGGCTTGTCGTATACGTCACCGGCAATCAGCACCGCATCGGGGGATTCGGTGTCAATGACGGTGATGATCTGCTGTAAAATCGTCTCCTGCTCTTCCAGCATTGAAAACGCGTTCACGCGTTTGCCGAGGTGCAGGTCGGATAAATGGATGAATTTCATGTACTCACTTCCCTTACGGAAATATTGTAACAGAAACCGCTTTCCGTTGCAAGAAGGGTTGCGATTTTTGTCGGCAGGTGATAGGAAGAAACCAAAGGGGCGTGTAACGATGAAGCGGTTTGGGATTGCGTTTTTCTAAGGTCCGCGTCCGTGCCGTTACGATAAAGAGGACACCTTGGCACACACCACGGCGCGGTTTTTGTGTTGTTGCGGAATGGATGTTGGCGGCAAACGAGTGGGAAACGAGTTGAAGAAAGAGTGCTTTCTCCGTTACGACTTACAGCACATATATTTGACACAATGCACAGTGTGCGTTATAATCAAATGGGGGTTGTATAGTTATATGTCGCACTTTGGGTGGGAAGGAGATACAGAAGTTTACTTTAATGGTATTCTCGGAAGCATATATACTTGTTGGAGATGATGGTTGACATGAAAAAACGTGTGTTGGCATTGGTTTTATGGATGGTCGTATGTTTATCTGCCTGCGGCGGAAGACAGTGGATGCGCAGTATATCGATTGTATCGGAAGGAGATCGGTTGGAGATCCCCATACGGGCATGCGTGAGCGGTTCCCCCAGGGACAAAGGCTTTCATGTGAAGCAGAACTTTGAGGAGTTGGTGGACAAGGTGACCGAGGCGGTGGCACCGCTTGCGGTGAAGGAATACCAAGGGGAGTACATGGAGATCCGCACCGACACCAATGTGTTCCTGATCCAAAAAGCCGATCCCTACGAACGAGAGGGTGGGCGCTACTACAACTATCGTCTCTTTCGACCGAAGGCGACGTTTTATGTGGAGGAACTGCCGTTTGATATGTACATTCCCCTTCATTTGTTATACGATGTCGATCATCCGTATGTTGATGCAGAGGTGTCTTTCTTCCCACAAACCATGGAATGTGAAGCGGTGGGGACGGTGGATGAATTTTATGATTTCTACGATCATATCGCCCATTGTAACGTGACACGTGAGGGGGACACGTTGCGCGTGTCCCACCGCGAGGGCGGCACGTTGGTGCTGACATTCATCGAACGCGACGGAAAAATGTTTGTGACCTTTGAATCGTCGGTATCCGATCCGTGGTGACCAATAATAAAGCAGGGCGTATTCGGTGGAATACGCCCTGCTGTTTTTGCGATATCCATTGCAATTTTTGTTGGCAGATGATATGATGAAACAAAGGGGAGTGTAACGATGAAGCGGTTTGATGTTACGTTTTCTACGGTCCGCGCACCGCGTTGCCCTCGAACGTGTGACCTTGACAAACCGCCGTACTTTTAGTACAATGAACAATGGAATGATATAAGGAGTGGTAAGGATGGCTTTTTGTGAGCATTGCCTGAAAGAAATACCGGAAGGCGTACTGTGCGAGGAATGCGCAGCCGCCGCACAGACGGAAGAGGCACCTGCGGTGGAGGAAACTGCCCCCGTGACGCGCACCGCGTCGGGCGCACCGCAGTTTCATCCGCAGTTCGCCGTCCCCGTGGCATCGCCCGTGGCGGAGGAAAAGCGGTTTCTGGTGCCGTTGACCTTGACACAACTCCCCCCGGTGCTGAAACCGCTCGGTGCGTGGGGATTCGTGGGATACACGCTGTTGTTCTTGATCCCCGTCATCGGTTGGATCGTGGCGTTGGTGTTTGCCTGCGGCGGCACCAATCGCGTGTGCCTTAAAAACTATGCGCGCGGCTGGCTGTTGAGCGCTTTGTTGCTGATCGCCCTGTTGGCGGCGGTCGGTGCTCTCTTGTGGTACGTGAAGTGCCCCTTGCCGCAATTCACCTTCAACGGCTTTGCGCCGTATTAAGCGTATGCAGAACGAATGGACGTCCCGTACCGCCGCGCTGTTGGGCGACGATGCGGTGATGCGACTTCAAAATGCCACGGTGGCGGTGTTCGGGCTCGGCGGTGTCGGGTCCTACACGGCGGAAGCATTGGCGCGCGCCGGTGTGGGGCGGCTGATCTTGGTGGACGGCGACACGGTGGCGGATTCCAACCGCAACCGTCAGTTGTGCGCCCTCACCTCCACGGTGGGGCAATCCAAAGCCGCGGTGATGGCCGCCCGTGTGCGCGACATTAACCCTCTGTGTGACGTTACGGCGCACACCTTGTTTTATCTTCCTCCCGACGGCGTGGGGTTGATCGACGGGTGCGATTACGTGGCGGATGCGGTGGATACCGTGAAAGCCAAACTCGGTTTGGCGCTGGAATGCAAAGAAAAAGGGATTCCGCTCATCAGCGCGATGGGATGCGGCAACAAACTGGATGCCACCGCCTTTCGCGTGGCGGACATCACCAAAACGCAGGTGTGTCCGCTGTGCCGCGTGATGCGACGGGAATTGAAAATTCACGGAGTGGAGCACCTGAAGGTGGTGTATTCCGAAGAGAAACCGCGCACCCCACAGGGGACAGAGGATCACCGCACGCCTGCCAGCGTGTCCTTTGTGCCGAGTGCCGCCGGGTTGATCATGGCAGGGGAAATTATTAAAGAGTTAACAGGGTGGGCTTGACTGCTCACCTTAAGGAGGTGCGGTGAGATGCCGCGATTTTTCGTGCCGTCGGTGGATGGTGACAGCATCACCGTGACGGGACAGGATGCCTCCCACATTCGCCGCTCGTTGCGCATGACGGTGGGGGAGGAACTCACCGTGTGCGACGGAAAGAACACCGAATGTGTGTGCACCATTCAGGAATTTTCGGGGGAAGACGTGATCCTATCGGTCGTGTCCCGTGCCCCGTCGGCGGCGGAACCCACCTGCGCGGTCACGCTGTATCAGGGGTTGCCGAAAGCCGATAAGATGGAATGGATCATTCAAAAAGCGGTGGAACTCGGCGTGACACGGATCGTGCCGGTGCAAATGGCACGTTCGGTGGCGGTGATCAACGAAAAAGCCGCCAAAAAAGCCGCCCGTTGGCAAAAGATTGCGGACGAAGCGGCAGGACAAAGCGGACGCGGCATTCTGCCGGTGGTGGAAGAGCCCATTTCGTTTGCGGCGGCGGCGAAACGCTTGGCACAGGAAAACACGGTGGTGTGCTATGAATGCGGCGGCGTGCCGTTCGCTTCGTTGGCATCACGGGACACAGCGGCACTGTCGCTGGTGATCGGACCGGAAGGCGGCATTGACCGCCGCGAGATCGAGACGTTGCAACAAGGCGGCGCCGCGGTCGCAACCTTGGGAAAACGCATCTTACGGTGCGAAACCGCGCCCGTTGCGGCACTGTCGGTGCTGATGGCGGTCACGGGGAATATGGAATGAGGAGTGTTGTGACATGGCAAAGCGTATTTTATGTTTGGCATTGAGCATCGTTATGGTGGTCGGCATTGTGGCGATCGCCCTCACCGCCCGTGCAGGGGGATGAGAACAAGACCCACTACGTGGCGGACGTGAACGGCGACAACAAGGTGGACTCCACCGATGCGCGTATCACTCTGCAACGTGCGGTGGAAAAGATCAGCAAGTCCCGATTGAATAACGCCTTGCTATGACCGCCCGTTTGAAAAAGCGATTGATCATATTGCGGCGTAAAATTATAACTAACGGAGGGGTGTTTATGAGAAACGTATTGGCATATTTATTGGCGGCGGTACTGCTGCTTTCGTTGTTCACGGCTTGCAGCGGTGAAACTCAAAATGAAACGCAAACCACCACCGTTGTAACAACGACAACGACCGATGGTGAAGTGATTTTTGAGAAACCTGCCTCGTATGCGGCGGTGGTGCTTATCAGCATCAATCCGCAGTTTAAATTGTATTTAGATGCCGACGGCACCGTGCTGGCCGTTGAGCCCGTAAACGCCGATGCCAAACAAGTGGCGGCAAAAATAACGGCGAAAACGGGCAACGTGGAAACGGTGGTAGATAACTTGATTTCTGCGGCAAACGAAGACGGGTTTGTGAAACAAGACGTAACGGTGAACATTGAAGTTACCGAACTCTACAGCGAAACGGTGGACACGGTTGCCGTGCTGGAGAAAGCGAAAACCGGCGCAGAAACGCAACTGCAACAACTTAACGTGCAGGCGGAGGTGGAAACGGCGATAGCCGAAGATGCCGTGAAGGTGGAACCCCCCACGACGGGAAGCACCGACGTTACCGAAACAACAACGGATGGAACCACCACGGTAACCACCACAGCAACCACCACGACAACAATGGGAACGACGACCGTTGTCACCGAAGCGCCCACGACCACGACGACCACCAACACGACCACCACGACACAGGCGCCGAGTTACACGGCGGCGAAGCAAATGGACGGGTACTGGGCAGCCATGTATTTGGACGGAAATACGTTGCAGGATGTATCGTTGGCGTTTGTGGGTGAATTGTCGGTTGGTTTGGGTATTGGCGATCCGTTAAGCGAGATGCCCGAAGAAATGCACGAAGAGATGAAGCCCTATTGCGTAACGTTCCGGGGCGAGTATTATTACATTGGCCGTGGCGACGGCGACGAGATTGCTTCCGTAGTGGAAAACGGTGTTACCGTAACGGTGAAGGATACGTCCGGCAATTCCCTTACGCTGACACGTATCAGTGAAACGGAGTTGCAAGTTGCGGATGCGGTGTCTGTGTTTTCGGTGGTGGGAGCCATACCGAAAGGCGTTGTATTTGAGTACCGCACCCCCGAAGCGTAAGTATGATTAGAAACATACTTTGCAAAATTCGTAACCTTGTGCGGTTAATACATCGGAATGACCGTGATATTCTTGATAATTTTCGGCTTTAATGTCTTTGACATAACGGCAACTTAAACGGTGAATTTTCTTGGTATTGGTGTTCAAAACATACGTAGTTTGCTGTCGGGTGGTACGTGTGGTTGTTGCATTTGCCGTTGTGGGTTGGGCTGTGGTGGTCGTGACAACAGAACTGTTGCTTGAAGTAGTTGTTGCAACAGCGGTTGTGGTGGTAGCAAACGTGATTTCCGTTTCACCTTCGTTCGGGGCGGTCAATGGTGGTTGCATACCTATGGCGGCAAACATCAGCACAAACGCCGTCACAACCGCGACCCAACGGTTGATCTTGATTTTCGCCACTATGTTTTGTACGGCGGTGAGTGGCATCATCAACACAGCGGCGATCATTACCAACAGACTTGTCCAATGAAATTTTGTAACCGAAAGAGAGAGTGCAAAGGCCCCTGCAATACACCATTGAATGATGGTTGACTTCTTTTTCATAACATCGCTTCCTTATCAAAAATTGACATTCACGGAATGTCATATCCGCGCTCATTATAACATACAATTTCCATAATGACAAGCACTAAATGTCAAGGTGGGGAAATGGTATGTTTATAAACAAAACGGATGACGGAAGGAATAACCTTTGTGGAAAGAACATTGCTAAGCGGCGCACAGGCTTGAATATTTCTCAACGGGAGTTGGCTGACCGTTTGCAGTTGGTCGGACTGGATATTGATAAAAATGCGGTACAGCGCATGGAGTGCGGCAAGCGCTTTGTGACGGATATTGAAATTGTTGCATTAGCAAAGGTGTTTGGTGTGACACCGAATGAGTTATTGACGGAATAAAGAACAGCGGAAGGAGAAATGAACAAGTCCAGTAAAAACGGACAATAGTAAAAAAGAGCCCCCTATGGTAGAATAAAAGAAACTACCATAGGGGGATTTTGTATGCCAAGAGAATATCATCACATTCAAAACTATGAAAAAGAAATATTAGAATTAA
>JAZONO010000122.1:0-14016 GCA_045654545.1 Acutalibacteraceae bacterium
GGGTGACCGCTTTTGGCGTGGAACGTGCCCTCGATAATGTCCATGCGGATACGGGTGGCCGTTGCCGCAAGACAAGTCTTTTCACGTGTGTCCATTACATACAACCTCCATGTTCGGTGATTAAGGTGACACGAGTAATCCAAACCTGCCTCTAAGCGGCATATTTCGGTGTTTTCCGCTCTTTTTTCTTTGACAGGCGCGAGCCTGTCGGCAGAAAAGAAGAAACGGAAACCCCACGAAATCTGCTCGCTTTGAGGTCGAAGATTTTAAGAAGCACGGATTTTTCGGTCAACCAAGGCAAAAACGGAGCCAATACTTCCGTATTGGCGAGTATTTTAACGCAGGGTGAACGAAAATCCGCCTTCTTAAAACAGGTTCGGATCGCTCGTGTCACCTTACCCACATAGTATAGCATATCCGTTCGGAAAAAGGAAGAGGAATCCCGTAAAAATCGTGCGTTTTTTTACAAAAACCGACTCTTTACAATCGGCGCGGTTTCTGCTATACTAAAAGGCATTGAAAAGGAAAGGAGGTCGGTGTATGAATTACGAACAAACCCTCGGTGCCTATACCGCGGCACAACGCCGTGAGCGCAAAGACGTGCAAAAACGTGTGTGGTTTGTGGGAATCAGTATGGTTTTGACGTTGCCGTTGCAGTTTCTGATTGCGCGGCTGTTCGGTCGGTATCTGTTGGCGGCGGAAGCAATCATGACCCGTTCCGTACCCGACCGCCTTGCCTATTACGCCATGTACGGCGGATACTACTGTGCCATGCTGTTGTTGCCGGTGGTGCTGTGTGCTCTGCTGTTTCGCGTGTGGCCGCGCTTGCAGGCAGAGCGTCGTGACGTGGATGTCCCCACGGGGGTGCTCACGGCGCTGTTCGGCATGGGCTTTTGCCTGTTGGCAAACTACATCACCAACTATTGGTTGATGTTTGCTTCGCAATTTGGTGTGCAACCGCATCAGGGAGATTACCATTCCGAAGCAGGCTGGTTGCCGTTGGTGCTGAATCTCGTCACCTATGCGCTGTTGCCTGCCGTGGTGGAGGAACTGGTGTTTCGCGGTTTTTACATTGCGGCGTTGCAACCGTCGGGCGAGCGGTGTGCGCTGGTACTGTCCGCGTTGCTGTTCGGTTTGGCGCACGGCAACCTCACACAGATGCCGTTTGCGTTTATGCTCGGGTTGCTGTTCGGCTGGCTGTTTTTGCGCACCGGTCGTCTGTGGCCGTGTATGCTCATCCATTTTCTGAACAATTCGCTGTCGGTCGTGTTCGATTCGCTCGGCACCTGCTTGCCCGAAAACACCTATCGCGTGGTGCAAATGGCGGTGTATGCCGCCATTGTGCTGGTGGGCGCGGTGGCAGGTGTGTTGCTGGCGGTGCACCCGTCGTTTCGCGCGCTGACCCGTCCGCCGTGCGAACACCGCCGTGTCCTTTCCGCGCGCCGCCGCCGTCGGCTGGTGTGGTGCAACCCCTCGATGATCGTGGCGGTACTGGCATACGGCGGATTGATGCTGTTGGAGGAATTGGTGAAATGACGCCGCAGGACTATATGCAACGGGCGTTGGAACTGGCCCGTGAAGCCGCCGCCGAAGGGGAAGTGCCTGTTGGTGCGGTAGTGGTGAAAGGCGATGAGATCGTCGGTGTGGGGCGCAATCGGCGCGAATGCGGCAAGCACGCCCTGGCACACGCCGAATTGGAGGCGATCCACAACGCCTGCCGCACACTGGGCGGTTGGCGGCTGTCGGGGTGTGACCTGTACGTGACACTCGAACCGTGCCCCATGTGCGCAGGGGCGATCATCAATGCCCGTATCGACCGCGTGTTTTACGGCGCGAAAGATCCGAAAGCAGGCAGTTGCGGCTCACTAGTCACCCTGTTCGACCTGCCGTATAACCACCGTCCCGAAACGGTGAGCGGCGTGTTGGAAGAGGAATGCAGCGACCTGTTGAGCACGTTTTTTGCCGACCTGCGCAAACGAAAGATACAAAAATATACCCCCAAAGAAAAATGAGTTGCCTTTTTCGAAAGGCAACTCATTTTGTCATTTAGTAGAGTGCAAGATAGTTCGCAGTCATGGCGGCGATGGCATAGCGTTCGCGCGCTTCGGCCACCATTTTGTCGGTGTCGTAAGCGGTGTTCAGCGCTTTGTGCAAAGCCGCTTCCAGCGCATCGGCATTCCCCTGTTTCACAAAGGTGCTGAAATCGGGCAATGCAATGGTTTCGGGTGCGCCGGCTTCATAACCCACCACGGGGGTGCCGCAACACAGCGATTCCGCCGTCACCATCGAAAAGGTTTCGCGCAGGCTGGTGAGCAGGGTGACGTCCGCCATGGTGTAATACGCCGCCATTTCGCGACGGTCGGTCGTGTGTGAAACGGGAATTACGTTGGGCGGCAAGGCGGTGGGATCGCTTTTGAACCCGACCACCACAAACCGATGGTGCGGCATGCGGCGCGCCATCTCCAACACGGTTTCGCCGCCTTTCAGCGGATCGTAAAAGTTTGGGGTGACGTGCAAGATCACCTTTTCATCGGGCGCGATGCCGTGCCGTTCACGCAGCGCAGGCTCACGGTTCGGTGAAAACACGGCAGTGTCCAACCCGTTTTCCACCGTGGCAAAGCGCCGCCCTTCAAAAATGGGGGAAGCCGAAGCGCGCGCGGTCAACCACGGCGAAACCCCCACCACCGTCAGTTCGGAAAAGTCGGCAACCGCCGCCTTCATTTTGCGGTAGCAGTGGCGTGCATCGTCGCGCCACCATCGGGTGAGGATGCCGCGCATCTGCGGACAATCGTGACATTCCGTTCGCCATTTTTCGCATTCCATCGCGTGGGCACAGCCGGCCGTATGCATAAGCTCCGCGTGCAAGGTCAACACGGTGGGAATGTGATGCTTTTTCAAAAACCGTATCAAGCGATACACGTTGATAAAATGCCCGTTCAAGCAATGCAGATGCACCGTATCGGGTTGTGCGCGGCGAATCAAACGAAGCAGGCGTGCGGTGGCGATGGGCGAGAAACCAAATTCTACCCCCCAAAGCCGCGAGAGAATTGCGTGTGCTTTTGCCTCCCAGTCGGAGGAAACGCGATATACGTTGTGGGTATCGGGCGCGCGGTACCGTCCGTAACAAGCGATCATCTCGTGCCCCTGTGCTTCGGCGGTGCGGTGAATATCCGCCATGATCTTGCCGGTGCTTCCGCGGTCAAAAAAGCAGTTGACCTGCAACACGCGCATACGCTCACCTCTTTCGGTTTGACATCAGTGCTATTATAATGAAAACACGCCCCCTTGTCAACGGTAAATTTTCCGAGGCACAACAAGGGGTATGTTTTTGTAAAATAGCCAAAACCGTAATATTCTTCCTCGATTATACGATTTGTAAACAACAAAACCTTTCCTCTTGCGTTTTTGGAGGGAATGTGGTACTATATGAACGACTATACAACGCGCGCGAAGCGCAAATGGCAAAGGACGTGCATACAATGAAGATTTCTCCCTCGGTTATGACTTGTGATTTCTCGCGCTTGGACCGCGCGGTGGCGGCGGCGGATGCGTGGGGCGTGGATCGCCTGCATCTGGACGTGATGGACGGCGTGTTTGTGCCGAACCTCTCGTTTGGTCCGCCGGTGATCGCCTCGTTGCGTCCGCTCACAACGATGCCGTTTGACGTGCACCTGATGGTGCAGGATCCTGCCGCGTTGCTGGATGCCTATGTGAAAGCAGGCGCGGATATGATCACGATTCACGCGGAGTGTTCCTCGCCGCTGGGAGAAACACTCCGTCGCATCCGCGAGGCCGGATGCAAGGTGGGGTTGTCGCTCAACCCCGGCACGCCCGTGGAGGTGCTGTGGCCCTATTTGCCGCTGTTGGATCTGGTGTTGGTGATGACGGTGCAACCCGGTTTCGGCGGTCAATCCTTCCGCCCCGAGTGTTTGCCCAAAATCACCGCGATCCGCGCGGAATGCAATCGACTTGGGCTGGACATCGACATCGAGGTGGATGGCGGCGTGAAGGCCGCCAACATCAAAGAGGTGGCGGCCGCCGGTGCTTCCTCGGTCGTGATGGGCAGTGCGCTGTATGATGCGGCGGACCCTGCCCCTCTGCTCGCTTTGGCGCGTTCACTGTGAGCGTGTGCGCAAAAACAGTTGCGGCAACGCGTCGCACGTAAGCCATGCATCGCCGTGCTCTGCCACGAAGGCTTCGGTTTCGGTGGTGGGGCGTGCACATTCCGCCAGCGCCGCAAACGGCGGCACACCGCACAGAATCAGCCGAAACCCGTCGGCGGTGCGGTACAGCGAACTGCTTTCGCCCTCTGCATGGGTGGGGTGTTGCCACGCGGCGGCAATCTGCAACAGCGCATCTTCGTCCGCAATGTGAAACACAGAGGGTGCACTTGCTTCTTGCGGTGTGACAAGCAGTAAACACCCGTCGGCGGTGGGGAGTGCCTCCACCGAGCACGCGCCTTTGGGCGCAAACCCGACACGGCGGCGCGCCACCTGCAACACGGTGCGCAACATACGCTGTGTTTTGGGGTCGTGTGAATGCAATCTATCAAAACTGAGCCCTATGGCGGTGAGCTCATCATCCGATAAGAGCAGTGCAAGGCACCCGTTATCGGTCACGTTTACCTGCAATGGGATCCCTCATTTCTCGCATAAATCTACCTCCATCATACCGCAAGGCGCACCGCGTGCGCAAGTGGGGATGGTTGGAAACGAAAGGTGTGAACCCTCATGTCCCTGTTTTCTCCACGTGGGATGCGTCTGCCCTCGCTGAAAGAGCCTGCGGCCGGACGCGCTGTGGAAGAGCCCCAAACCCTCACACGGGTGTACTTGCCGCTCTCGCAAGGGGAAAAGACCCGTGTGAGCCTGCATCGGTACGCTTCGGCGCTGTGCGGACAAACGGTGGCGAAACCCGTCGGTAAAAAGACCGTGCCGATCCTCTCGTCGGTCAGCGGTGTGTATACCGATCAAACAACCTTCTCCCACCCAGTATATGGCGAGACGACCTGTCTGGTGATGGATTGCATGGATGTGCGCCGCCCACCGGCAGGGGAACGGGCAGACGTGACCGATCTGTCCGCCGAAAAGATACTGGAAGCGGCGCGCACGTGCGCCGTTCGGGACGAGTTGGACGGACGGTATCTCTACGATAAATTGCAAGAATGGGCCACCGAAGGCTGTGACGTGTTGGTGGGCGATGCGGTGGAAAATCAACCGTATGCCAGTGCCGCCTGGGCGGTGCTGAACGAAAGTGCGGAAGCGGTGTACGAAGGGCTTACCCTCGCGGCACGCGTGGTGGGTGCTTCGGAATACCACCTGGCGGTGCAACCCCTGCCTGCCGATCATCGCCGTGCGTTGCGTCAGCGCCTTGGCGGCGACGAAAAGCTGTTCCAGGTGCGCAGTAAATATCCGACGGTGGATTACACCGAAAACCCTAAGAGCAAAACGGTGCGCCGCATCGGCGTGCAGGCATTGCTTGCGCTGTTGCGTGCCGCCGCGTTCGGTGAAGGGCACACGGCTTGCGTGGTCACCGTAGCAGGCGAAGCGGTGGCGACACCGCGCAACCTGCGTGTGCCGTTCGGCACGCCGGCTTCGGCGTTGCTTCGCCTGTGCGGTCTGTCCGCCGACCCGACGGTTATCCTCTTTGGCGATCTGATGACGGGTGTGGCGGTGACCGATGAGGAAATGCCGATTTTGGCAGGGGTGACCTGCCTGCTTGCGTTGGTCGATCCACCCCGTCCGACAGCGGACGTGTGCGTGGGTTGCGGTCGTTGCGTGCAGGTGTGCCACGCAGGCTTGTTGCCGGAAGCCATTGTGCAACGGTTGGAAAAAGGGCAAAACGAGTACATCAAAGCGCTTCACGCCGAACAATGCGATAATTGCGGTGCGTGTTCCGCCGTGTGCCCTGCAGGGCGAGATCTTGCGATGTCCATTGCCACGGTGGCAAAGGTGATTGCCGAAGGAGGTGTTGAGCCGTGACGGCTTTTCGCACGACGCCGCACCTGCGGCAAACCGAATCCGCCACCTCTCGTTGTTGGGATATGCTCATTCCGTTGGTACCGCTCACGGTGTATTCCTGTGTGTATTACGGATGGCGTCCGCTGATCGTGGTGTTGATCTCGGTCGTGTCCGCGATGGTGTTTGAGTTGCTCGGCTATGCCCTGCAAATGAAACGTGCGCCCCTCACCGACGGCACCGCCGCCGTGACGGGCGGTGTGATCGGGCTGGTGATGTCCCCCATCGTGCCGTACTGGTTGCCTGTGGTGGCGTGTGCGGTGGCGATTTTGGTGGCAAAACTGCCGTTTGGCGGTCGCGGACGCAATTTGTTTAACCCGGCGGCGACGGGACTTGCCTTTATCACGGTGTGTTTCCCCACGCAGATGTTCGCCTATCCCGATCCCGAACGCCCCATTACCGAACTTTCGCAGGTGATCCGCGCGGTGTCGCCTGCCGCGTTGATCCAAACGGGAGCAACGCCGCACATCAGCCCCATGGACATCGTGCTCAGCAATTTCCCGAGCCCGATCGGCTCGGTGATGATCATTCTGGTCGGCTGTATGTTGTATCTGTTCGTGCGGCGCGCTTCGTCGCCGAGCATTGTGTTGCCGTTCCTTGCCACCTGTGCGTTGGGCGCGGCGTTGTTTCCGCGCGTGAACAGCGGTGTGGGGGCGAGCGTGCTGTTGGAACTGTGCGCCGGCTACTTAATGATCACCGCCGTGTTTTTGATCGCGGATCCCACCACCGCACCGCGCCATTGGCTGGCACGCATCGTGTACGGTGTGTTGGCAGGCGCGTTGGTGATGACCTTGCGCCACGTGGGCAAGTTCGAAGAAGGCGCGTGCTTTGCCGTGTTGCTGTGCAACCTGTTCTCCAACATCCTGGATCGCAACTGCTGGAAACTGTGTTATCATCTGCCGCGCTTGTGGCGGCGTGAAAAGGCGACCGAGGGAGGTGACACCCATGAGTGAACCGCGTGAACAAGGGCTTTTTTCCCGTCTGATGAAGATCTTCTTCGACACCTTTCTCGTGCGTAACATCGTGCTGGTGAAACTGCTCGGTCTGTGTCCCATCGTGGTGGCGGCGGTGGATTTGAAAGCCGGTGTTACCCTTACCGCGTGTGTGGCACTCGCCCTGCTTCCCACCGCGCTGTTGATGTCCTTTGTGGGCGAAAAGTTGAAACCCATTATCCGCGTGCCGCTGTATACCGTGATTGCGTTGGTGATCTTGCTCGGTGCCGGATTTGTGCTCAACACCTACATTGAGCCGGAACTCTATGCCTCGCTGTATCTGTTTTTACCCCTGCTCGCCGTGAATTCGCTGATGACCTATCGCGTGGGCGGCTTCGCCGTGGTGAGCCGTCCGCCCGAAGCCATGGCGGATGCGCTCGGTTCGGTGTGTGGGTTCGGCGTGGTCATTTGTGTGGTGGCGGCGGTACGTGAAGTGCTGGCAAACGGCTCGGTCTGGGACGTGCGCGTGCTGTCCGCGCCGCCTCTCACGGCGGCATCCTCGCCGTTCTTTGCGTTTTTGATGCTCGGTATGATGGCGGCGCTGATGCAGTTTGTGCGCGAAATGCTTCGCCGCTTTGTGGAAGGGGAGGTGTCGGTGCCGTATGAATGAGTTGTTGACCATGCTGTTCGCCACCGCGCTGTTCCAAAATGTGGTGCTCACCACCGGCTTCGGCAGTTCGCTGGCATTGCGTGTGATCCACCGCAAAAGCGACATCTGGAATTTTGGGGGTATATTATCGTTCTTCCTGATCACCACCATGGCAATCGATTATCCGCTGGATCATTTGCTCGGGTTCGGCGTGTGGGCAAAACTGCTGCGCCCCTTGGTGATGGTCGGGGTTGCAATGGCACTTTACTGTGCCGTTACCCTTATTACGGCGCGCATTTCGGTGCCGTTTTATCACAAGTTGAAACCCTACTTGATCCCGGCCGTGTTCAACGACTTGACACTCGGGTTGGCGATGGTGGCCAACCATAAGGTCACCCTTACCTTCTGGGGTACGATGGGCCTGGCGGTGGGCAGTTGCCTCGGCTTTATGCTGATGGGGTGGATCATTTTGGAAGGGCGTTTTCGCATCAACGCCCACGCCGTGCCGCGTGCCTTTCGCGGTGCACCGGTGATCCTCATCTATCTCGGCATCGCGGCACTCGCCATGCTTGGCTTCGGCAGCAGCATTTTGCTGTGAGGGGTAGGTTTTTGCAACAAATTTTGCAAAAAGAAACGCTCCCCCAAGCGGCTGCTTGTGGGAGCGTTTCAAAAACTTTCCGTTCGTTTTGGAAAACGGAGGGAGGGTGTGTGTGAGAGGGAACCGTCAGGGTTCCCTCTCGCGTCGAGCGGGCGATTAGCCCGCGGATAAACCCGCCCGCAGGCGGCAAACAAAAAAGTCCGGCGTACGGTGGGTGGGATTAGGGACAAAATTGGAGAGGATGTTTCGTCGAAGATACATCCTCTCTGTTTGTTTTGTGAATATTCACACCACTTCGAAAGTGGCTGTGACCCCTTGGCTCCCCTTGTCAGGGGTGCTGTCAAAGCCATAGGCTTTGACTGAGGGGGAGTGAAATAACACGAACTCTCGATAGACTACCCCTCCGGATTCGCCTTTGGCGAATCCACCTCCCCTGACAAGGGGAGGCAGGACGGGCGCCTTACGGCGAAGTCCGTGTAACGTTTTTCTTACCGCCTTAAACAGGCGGTATTTTGCTTTGCAAAACCGAAAAAGTTACGGGGTGGCGAAATCCCCATTCGCAACTCCCTTATGCCGGCCTTTTTTTGTTTGTTTATTTCGTCATGAACAGCACGCCGAGCGTTTCGGGACCGCAATGGCAGGAGATGGTGCAGCCGGCACGCGTGACGTAGATGTTTTCAAACGGGCCGCATTCCGCCACCACTTTTTTCAGCGCTTCAATGTTTTCATCAGCCGTGCCGGAATGGGTGATGAACACCTTTTCGTAGTCGATGTTGTCATAGGCCGCCAAGGTTTCGCGCACGTACTGTTCGCGCACTTTGGCAAGCGGACCGCGGTATTTCTTGCCCACGCCCATCGTGCCGTCGGCATTGTTCACTTCGATGCAGGGTTTGAGTTGCAACACGTTCGCGCCCATCATGGCGAGCGCCGAGCAACGACCGCCCTTGTGCAGGAACTCCAAACGATCCAGCACAAAACTGGCGTGGCAATGCGGCACCAAGGCGCGCAATTCTTCGGCGATCTGCGCGGCAGGCAAACCTGCCGCAATGCGTTTTGCCGCTTCGATCACCAAGAGACCCGAACCGGTGGACAGGTTGCACGAGTCAACAACCCACACGTTGCCCACTTCCTCGGCCGCCAAACCTGCGTTTTGGCAGGAGGAGGACAGTCCGTGACCGAGCGAGATGTGGATCACGTCACAGCCGCTATCCACAAAACTGCGGAAGAAATCCTCATACGTGGCAATGTTGATCGCCGCGGTGCGCGGCAACTGCTTGGTCTCGCGATAAATCGCATAAATACGGTCGGGGTCGATGGTGATACCGTCGAGATATTGCTCATCCCCCAACGTCACGTTAAACGGCACGGTACGAACATTGTACTTTTCCAGCAACACATCCCCCAGATCGCAGGTGCTGTCGGCGGAAAGAATGATCGGTCTGCTCATAGTCGTTTCACCTCAATTAAGATTCGGACAATCCGTTTGAAGGTACTATACCACAAATCTTGTAAAAAAACAAGAGAGGACACTTGTTTTTTTGCAAAAATATGGTATGATACACTAGTACAACTGTTTTTAACGGCATAATTTCGTGCAAAGAAAAGGAAGGCAAGGTATGGAACGAAACAAGATCTCTTTGAAACTCTCGTTGTGGGAGATCCTGCGCATCGTCGCAATGGTGCTGTTCTTTGTGGGTATTACGGTGCTGGGGTATTGGTATTTCACCCACGACAACGCGCAGTTGGAAGTGCGTAACGAAGCGCAAAAACTGCTGTATCCGTTGGGACTGGGTATGTTGCTCGGTGGTCTGCTCACCGCCACCTTGGCGGCGCTGGCGTGGAACCACAGCGAGGAACGCCCCGTGTGGTACTATCCTGTCGTGTCGGCGTTTCTTACCTTCTGCGGTCTCGGTCTGGCGTACATTCTGCTCGGCATTTGGCCGATCGCGGAAGAAACCTGCATGATCGTGGATATGCACCACCAATACGGCCCTCTGCTTGCCAAACTGCGCGCCATGTTGCTCCAGGGGAACGGATTCTTCTATTCGTTTGATCTCGGTATGGGTGCGAACTTCTTGCCTGCATTTGCATATTACCTTGCCAGTCCGCTCAATGCCTTGCTCGTGCTGTTCCCCGAATCGCTGTTGCCCGAAGGCATCTTCCTCATCACCATTGTGAAGAATATGCTGATTGCCGCAAGTTTTGCGTTGTGCGTGCAATACGTCTACGGCAAACGCTCGCCCGTGGTGGTGGCGGTGTCGCTGATGTATTCCATGATGATGTACGTGTTGGCATATTCCTGGAACATCATGTGGCTGGACGGCGTGATCGCCCTGCCGCTGGTGGTGATGGGCTTTGAGCACATGATGCGTCGCGGCAAATATTTGCCCTACGTGCTGTCGCTGGCATACGCCTTGTTTGCGAACTACTACATCGGCTTTATGCTGTGTGTATTTTTGGTGCTGTATTTCTTTGCCTATCTGCTTCGCCAAAAGCGCGAAACCAAAAACAACCGCTTGGCGCTGTGGCGCTTCACGCTGGGTTCATTGCTCGGCGGCGGTCTTGCCATGTTCTTGGTGTTGCCCACCTTCCTGGCGCTGGGTCAAACCTCGGCGGCAGGCGCCAAAATGCCCGAGTGGGACGTCTATTTTGAACTGTTCGATATGTTGGGCCGTCACCTCTATCGCGTGTCCCCCACCATTCGTTCCCGTTTCCTGCCCAACCTGTATTGCGGCATTGCTGCGGTGGTGCTGGTGCCGCTGTTCGCGATGAACGAGGGGATCCCCCGTCGTCGCCGCATGGTATATATGGCGTTGCTTGCGGTGTTGGCGTTCAGCCTGCCGCTCAACCAAGCAAATCTGTTGTGGCACGGCTTGCACGCCCCCAACGACCTGCCCTACCGATTCTCCTTCCTCTATTGCTTCGTGCTTGTTCTGCTCAGCTACGAAACCCTGTTGCACATCCGCACGGTGCGCCCACGCCAAATCGTGGCGACCTTGCTCGGTATTCTCACCTTCGTTATGTTGCAAGAGCGGTTCGGCAACAGCGAAACCTACGGATTCCAGTCGCTGTATATCAGCTTGTTACTCGCGGCGATCTATGCGGTGCTGTGTTTCTTGTTGTCGCAGGAAAAGGTGCGCCGCCGTGTGGGCGCGATGATGGTGCTCACCGTGGTGGCGATGGAAATGACCTTGAATGCCACCAACGTGATGAATCAGTTGGACAGCCAGGAATATTACACCAACCACGAACACTACGTGGATAACATCACCACCGCCGGCGTGCGCGAAGCGGTGGACATGATGGAACGCAAACTGGCGCAAAGCGGCGATCTGTTCTCCCGTATGGAGTTCATCCCTCGCCGCACCTGCATGGATACCGCCCTGTTCCAATACAGCGGCATCACCTCGTTTGCATCCAGCAACTCCTATCGCACCACGCGGTTTATGGGCGCGATGGGGTATGCGGTCAACGGCGTGAACAGTTATCTCTACAAGAGTTTCGTTCCCATGACCGACTCGTTGCTCGGCATCCGTTACGTGGCATTGGAAAGCAATCTGTCCTCGCACACCCAGTTGAAACAGGTGGATTACGCCTACGTGTCGAACGACAAGGGTGAAGAAAAGGCGTTTTATATTTATGAAAACACGACGGCGTTGCCGATCGCGTGGCGCGCCAACGATACCGTAAAGGCGTGGGCATCCTCCTATTACAACCCCGTGGAAAGCATCAACGGGCTGTATGCCGCCATGACGGGCGATCCCTCTCCGGTGCTGGTGCCGATGCAACTGGAATCGTATAATGACCTGCGCGGTGCGGTCACCGTCAACGGGACGTACGGCTTTTCCTTGAAGTCGTCCTCCTCCAAAACGGCGGAGTTCCGCGCCTATGCGGACAAAGACGGGCAGTATTTCATTTACGTGGATTGCCGCGGCGCGGATTCCATTCAGGTGATGCAGGGCGATAACAGCTGGAGTGTCACCACCTACGAGCCGTATTTCATCGATGCCGGCTATCTTTCAGTCGGCACGCCCGTGGCTGTGACGGTCACGTCGGACACCTCCTGCGCCGGTAACGTGTACGTGGTGCGCATGGATGCCGAGGTGTTCAACCACGCGATCGAGACCCTGCGTTCCGACGGCTTGCAGGTCACAGAGTACACCGACAACCGCTTGGTGGGCAACGTGACGGCATCTTCTGCCGGCGCGATGGTCACCTCCATCCCGTACGATGCCGGCTGGCGCGTGAAGGTGGACGGCAAGGAAGTGGCGACCTATCCGTTGGATCAAGCGGTGCCCGACGGGGTGGAACCCGAAGACAACAAGGGCGGTGCTCTGCTCGGCTTTGACATCCCGGCAGGCGCACACGAGGTGGAACTCGTGTTTGTGCCGTACGGTTTTGTGCCGGGTGTGTTGCTCAGCCTGATCAGCCTGCTGTTGATCGTGGCGGTGGCGTTGCTCACCGGCCGCAAGGCGCATTGGGTAAAGGCGACACCCGTGGCGTGGATGGTGGATACCGCCGATCTGGATGCCCTGCAGACCGCCGATGAAACGGAATCGGTACTGCTCGATGAGGAGTCGCCCCTTGCGAAAGAACCGTTGCCGGACGAAGAATCGCCCGTCGAGACAGAGCCGTTGACCGACGAGAGCGAGGAACAAAAACCTGCCCCCGAAGAAAGTGAGGAGACCGCCGAATGATTACGGTAATTATGCCGGTGTACAATGAAGGCGAATTTATCTATCAAAACGTCTGCCGCGTGCGCGAGATCCTCTCCGCCGCCGCGGTGGAACACCAGTTTTTGCTGGTAGATGACGGGTCGAAGGACAATTCCTTTGCCGAAATGTCCCGTCTGGCCGACGATTTTACGGACGTGTCCATCATCGGCTTGTCTCGTAACTTCGGCAAGGAGGCGGCGCTTTGTGCGGCGCTGGAAAATGCCGACGGCGATGCGGTGGTGGTGATGGATTCCGATCTGCAGCATCCGCCGGAATACATCCCCGAAATGGTGCGCTTGTGGAAAGAGGAAGGCTACGATGTGGTGGAAGGGGTCAAGGAAGACCGCGGCAAGGAATCGCTCGGCAGTAAGATCGCAGCACTGCTGTTCTATCGCACCTTCGCCAAGTCCACCGGTATCGACATCGGCATCGCCTCGGATTTCAAACTGCTGGATCGCTCGGTGGTGGAAGCGTGGCGCAAACTGCCCGAACGCAACACCTTCTTCCGCGGTCTGTCCGCGTGGGTGGGCTTCAAACGCTATGCCCTCCCCTTCAAAGTGGCGCCCCGTGCAGGCGGCGAAACCAAATGGACATTCAAGAGTTTGGCGCGCCTGGCGCTCAACTCCCTCACCGCCTATTCCTCGGCGCCGCTGTTTTTGGTGTTCTGGCTCGGCGTGTTGATGTTGCTGGCCGCCGTGGTGCTGACGGTGGAAACGTTGGTGGTGTATTTTGCACGTCACGCCGCGCCCGGATTTTCCACCGTTATTCTGTTGCAGTTGTTCATCGGCAGTGCCACCATGATGAGCCTTAGCATCATCGGTATGTACATTGCGAAGATCTATGAGGAAGTCAAAGGGCGTCCGCGGTACCTTGTTCGTGCGGCGCGCGGTCGTGCGTTAATTGCCTATAAAAAAGAAAAATAAGGAAAAAACGGATGCGGTCCAAAAGAAATTTTAAATTTTTCAACAAAATACTTGACAGTCGCAAAAGTTCTGTGTACAATGATAGCATCCAATCATATCGAAAATAAGGAGAAGATTTCAATGAAAAAGATTTCTGTTATCGCACTGGTGTGCGCATTGGCTATGATGCTGACGGTTCCGTTCGG
>JAZONO010000123.1:0-2894 GCA_045654545.1 Acutalibacteraceae bacterium
GTTTCAAACGTATGTTTAATACACCGCCGTTGGTGGTGACGGTTTGCACTTGCGGTGTTTGTGCCTCCACAAACGGAATGCCGAAATACTGCGCGAGCGACTGCACCAGGTTGCGCGCAATGGCTTGGATGTTATTCACGATCCACGTGGCATCCTCGCGGTTATCGTGATAGGCGATTTCAATCAGCACAGCCGGTGCATTGGTACGGATCAATTCGGCAAGTGTTGTGTTGGGCACGGCTTTCACAAGCGACGGATCCGGATAGATCTGTTTGAAGTTGGCGGCAATGATTTCCGCCGCATCCCGACCGCGTCGACTGGCGGCATTGTAGTATACGTCTGTTCCTTGTAATTGCCCGGATAAGGCCGGCGGTGCCGCATTGGAATGCAGGGCTAAGTGCAGGTCATACACCGCGCTGTTCGATTGATTGATGGCTTGTGAAAGGGATTCGTTTGGATCGTTGCGTGTGAAGCGAATACCGTTGGATACCAGATACGGTTCCATGGCATCGGCAACCTCGTTCATATATTGCTCTTCCGTGCCGCCTGTAACGTACGGGTTAAATTCCTGCGTTGACGGACTCAAAAACAGCGTTGGCATAGCATACAGCCCTTTCCGAAAGAATTGCGGTAGTATACCGTATGAAAGAAACCAACAAAATATACCGATGCAGAAAGCGGTAAGCCTGTAAGGGCTTACCGCTTTACAATTAGAACTGCTGGCTGTTTTTCTTGTTCTGGCTTTGATTCTGATTTTTGTTTTGGTTCTGATTCTGATTCTGATTCTGGTTCTGATTTTTGTTTTGATTCTGGTTCTGATTCTGGTTCTGGTTCTGGTTACGGTTTTCGTTGATGTTACGCTCGTTCATATTCGTTTCCTCCATCCGATAATGTGTGGGCATTACGTGTGCCCGTAACAGTGTTTGTATTTTCGGTGAAATTATACGCGTGGCGCGATTGCTGTATTTGGTTTGCAACCCACCGTGTAAACGAGGAGTGTACACACAAAAACGGGTGTGTAATTGTGAGGTGCACAATATCCTCTAAATGGCAAATTGACAGGGTTTTGGAAGCACGAATCGCCTCCGAGGCATTTTGGCACACAGGCAGAAGATACCATGCGCTTTGATAGCGAAGAAGGCGTATTTCGACACATATTATGCCAATTATAAGGAGTGACCACGCACATACGTATCCGATAAACCCAATAATCTGTGTGTTATGCATTGCGGATGATGCTTCGAAATATCTATCGCTTATGATACAAAGATATGCCGAGGGTAAAAACAACAGCGCATAACGCATTGTTCGTTTGCGCCAGATCGTGGCTCGTAACGTAACGGCTTTATAAAAGAGGGTTTGCGAAAACCCGTATCGAAGAAAACTTGATGTGTTGGAATTTTCAATAGCCGTGAAGTAACACACAGCGGCACAACCCGCTTTGAGGGGTGACCACAAGAACAGATCCAAAAACAAAATACCGAGCGTGGCGAGTAAGGAGTACGGAAGAGCGGCTTGATAGAAAATGACGATTTGTGCGGCATATAAAAGTAAGGCAACCAACGAGAGAATGATTGTCCCTATGCGAGCGGTATATTTCACACCCCTCTCCCCTTTCGGGTTCAGTTTGTCCATACAAAGTGGAAATATCCGTAAAATTGCTTGACTTTTTTTATTGAAGAGAGTATTATTATCAAGGATTTTATTTAAAAAGGAGGAACGTCACTATGGATACGGACAGTACGTGTATGTGCGCGATAAAAGAGTATATGATGGCAAACAACACGGACAATGCTGTCGGTGTTTTGTATTGATGTTCCCTATCATATCGCTGTTTTATTGCGCCATACGAGTCCGCACCCTTTTGCTCCGTTAGGAGTACACTATGCTTGAAAGGATGGATTTGTATGGCTGATTTGTTTTATACAGAAGAATCGGTTGAAGAGAGTGTCGAATTAATCCGCAACATGTTGGACGCGCGTCAATTTGCTCCGTTGCGCGAAATGCTGATCAGCATGACACCGCAGGATTTGTCGCAGTTGGCAGAACTGCTTTCGGAAAAGCAAATGCCCTTGTTCTATCGGCTGTTGCCGAAAGAACTGGCGGCAGAAGTGTTCGTTGAAATGGACAGCGATGATCAGGAGTCATTGATCAAAGCGTTTTCCGACTCAGAATTGAAAGAAATTTTGGATGAGTTGTATCTTGACGATACAGTAGATATTATCGAAGAAATGCCGGCCTCGGTTGTAAAACGTATGTTGCGCCAATCCGACCAGCAGACGCGTGAATGGGTCAACCGCATTTTGCAGTATCCCAAAGACAGCGTCGGTAGTATTATGACGATCGAATACGTGGATTTGAAAGGGCACTATACCGTGCCGGATGCCATTTCCCGTATTCGCAAGGTCGGTGTGGATAAGGAGACAATCTACACTTGCTATGTGACCGATAACAACCGAAAATTGCTCGGTTACGTGACGGCGAAAGACATTCTGTTGGCAAAAGAAACCGACTGTATCGCCGACATTATGGATACCAACATTTTGTATGCGACGACGGTGGAAGACAAAGAAGAAGCGGTGCGTATGATCAACCGCTATGACTTCTTGGCATTGCCCGTTGTGGATGGCGAAGGTCGTCTGGTGGGTATCGTTACGGTTGACGACGCCATGGACGTCATGGAAGAAGAGGCCACCGAAGATATCGAAAAGATGGCGGCTATCATTCCCGGTGAACGCCCGTATATCAAATCCAGTGTGTGGACGATTTGGCGGCAACGTATGCCGTGGTTGCTGATGCTGATGATTTCCGCCACCTTTACGGGCGCGATCATCTCCTCGTTTGAAACGGCTTTGCAAGCCATTCCGGTGTTGATCGCGTTTATCCCTATGTTG
>JAZONO010000124.1:0-2617 GCA_045654545.1 Acutalibacteraceae bacterium
TCGAAGAATGTAAACGGAGCCGATTTTTTCATCGGCAAGGCAAAAGCGCAGTAGATCCTTGCGGATTTACGAGCATTTTAACACAGCCGAGGGGAAAATCGGCCCGTTAACATCGGGTTCGGATATGCCTCCTCTGCTTACAGCGTATCCAAATACCGACAAGCGGCAATGGCGGCGGTGGCGCCGTCGCCCGTGGCGGTGGTGACTTGGCGCACGCCCTTACGGCGGCAATCGCCTGCCACAAAAATGCCCGGCGTGCGCGTGACACAATCCTCGTCGGAATCAAAATAGCCGACTTTATCCAATGCGGCCACGCTTTCGAACGCACCGTTTTCCGGCACCAAACCGATGGCAACAAACAAACCGTCGAGCGGCAAGGTGCGCGTGGTGTTGTCTGCCGTGTTGGTAATCTCCACGCCGCGGAAGGTGTCACCGGCAGGGATCGCCGTCACCAACGTTTCGGTGAGGATCTCCACGTTGTCCTTTTCGCGCAGGACTTCTTCCAGACGCTTTTCACCCGTGAGATAGGGGAGATTCTGAATAACGTAGACCTTTTGGCTGGTTTCGGACAGCAGAATGGCCTCTTGCAACGCGGAGTTGCCGCCACCCACCAAGCCGACCGTTTTGCCGGCGTAAAACGCACCGTCACATACCGCGCAGAAGGAGATACCGTCACCGATGAAATCCTCTTCGTTCGGCAATCCCAAATGGCGATGCTTGGCACCGGTTGCCAAAATGACCGCACGTGCTTCATAGGTGTTGCCGTCTTCGGTGGACACGATCTTGACACCGTTTTCGTCACGGATGCCGGTGACCGTTTCAATTTCCACCTCGGCACCGAGTCCCAACGTTTGTTCCACCAGTTTATCTGCCAGTTCACTGCCGCTGACACTTTCAAAACCGGGATAGTTTTCCACCTTCGGGGAGAAGGTGATCTGTCCGCCGAACGCGCCTTTTTCCAGTAACAGCACCGATTTGTTGGCGCGGCGCGCATAGATGGCGGCAGTCAGCCCTGCAGGGCCTGCACCGACAATGAGTATATCGTACATATCGTTCACCTCAGAGAAAACAAGGGCGCTGTTCGGGGCGCTCACATAGGGAGGAATCGGTTTTTCGCGACGATTTGCCCTCTCTCATCGTTGCCAAACCTTGTAAGACATAGAGTATTACAAGGTTTGGCAACTTTGAGGGTAGAGCAAATCGTTTGGCTACAAAACGGCGAAGCCCCTAAAACAAGAGATTTTTTGATGAAAGAAAAGGAAAAATGCCACGGTAACGCTGACGCGTACCGTGGCATTTTGACGCATTATGTCGCAAAAAATCCTTGTTTTAGGCGAATAATCCCTACGTGAACGCCCCGTTCGCGCCCTTGTTATATTTTTTAGCCGTTGATAAACTTCTTAATGTTCGCCACCGAAACAAACTTTTCGGTCACGCCGTTCTTCACCGAAACGAGAGTGGGCGCCTGCTTAATGCCGAGGCTTTCGGTCAGCACCACGTTCTCTTCCGCCAACACCTTGGTGTAGGCGATGTTCGCTTTGGTGAGCAACGCTTCCGCGATCTTGCAGTTCGGGCAGGTTGCCGAAGCAAACAGATACACACCATCCAGCAATGCCGGGACAGCTGCACAAGAGGCACAGGTTTCTGCGGCTTCCATCGGACCATCGTGCTTCAACACGGAGGTTTCAATCACGTAAGAGCGGCGCTCTTTGTATTCCTGCGCTTTACCGGCGTTCCAGTTCTTCACAGGACGGTAGTAACCGGTGATACGGCTGTACACTTCGGTTTCCTTGCCGCAGGTCGGGCAGGTGAACTTCTCGCCGGCGATGTAGCCGTGTTCCTTACACACCGAGTAGATCGGGGACAAGGAATAGTAGGGCAGGCGATAGTTTTCGGCGATCTTACGCACAATGTTGGCGGCTGCTTTCCAATCCGGCAGTTTCTCGCCCAAGAAAGCGTGGAACACCGTGCCTGAGGTATACAGCGTGTGCAGTTCGTCCTGCATATCCAATGCGGTGAAGATGTCGTCGGTGTAACCCACCGGCAGGTGAGAGGAGTTGGTGTAATAGGGCGTTTCGGCATCCGACGCGCAAATGATGTCGGGATAGTGCTTGCGGTCGTGTTTCGCCAAACGGTAGGAGGTGGACTCCGCCGGGGTGGCTTCCAGGTTGTACAGATCGCCGTACATCTCCTGGTAATCCGACAAACGCTCACGCATGTGATTCAGCACGTCCTTGGTGAACTGCTGGGTTTCGGGATGGGTCATGTTTTTGCCGAGCCATTTCGCGTTCAAACCGGCTTCGTTCATACCCACCAGACCGATGGTGGAGAAGTGGTTGTTGAAGGTGCCGAGATACCGCTTGGTGTAGGAAGTCGGAGGCCAAGCGGTCTTAGGAAGACAACATGAAGTGTCATCTCCTGGCTCACAGAACGACATGGCTACGATCCGACTTCCACTTGGCGTTGAGACCCACCTCGTTCATACCCACCAGACCGATGGTGGAGAAGGGGTTGGCGAAGGTGCCGAGGTAGCGGCGGATGGAGGGGGACAGGCCCACGCCCATGAGGCGGGTGAAGGCCTCCCCCTTGATCTACAGGGAGCGGGGGGAGAAGTCCA
>JAZONO010000125.1:0-8665 GCA_045654545.1 Acutalibacteraceae bacterium
GGTGTTGCGCGTGAGGAAAGCGGCATGGTGCGTGTGGCGTTGGTGGCGGAGGATGCGGATGAACTGACGGTGGCGGTAATGGAAGAGTTGACCGCCGAGCGTTCCTTGATGTACTATACCGTGTGCGCCACCCCTGAAGAAGCGGTGACCTTGGTGCAAAACGGCACGTTGGATGCCGCGTGGATCTTTGCAGAAGATCTCTCCGAAAAGGTGGAGGCGTTTGCCGCCGAGGGACGAGAGGCCGACCCCTTGGTGCGCGTGGTCGAGCGCGAAAGCAATCTGTTGTTGCAGTTATCGCGTGAGCGGTTGTCGGGTGTGCTGTATCCCTACTGTTCCCGTGCGTTATATTTGCAGTATATCCAAACGGGCCGATCGGAACTCGCCGCCCTTTCGGCGGATGAGTTGATCACCTATTACGATGAACATCCGCTCAGTTTGGATCTGTTTCAATTTCAAACCCCCGATGCACAGAAATCGGACGAAACGGTAGGGTACCTCACCGCACCGCTTCGCGGCGTGCTGGCGGTACTGTTGTTGTTGTGCGCCTTGGCGGTGGCGGTGTTCTACGGGCAGGACGAAGAACGCGGTATGTTTGCGTGGTTGCCGTTGTCGCACCGCCCGTGGGCGGAACTCGGGTATCAAGTGACGGCGGTGTTGCCGATGGCGGCAGTGATGCTTGTCACGCTCTGTGTGGCAGGGGTGACAGGTGTGCTGTGGCGTGAGGCGCTGTTGCTTTTCTGCTATGCGGTGTGTTGCGTGTGTTTTGCGATGCTCGTGCGGCAAGCGGTGCACAATCTCAAACTGCTCGCGGTGCTGATCCCCGTGTTCACGATCACGCTTCTTGCGGTGTGTCCCGTGTTTGTGGAACTGCGCGAAGTACGTGTGTTGCAACTGGCATTTCCGCCGACGTATTATCTCTATGGTGCCAACAATAACCGCTATTGGTGGTATATGGCGGTGTACACCGTGGTGTTGTGCGGCATTACCGCCCTGCTTTATAAAATTTCTCTTGCGAAAAACCCAAAACTGTGATAGTATAAACCAACGGGCGGCACCGCCGCCCGTTACACACGCGAGCGTGGTGGAATTGGCAGACACGATAGATTTAGGCTCTATTGCGCAAGCATGCAGGTTCAAGTCCTGTCGCTCGCACCAGAACAAGCGATGAGCGGTAGCCAAATGGCTACCGCTCATCGCTTGTTTTTGATACAAGACAGGACTTGAAACGAACTCCGAATGTGAGCGGTCAACGACCGCGAAGATTCGGGAGAAAGCCCCGGTGGGGCTTTCGTTCGTGAGAAGAAAGTCCTGTCGCTTCTTAGGAAAGTACGCGCTACGAATAGCCAAGGCGAAGCCTTTTCCATGGCTTTGCGCAAAGAGCAACTGCGACGACCTCACTCTCGGCGCAAAGCCGAGGTTCTAAGTCCTGTCGCTCCCACCAAAAAATTGACAGGTTTCGACCTGTCGATTTTTTTATCCATTGCGAAAGCAATGGTATATCATCGCCGCAGGCGTATATCATCACGCGAAGCGTGTATCTCATCAGCCGCAGGCTGCATTTTCTTTCGCAATGATGATATACACGGCTTCGCCGTGATTTATATGAGAGTTCAAATTCATACACAAAAACAGCGAAAATATCATTAAAAATCCCCGTCGACTCCATGGAATCGACGGGGTGTGCTTTACTTGATCTTTTGTGCGATGTTCAGCAGTTTCACCACAATGGGGCTGAGGATGATGTTGGCGCCGAGTTCAAACAGGAAATTGAACCCGACCAAGCCGCCGAACACATAGGCTAACATATTGTTGCCGAAGGGGGAGGCAGCGGCCCAAGTGATGAGCGTGTCCCAAAAGAACAGGCGGCAACCGAGCAGGAACACCCCCGTGTTTACAAGCGGACACACGATAGCTGCCAAGAACACACCTACATAGATGTTCGCACGGGCAAACAGGCGATACACAAGCCCGGCACACAAGCCGCACAGCACACCTTTTGCCAACACGGTGAGAATTGTGCCCGGCACGCTGATGACCAAGAACGCCGCAGCATCGCCCGAAAGCAACACCGCGAGGCCGAACACAAAGCCGAGCCAAGCGCCGATGTACGGGCCGCAGGTTGCGGCGCCGATGACGATGGGGATCAACACCAGCGACACCGAAAACGGGCCGAAACGGATGAAGGATCCCATCACTTGCAGAACGATGACCAAGGCGGTGAGCAAACCGCCGAGGGTCAATTTACGATAAAATTCTTTGGACGTTGTCATGTCAATGACCTCCTTGCTGTTACTCCTTTTTGAGGATGCAACGCAATCACGGGGTGGATGGGCGGACTATATATAGGTTAAACCGTCGAATCCAAACGGAGTTCGGGTTTGTCGGTTTAACCTAAACGGTCGTTCCCCGAACGGGTAAACGCCGAGAGTTATTTCGCATTCTTTTGATAGATCAAACGCAAACCGTCTAATAACAAGGAAGAATCATAGGGGATGTCGCGGTGACAATGGGTCACGATCTCGCCGGCAAGACCGCCCGTGGCCACCACTTTTACGGGATAGCCGAGTTCCGCTTCGATGCGGTCGCTCATACCGTCGATCATGCACGCCGTGCCGAACACGGTGCCCGATGCCATGCAATCCACCGTGTTGGTGCCGATCACCGAAGGCGGTGTATCGATACTTACAGCAGGCAACAACGCCGCCGCGTGGCTGAGCGAATCCAGCGAGGTGCGGATACCCGGCATAATAGCGCCGCCGCGGAACGCCCCGTTTTTATCGATCACCGACACTTTGGTGGCGGTGCCGAGATCCCACAAAAGGCAGGGAGCACCGAATTTTGCCAAGGTTGCCACGGCGCCCACCAGCAGATCTGCGCCAAGCTGTTTCGGATTGTCGATGCGAATGTCCATGCCGCTTTTCACACCGGGTCCCACCTGAATCGGATCCACCTTCGCCACCTTGCGGATGGCGTGGCGAACGGCACGGTCGAGCGAGGGGACGACCGAACTGAAAATGGCCCCGTGAATGTCGTTACGGTGCAGATTGTAGAGATGCAGAATATCCATCAGATCCATGGCATATTCGTCTTCCATCTTGCGGTAATCGGTTGCCAAACGCGATTCCACCACCAAACGGTCACCGTCAAACACACCCACGGTGATGTTGGTGTTCCCCATATCCAAGACCAACAGCATGCGGCATCCCCTCCTTTTCTAATGGCAGTATATCACCTTTTTGCGCAATTTACAAGTCCCTAAGGTGACGCAAGTAATCCGATTATACTTCGATGGACACAAATTCGGGGGTTTCGGCAAGCGCTTTGGCCAGCACACCGGCCGGGATCTCCACGCCGCTTTTGAAGGAAATGGCGTATTCAAACCGCCCGTCAGAGGTGCGGCGCACACGGCTTTTTGTCACCGTGAGGGCGTATTCGGAAAAGGTAGAGGTCAACGCATCCTCGGCATCAAAATCCAAATCGGCACGAAGGAGCGCTTCGCCGAGAAAAATATTGTCGTGTCCTGTGAGCACTTGGTGAAGCAAAAACTGCATCACAAGGAGCAACAGCGTGCCGAACACGCCGATGGCGTACAGCCCGGCACCCAGTGCCATGCCGATACCGCAGGTCGCCCACATGCCGGCCGCCGTAGTCAGGCCTTGCACCGAGGCATTCTTCTGCCGTACCAAAATGACACCGGCACCAAGGAAGGGGATGCCCGTGACGATGTTGGACGCAATGCGCGTGGCATCGGCGTTCAACCCCGTGCCCACCATATCCAAGAAGCCGTATTTGGACACGATGGTCATCAACGCCGCACTCATGGCAATGATCATATGGGTGCGAATACCGGCCCCTTTGGAACGGCGCGTGCGTTCATACCCAATGAAACAACCGCACACAGCCGCCGCCGTAATGCGCACACACCAAATGATCTGTTCTGTCCATCCGTTTTGCGTGAAAAATGTCAACACTTCATTCATATCGATCACCTTCCGTTAGTTATATAGCCGCTATAGTATCACAAACAGACCGATTTGTCAATAAAATAAAACCCCGTCAGGGGTTTTATTTTATTCTGTCGGTTCGGTTGTGTTCTGCATTGGGTTTTCGGCAATAAACTGTTCCAACAAGCGCACACAGTTGGCAGATTCTTCCGTCCGACCGCTTGCCGTGCCCACGGGCGCACGCACGCCGAAATAGAGATCCTGTGGGAACACACCGCTTGCATAGGTGAGGAAATACGAGTCTTTCCAGTTCCAATACCGCTTGTGTTCCGCCAACCCTTCGTGTTCGGCGTTCAGCGTTGCAAAATAGTAGTTGTCGCCCTCTTCATACGCTTCGATCTGTTCTTGGTAATAGGTCGGTTCCATGGCGAACAGCACATGGCTTCCGCTTCCGAAGATGGTGGCAAGTTCCACGTAATCACCGTCGTCGGTCATTACCAAGGGAACGATCTGCACCGCCACCTTGCCGTTGCCGTCAAGATCTTGTCCCACGCGTTCCAGCTCATCCGCCAGTTCATCCATGGCGGTCTGTGCCAACTTGCCTTTGGTCACCAGCACCAAGGTGTAATCCGCCTTTTCCTTCTTGCCGACCAGGATGGCGGCAAAGATGATCAAAATCAGTATCACCGCGCCGATGATGACCCACCATTGATAGTTGTACCAAAACTTGCCCAGTTTCTCGCGGAAGGTGAGAGGACGTTCAGGCACACGTTCCGCTTGCAGTTTTTCGGTGTCCACACCGATCAAATAGCGTTCTCTTGCCATACCTGCATCTCCTTACAAATTAATTACACGGTCGAGTGCGCGCAAGCCGTACCGCTTCGGTGGCAAACGCCTCAAAACGGGTATCCGGCGTGTTTAGAAAATTCTCATGAGAAAAATCATTCAGCGGTATATCGTTACAACCTTTCGTTTTCCATTATAAATGAAAACACGGTAACTGTCCAGTAAAATTTTAATAAACAACGGGAGTGTCCCGAAGAACACTCCCGTTTTGGATATCTGTCGTCAAATGTCTGCCAGATATTTCTTTTCGAACTCTTTGTACAGCACCGAGTAGGCACCGTTTTCGTCCTTCTTGATACTGCGCAGATACTTGTGCGCATCCTGTTTTGCCGTGTTACGCTGAATGGTGGAAACGGCAATGTTGGAGCAGTGGTCGGACACACGCTCGTAGTTGGTGATCAGGTCGTTAAACACAAAGCCGAGCTCGATGGTGCAAAGACCTTCTTGCAGACGAGCCACGTGGCGTTCCTTGAAGGTGGATTTCATCACGTCGATCACCTGCTCGATCGGTTCCACCTTGGCGGCCACGTCGGTATCGTTGTTGGCAAATGCATCGGCAGTAAAATCCATGATCTCCACAATCGCGGCGGTCATGCGGCTGAGTTCACTGCGCGCCTCGGCCGAGAAGGCGATCTTCTTTTCATAAATCTCTTCGGCGGTGTCCACAATGTTCACCGCGTGGTCGGAAATACGCTCAAAGTCGCCGATGGAGTGGAGAAGACGTCCCACTTCGTGGCTGTCCGCATCGGTCAGATCCACACCGGACAACTTGACCAAATAGGTGCCGAGTTTATCCTCATAGCGGTCGATCTGCCCTTCCAACTCGCGCACATGCGCCGCCTTTTCGGCGTCATAACGTGCCACCAGCTCGATGGCCGCAAAAATGGATTCGCGTGTCAGTTCGCCCATTTCCACCGCCAAGCGTTTGCATTCCGAAACCGCCAGCGTGGGGGTGGCAAGCAAGCGTTCGTCCAAAAACACCGTGTGCGCTTTGGCACCGCTTTTGTCCGGCACCACCAGTTCCGCCAAGCGGACGATCGGCTTTTTGAAGGGGCTGAGCACCAAGGCAATGCTCATATTGAAAATAGTGTGGATCAAAGCCACCGAGAACATGGTTGCTTTGGTGTCGGAGAGGGAGGGGACAGCAATGTTCACAACGATCAAACCGATCATGAACAGGAGGGTGCCGATCACGTTCACGCTCATGTGAATGGCGGCCACACGTTTGGCATTCTTTTCGGTGCCGAGGGTGGCGATCAGTGCCGTGACACAGGTGCCGATGTTGGCGCCCAGCACCAGCGGAATCGCCATTTCATACGTGATAGCACCACTGAGCGCCAACGCCTGCACAATACCTACCGTGGCGGCAGAGGATTGAATGATACCCGTGAAGAGGGTGGAGATGAGCAACGTAATGATCGGATTGCTGAACATGGTGAGGAAGACTTCCAAGCCGCCCTTTTCCTCCACAATGCCCACGGCATCGCTCATCAGATCCATACCGACGATCAAAATGGTGAAACCGATGAGGATCGCACCGATATCGTGATGCTTTTCTTTTTTGGAGAACATGCGCAACGCCGCACCGATCAAAGCCAGGAAGGGGGCGAACACGATAGGTTTAAGTAACAAAAGGAAGGGGTTACTGCTGCTGTCCACACCGGCCAAACTGAGCAGCCAGGAGGTGAGGGTGGTGCCCACGTTGGAACCCATAATGAGACCGAAGGTACTGCCAAACTCCATGATACCGGAGTTGACGAGACCCACCAGCATGACCGTCACCGCCGAAGAGGATTGCACGGCAATGGTGATGCCTGCACCGAGCACGAGGCTGAGCCAATAGTTCGACGTCACCTTTTTCATCATGGTTTCCAGTTTGCCGCCGGCCATCTTTTCCAGACCGGCGGACATCACGTTCATGCCGTAAAGGAAGAACGCCAAACCTCCCGCCAAACCGGCAAGCATGGTTACAATATCTGTGCTTGTCATAATACCCTCCCATACTGTCTTTCAAAGAGACTGATAGAAAAAAGCCAATTTCCTACATTTAACAGTATACTAACATTGTGTCAAAAAGTCAAGAAAATCGTCGTGCAAAATTGCGCCCCAATAAGCGAAAAATGCTTTTCGCTTGTGTAAACTTGTTTTTTTGTTGACAGGTGGAAAGTAAGTACCTTTGGACGTTGCATATATCCACGTTCTATTAGTCGTTGTTTCCGCCTTTGTCGAGTGGCGAATTGTTTCACTTGTTCTTTGGTTAATGCAAAGTGTTCCCCTATCTCTCGATGGGTTTCTCCGGCTGCTTTACGCCGGAACACTTCTTCTGCTAACCAGTCCGTTTTACATAACTTCTTGACATAACGAAACCCCCTGTCGTAGTTTCTAATTCTACAACAGGGGGTCCTTTTATTCAATGTCCGTTTTTCGGGATACAGTCCAAAACCTCACAGCGGTTCTTTTGTTGCTCTTTATTCTTCAATGATGGTGGTGTAGGTTTTTTCGTTCAGCACGAAGGGCACCTTCACGGGGGCCTCCTCCACGAATTCAGCAGTCACGTTCTTCATACGGATGGTCAACGGATCATCCTTGCACCCCACCAAAATGGAGGTGTCTTTCAAATCGGTGAATTTCACGTTTTCAAAGGTGAATTCCTTCAAATGCGTGCCGCTCTGCAACGGACCGATGTCGGCGGTATAGTACAAAATGCGTTCCGCACTTTCGATCACGCAGTTCTTGAAATGCAGATCCGATGCCTCGTAGGGGAAATTGGTACTTCCGAAATACTCCACCAAATGGATCATGTTGTGACGACCTTCGGTGCGCGGCAACTCGTCGTTTTTGCCCTTAACAACGGTTTTTCTGTGCGGATAGTAGCCGGGACCGTAGGCGTACATATCTTCCACGTGGACATTGACACCGCCGATACGGAACATACTGCAAGAGGTGTTGAGCACACACCGTCTTACCAGCAGATTCTTCACATTGATGCCGGCGATGCAATCGTCACCCGTGCGGAACAGACAGTCTTCGATCAAAGCATCTTCGGTGCAGTGCAGATGAATACCGTCCGAACCGCCAAGGCAAGTTACACGGCGCATGGTGAGGTTACGACAGTTGTTCGCCTCGTGCAGGAAGTTGCCGCTGTGCTGGGCGGTGTATCCTTCGAACAATACGTTTTCGCAACAACTGAAGAAGATGGCGTGCGGTCCGCGATATCCTTCCTCACCGTCGGGATCGTAGCAGTTTTGACCGTCGATGATCGAATCCCACTCACCGATGATGGACACGTTTTTCTCACCGTAGGAGGTGATGATTGCGCGGCGATAGGTTTCCCACGGCTGACCGTAATATTGTGTGATGAGTTCCATATCCGAGCGCATCTCAACGTGTTCGGGAATGGGGAAGAGTGCGTAATCGTCGCAGTTGTCGCTGCCGACCAGGCGCGACCCGGTTTCCAGATACAAAGTTGTGTTGGAATGCATGTACAAGGCGGCGGTGTAGAACGTGCCTTTCGGGATGACCACCGTGCCGCCGTTTTCTTTGCAAAGGTCAAAAACGGCCTGGATTTTTTCGGTTTGCAGGTCACGGCAATCGCTTGCGACACCGTAATCGGTAATGACATAACGAGACATATTGATACCCCTCTCAGCGGTTATATTTGGTCTTATATTACCAGAAACACAGCCGCGTGTCAATAGGAAAGAAGGGATAAAGTATGATTAAACAGCGAAAAGCACCCACCGTATGGTGGGTGGTCATAGGGATAAAATTGGAGAGGATGCATCGTCGAAGATACATCCTCTCTGTTTGTTTTGTGAATATTGATGCCACTTGGAAAGCGGATGTGACCCCTTGGCTCCCCTTGTCAGGGGAGC
>JAZONO010000126.1:0-18048 GCA_045654545.1 Acutalibacteraceae bacterium
CCCGTGATGCCGAGGTATCACTTGCCACACCCTGTGCCGTTTCCAGCATATTCTCGGCAAAAATACCATAGCCGCGGGTGGGGTCGTCCACGAGGACGTGCGTGACAGCGCCGACGAGCCGCCCGTTTTGAATTATGGGGCTGCCCGACATCCCCTGCACGATGCCGCCTGTGGCGGCAAGTAGGTCGGGATCGGTCACTTCCACGTGCATATCCTCACGGTCGCCCGTCAAGCGCACTTTGGTGATCTTCACGTCATACCACTGCGGTGTACTGCCTGCCACGGTGCAACGGATCTGCGCCACCCCCGTTTTCACCTCTTGCCGTGTGGCAACGGCGATCATCTCACCGTCGCCGCGCCATTGCGACGCCGTGCCGTACACGCCGTTTGCCCCGTTTTGGCACAGTTCACCAAACGCACGTCCTGCAAAGCCGCCGCACAGCGAACCGGCACTTCCTGCCACACTGCGATTCACGCTGTACACGTCGGCAGGGACGGCTTCACCTTCCGAAATGGGAAGAATGGCGCCCGTATCCACGTCACACACAGGGTGCCCCAACCCTGCAAACACACCGCTCGCCGGATGATAGAAGGTCATGGTGCCGAGCCCTGCGGTGCTGTCGCGCACCCACAAGCCTGCTTTGTAACACCCCTCACTCACCGAATAGGCAGGTGAAAACTGCACGGGAAAGATCACGCCGTCACGCTTCACGGTGACAGTGAGCGGTGTGCCGCCGGATTGCTCGATCAGTTTTGCCACCTGTCCTTTGGTGGTGACGTTCACACCGTTTATACTCTGTATCAGATCCCCTTTGCAAATGCCGGCTTCTTTGGCAGGGTTGCGGTTGCCGTTTTGGGTGTCCACGGCGGTCATGCCCACCACCAGCACCCCATCGGTATACATCTTCATGCCAAACACCTCGCCCCCCAGCACCACCTGCATATCGGCGGCTTGGCGCACCGAGACCGATTTGACGGGAAACACGCCAAGCAATCGTACCGAAGTTTCTCCCTCGTTGCCACCGCTCGCCGTGAGCGGCAGGGGCAGTTCCAGCGCACCGCCCTCCGCCACCACATAAGAGGACGGAACGGCAGAGGCACACACGCCAACCGCCACCTGCACCGCCAGACAAAGTGGAGTCAACACCAAACAAAGTCGACGAAAAAAACGTTTCATTTCAGCTCACCTCCCGTTCGCGCCGCAAAAAAATCACGGCGGAACAGTATTACTGTTCCACCGTGACGTGAAAGTATTTCTCCCGATTTTTAGAAAACCGTCGAAAACCTTTTTCCTTGGCGTATTGGGAATTACAGTATGTACGGTGCGAGGGCATCGGCATACCATTCACCGATCAACTGCGCACCTTCGGCGTTGGGATGCACGCCGTCGGCCGAATAGGCATTCGGCTCTTGTCCCACGAGTGCTGCCGCCAGCATGCCGTCCAGCGGCACGAACACGTCCGCAAACTCGCGTGCCAAGCGGCGCACGGCTTGAATCTTCGGGTCGAGATCTTCGCGGAAGCGGTCCTTCGACGGATCGCTCGGCAACAAGAACGGCTCCAGCATCAAGATCTTCGCCGCCGTCTTTTCGCGAATGGCGACGAGCAGTTGACGGTAGTTCTCCTCAAACTCCTCGGTGCTCATCGGCAGATTGGAATCATAGCGCCGCCAGGTATCGTTGATGCCGATGAGGATGGACACCACGTCGGGCTTTTGCTCGATGCAATCGCGTTCCCACCGCGCCAGCAGATCGCAGGTGCGGTGACCGCTGATGCCGAGATCAATGAATTCCAGTTCCTTTTCCGGAAACCATTCCTTCAAAATTTCGGCAGCGTATTTCGGATAGCCGTTGCCGAGATTGTGCGGATCGTTGTAATCACGACCGGCATCGGTGATGCTGTCTCCCTGAAACAGAATGCGCATGCTCGGCACCTCTTAATAGTTCTCTGCACGCATTTCGAAATACGCTTGCGGATGCGCGCACACGGGGCACACGTCGGGCGCGGCTTCGCCCACGTGGATGTGTCCGCAGTTGGCGCACTTCCACACCACAATACCGGCCTTTTCAAACACCGCTTTGTTTTCCACGTTGTCGAGCAGTTTCAAATAGCGCTCTTCGTGCTCTTTTTCAATCTTGGCAACCCCTTCAAACAGGTCCGCAATGTGATCAAAGCCCTCTTCACGCGCTTCTTTCGCAAAGGTGGCATACATATCCGTCCACTCGTAGTTTTCGCCTGCCGCGGCATCCTTCAGGTTGGTCGCGGTATCGGCAATGCCGCCGTGCAACAGCTTGAACCACAGCTTGGCATGTTCCTTTTCGTTATCTGCCGTTTCGAGGAACAGCGCGGCGATCTGATTATAGCCCTCTTTCTTGGCTTTGGATGCATAATAGGTGTACTTATTGCGTGCCTGCGACTCGCCGGCAAACGCGGTCATCAAATTGGCTTCGGTACGGGATCCTTTCAATTCCTTCATGACGGTAACCTCCTAATATTTGGTAATTCCAGTATAGTATGCTTTCTCAGAAAATGCAAGAAAAATTTATTCGTGGCGCAAGGCATCCACCGGGTGCATGGATGCCGCTTTTTTGGCAGGATACCACCCGAACACACCGCCGAGCACCACCGCCACCGTCCACACAAGGAGCAGGTATCCCCACGGCAACGGTGCTTGCATACCAAACAGGTGCAACCCCAGCCATCCCGTGAGCAGACCGCCGCCCACGCCGATGCCGCCACCGAGGGCCGCGAGCAACAACGATTCACTCAAAAACTCGAGCATAATGCGCCGTCCCCCTGCACCGAGTGCTTGTTTGATACCGATTTCGCGCACCCGTTCATTCACGGCGGTGAGCATGGAGGTGAGCATCCCCATGCCTGCCACCACAAGCGACACCGCCGAAACCGCGGTGAGCACAAGGCGGACAATATCCATCAAACGGGACAAACGGTTGCGCTGTGCCGCTAAATTTTCCGCCGCGTAGCCGCCTTTGGTACCGCTTTGCCGTTCCAAAGCGGTTTGCACCCGTTCACGCACACGGTCGGTGTCCGCTTCGTTCGCCACCTTCACGGCAATTTGATCGAAGGTATCTTTCCCCGTGAGGGTCTGCAAGGTGGTGTACGGCATATACACAAGACCCGACAGCATACCGCTGACACTTTGCAACAAACTGCTGCCTGCTTTTGCCACCCCCACGACGGTCAGTTCGGCAGCAACACCTTCCACCGTTACGGTGAGTGTTTTTCCCAACACGTTGGTGCGTCCGTAGGCATCCTTTGCCACCGCTTCGTCCACCACGCACACCTGCGCGGCCGCACGCACGTCGCTTTCACGCAGTAACCGCCCGTGTGCCACTTCCAGCGCGATGACCTGATCTGCCCCGGCATCGATACCGCCGATATATGCCGTGAAGGAATGTTGACCCAGCAGTCCCTTGCCCCCTGCAACCGCGAGCGGCATGGCGTGCGCCACCCCTTCGACTTGGCGCACGGTCTCCAGTTCATCCAACCGCATGGAGGTGACGGCAGATGATGCCGAAACCGACACCCCTTGCAATCCCATGCTTTGCAGTTCATTTCCCACGGTTTGGGTGCCTGCTTGCCCGATAATGCCCACCAGTGCCACCATCAGCACCCCCACCGCAATGCTCCCCACCGTCAGCGCCGTGCGTGTTTTGCGCCGTGTCATGTGGCGGCAGGCGGCAGACAGAATCTCTTTCATTCCCATGCCTCCGCAACACGGACACCGTCTTGCGGCACCTCCTCGGCACGCAAAACGAGCGTCTCCCCTGCCGTAACGCCTGCCGTGACCAACACGCCGTCTGCCAACTCTTCACTCACCGTCACGTCGCGGCGCTGTGCCCGTCCGTTTTCCACCACATACACAAATTCCGTTCCATCCTCGGCGGCGGCCAGACTGCTGTAGGGTAACAACAACCCTTCGCTTTCGTTCACGCAGATGCCCACCTTGGCCGTGAGACCGCATTTGAGTGAGGTATCCGTGGCATCCAGCACCACCACGCCGTCCAACACGGTTGTGCCGGCAACGGTGGTGTAGGCGGTATCGCCCAGCGAAATCAAGGTGCCGCTGTACCGTTTGGCGTTAAATGCCGTGCCGCTGACCGTGACACGTTGCCCTACCTTCACCGCTTTTAAACGGTTTTCCGGCACCGCAATGCGCACCTGCACCGAGATGCCGGTGGAAACCGCTTGTGCTTCCTTCCCCGCCTTTTCCAATTTACCGCTGCACACCACCGTTTGCTCCACCGTTTGCAGTTCCAACTGTCGCACCGTGACCGTCACCGTTTGTGCGCCGAGCACCTGTCCGCCCCATACAAACGCCGCCACAAGCAACGCCGTTATTCCCAAAAGCCAACCGTATTTTTTGTATTTCTTCAAGGCTTTGCCACCCCTTTCATTTCCACGCCTTATTGTATATCACCGCGCGGCAAATATCCCTTGTTGCAAAAGTTGCCAGCGGTATATCGCGCAACACGCGGCATATACATAGGTTAAACCGACAAATCCGAACTCCGTTTTGGGAAGGCGGATTTCCGCCCTGTCGGTGTTAAAATGCTCGGCAATCCACAAACTTACGAGAACGAACGGGGCAAAATGCACCGAAATATCCCACTATGAGGCGGGTTCGGGTCTGTCGGTTTAACCTACGGTTGAAAGGGTGATGCGTGTGATAAACTGTGGGCTCACGTCGGTTGAGGTGATCGCCGCCCGTCAAAAACACGGCAACAACGAATTGACGGGTCGACGTCAAAACAGTTTTTTCAAACAATTTATAAGCGGATTCGGTGATCCGATCATCAAAGTATTGGTGACGGCATTGGCGATCAATCTGCTGTTCTTTTTTCACCGATTCGATTGGTATGAATCGGTGGGCATTGCCGTGGCTATTTTTCTGTCCACCTTTGTGTCTGCTTTGTCGGAATACGGCAGTGAATCCGCCTTTGCGCAGCTGCAACAAGAGAGTGCGCGCATTACCTGCCGTGTGATGCGTGACGGGCAAGCCACCACCGTGCCGATCGGCGAACTGGTGGTGGGCGATGCCGTGCTGCTGCAGACGGGCGAACGCGTGCCTGCCGACGGATTTCTTTCGGAAGGGTCACTCACGGTGGATCAAGCCGCCTTGAATGGCGAAAGCCGTGAGGTCACAAAACGTGCTGCCGACCGCTTTGGCGGTGATTTGACCGCGGTGGGTGACCTGTTTCGCGGCAGTGTGGTGTGCGGCGGCAACGGGGTGCTCACCGTCACCCGTGTGGGAAGCCGCACGCTGTATGGTCAAGTGGCAGGCGAACTGCACGAAGCCGCACCCGAAAGTCCGCTGAAAACGCGGTTGAGTGGGCTTGCCCGTGTCATCAGCCGTTTGGGATACATCGCCGCCGTGTTGGTGGCGGTGGCGGATCTGTGCCACACGTTTTTTCTGAAAGGCGGTTTTGCGTGGTCGCTCGCTTCGGTGACCGAAAGTATGTTGCACGCCTTGACCCTTGCCGTTTCCATTGTGGTGGTCGCCGTGCCCGAGGGGTTGCCGATGATGATTACGGTGGTGCTTTCCGCCAACATACGCCGCATGCTGAAAGATCACGTGTTGGTGCGCCGTCCCGTGGGGATCGAAACCGCCGGAAGTTTGAACATACTGTTTACCGATAAAACGGGAACTCTCACCGAAGGGCGACTGTCGGTTACCCGTTTCCTGTGCGGCAACGGTGAGGAATACGACAAAGACACCCTGCGCCGTTTGACATTGTGGGATCGCGTGGCGTTTTCGTGTGTGGCAAACAGCGAAAGTGCGGTGTCGGGGCGGCGTGCCGTGGGCGGCAATGCCACCGACCGTGCGCTGACCGAATGGGTGTTACCCGTGAAAACCCTGCCACACGTGAGTGCACGCGTGCCCTTTGACAGCGCCCGAAAATATGCCGCCGTGCACGTGGATGACCCTGCGATCACCTTCGTGAAAGGGGCACCCGAAAAACTGCTCCACGCTTGCGTTTCCTATTATGCCGCCGACGGACAGATCTATCCGCTGACAGCGCACACCGCACTCGCACATCGTCTGCAATCCCTCACGGCGGCCGGGATGCGCGTGTTGGCACTGTGCGAAACCGCGGCACCGCTCACAGAAAACAACGATTTTTCCAACCTCACCTTGATCGGTTTGGCGGTAATAGCAGACGGCGTGCGCGCGACCGTGCCCACCGCCGTGCGACAGGTGCGTTCAGCCGGTGTGCAAACCGTGATGATCACGGGTGACAACCGCGACACCGCGGTAGCGATTGCGCGGGAATGCGGCATTTTGACCGCATACGATCCCGAGGAATCCCTTAGTGTCATCACGGGCGACGAACTGGCGGCGCTCGATGACACCGCGCTTACCCGTCGGTTACCGCAGTTGCGTGTGGTGGCCCGTGCGTTGCCTGCGGATAAAAGCCGCTTGATCCGCGCCGCACGCAACCAAGGTCTGGTGGTGGGCATGACGGGTGACGGTGTGAACGATGCTCCTGCTTTGAAACAAGCGGACGTGGGATTTGCCATGGGCGGCGGCACCGAAGTGGCCAAAGAAGCCGGTGACGTGGTGATTTTAGACAACAACTTTGCCTCCATTGTCCGCGCGGTGTTATATGGACGCACCATCTTCAAAAGCATTCGCAAATTCATTGTGTTTCAGTTGACGATGAACCTGTGCGCGGCAGGCATTTCGGTGATTGGTCCGTTCATCGGCATTGAAACCCCCGTGACGGTGATCCAAATGCTGTGGATCAATTTGATCATGGACACCTTGGCCGGGTTGGCGTTTGCCGGGGAGGCGCCGCTTGCCGAATATATGGAGGAAGCACCCAAACCGCGCACCGAGCCTGTGTTGAACGGCGATATGGTGCGGCAAATTCTGTTTGGCGGCGGATACACCCTTCTTTTGTGCATTTTGTTTTTGAAATGGGAACCCGTTAAGGGCTTGTTCCGATACGACATTGACCCACTCTTTCGTATGAGTGCGTTTTTTGCGCTGTTCATTTTCAGCGGTATCTGCAACAGCTTCAATGCACGCACCGCCCGTGCCAACCCGTTTGCCAACCTGCGGCAAAACCCCTTGTTTTTGGGGATCATGTCGGCGGTGGCGGTGGTGCAACTGTTTCTTTTGTATTTCGGCGGCAGTCTGTTTCGCACCGCACCGCTCACCGTGATTGAACTGTTGCGCGTGCTCGCCATCTCGGCAACCGTCATCCCTGCCGATGCCATCCGCAAATTGTGTGCAAAAGATATAAAAAGAACTGTCTGATACGTCAGACAGTTCTTTTTTACCGTTCCACGCAATCGCGTTCCAATGCATTCAAAAACGCCGTGCCCATCACGGCATCGGCAAACAGGCTGTCCCCCATCGGGGTGCGGCTGGGTTGCCAATACAGCACTTGTGCCACAATGACGTGACACAACCACATCACCAAAAAGCGGTCTACGTACCGCCAAATTCGTTTCAACACACCCCTCACCTGCGTTTTTATCATACTATACTCCATGCTTTGTGCCAATATCTTTGCTTTTTCGTGAAATTCATGGTTGAAAATGCAAAAAAAGTTTAGTATAATAAATGGTGTATATATTTTTATGCAAAAAGGACGGTTCAAGATTATGGCAGCAGATAACAAGAAAATGGTGGAAGCCATCACCTCGATGGAAGAGGATTTTGCCCAGTGGTACACCGACGTGGTGAAAAAGGCAGAATTGATCGAATACACCAGCGTGAAGGGGTGTATGGTCATTCGCCCGTACGGCTATGCTATTTGGGAACATATGCAGCGCATTCTGGACGGTATGTTCAAAGCAACGGGACACGAAAACGTGTGTATGCCGATGTTCATTCCCGAAAGCCTGTTGCAAAAGGAAAAGGATCACGTGGAAGGCTTTGCGCCCGAAGTGGCGTGGGTCACCCACGGCGGCAGCGATCCGTTGGAGGAGCGGCTGTGTGTGCGCCCCACCTCCGAAACGCTGTTCTGCGAGCATTACGCCAATATTGTGCATTCCTGGCGCGATCTGCCGAAACTCTATAACCAATGGGTCAGCGTAGTGCGTTGGGAAAAAACCACCCGTCCCTTCCTGCGTTCGCGCGAATTTTTGTGGCAAGAGGGTCACACCATTCACGCCACGGCGGAGGAAGCGGTGGCAGAAACCGAGCAGATGTTGAATGTGTATGCCGATTTCTGTGAAAACTATCTGGCGATGCCGGTGGTGAAGGGCAAAAAGACCGAAAGCGACAAGTTCGCCGGTGCGGTGTCCACCTATGCCATCGAAGCGTTGATGCACGACGGCAAGGCGTTGCAGGCAGGTACGTCCCACTATTTCGGTGACGGCTTTGCCAAGGCGTTTGACATTCACTTCACGGATAAGAACAACACCCAGCAGAATCCGCACCAGACTTCGTGGGGTGTCACCACCCGTCTGATCGGTGCGATCATCATGACCCACGGTGACGACAACGGCTTGGTGTTGCCCCCTGCCGTGGCGCCCGTGCAGTTGGTCATCCTGCCCATTGCACAGCACAAACCCGGTGTGTTGGAAAAAGCCGCCGAATTGCGTGACCGTTTGTCGGCCGTGGCCCGTGTGAAGATGGACGATTCGGACAACTCCGCCGGCTGGAAGTTTGCGGAATATGAGATGAAGGGCGTGCCGCTGCGTTTGGAGATCGGCCCGAAGGATATCGAGGCCGGTCAGTGCGTGTTGGTGCGCCGTGACAACCGCGAAAAGGTGGTTGTGAAACTGGAAGATCTTGAAACCGTGGTGCCGCAGATGCTTAAAGACGTGCACGATGCGCTGTATAACAAAGCGCTCGAAAACCGTGAGCGCCGCACCTTTGCCTGCACCTCGATGGAGGAGATCACGGCGAAGTTGCAGGAAAACGGCGACGGCTTTGTGAAGGCGATGTGGTGCGGCGACGAAGCGTGCGAGGATAAGGTGAAGGAAACCACGGGTGTGGGTTCGCGCTGCATCCCCTTCGCGCAGGAGAACCTGTCCGACCGTTGCGTTTGCTGCGGCAAGCCGGCACAGCACATGGTGCTGTGGGGCAAGGCATATTAAAAAAGGAGAATTACCATGAGTCAGTTAGATCTGCCGCAAAGCGGCGATACCGTTGCCGTGATGCACACCTCGATGGGGGATATTTCCATCCGCCTGTTCCCCGACAAAACCCCGAAAACGGTGGAGAACTTTACCACCCACGCCAAAAACGGCTATTACAACGGGGTGACCTTTCACCGCGTGATTCGTGACTTTATGATCCAAGGCGGCGATCCCGACGGCACCGGTTGCGGTGGCGAAAGCATTTGGGGCGCTCCGTTTAAGGATGAGTTTGATCTTCAGCTGCGCAATTACCGCGGTGCCCTTTCGATGGCAAACGCCGGTCCCGGCACCAACGGCAGTCAGTTCTTCATCGTGCAATGCGACGAGGTGGACGAGCGTTTGGTTTCGCAGATGCGTGAACTGGTGGACGGCGGTTTCCCGACCGAAGTGACCGACAACTATGTGAAGGTCGGCGGCACGCCGCACTTGGATTTCCGTCACACCGTGTTTGGTCAGGTGTTTGACGGCATGGACGTGGTGGATGCCATTGCCGCAGTGGAAACCGATCGCCGCGACAAGCCGCTCACCCCTGTGACCATCCTGTCCATTGACGTGAAAGAATGGTAAACTACGACGTGGTATATGCCCTCTTGGGCGATCTGACGCCGCTCACCGCCGATTGCGGCGAGGTGTGCGGTGCGGCGTGTTGTGAAGGCGGTGCCGACGACGGGATGCTCTTGTTCCCGGGCGAAGCCGCGTGGATGGGCTATGAGGAACACGTTACGCGTGAAAACGGACGCGAACTGTTTGTGTGTGACGGCAGATGCGATCGTGCACGCCGTCCGCTTTCCTGCCGCATCTTCCCCCTCTTCCCCATTATAACGGAGGATGGACGCGTCCGTGCGGTGTACGATCCCCGAGCGTATCGGTTGTGTCCGCTCACAAAGTTGCAGGACAATGTGCGGCTCGACCGCCGTTTTGTGCGCGCGGTTCGGGCGGTGGGACGCCGCGTGGCAAGCACACCCGAAGGGTTGGCGTTTTTGAAAGAGCAAACCGCCGAGATCGCAGAGATCAACCGCTTTTTGCGATTGGACGAGAAACGGGCGCCGATCTGTCGGCGTTGAGAAAGGATGCGAACGTATGAAATTCGGTATTATCGGAGCGATGGATTCCGAAGTCGCCACGCTGATTGCCTCCATGGAAGAGCAAGGGCGTGAAGAGGTGGCCGCCTGCACCTTTGTGTGGGGCAGGATCGGCGACCAAGACGTCGTGGTGGTGAAAAGCGGCATCGGCAAGGTGTGCGCGGCGCTGTGCGCGCAGATCTTGATTGATCGCTTTGCGGTGGATGCCATTGTGAACACGGGCATCGCCGGCGGATTGCACTCCGCCCTTTCGGTGGGCGACTTGGTGGTGGCGGATGCCGCCGTGCAACACGACTTTGATCTCACTGCGTTCGGTCACGTGAACGGGTATATGCCGGCGTTGGGCGGCGACGACCGCCTGCCGAGTTTTTGGCAGACCGATCCTTCGCTTGAAGAACGGTTTATTCACGCCGCCGAAACGGTGAAAACGGAACAGGGATTGTCTTTCCGCTGTCTGGGCGGTGTGGTGGCTTCGGGCGATGTGTTCGTGAGTGATGCCGCGTTGAAGCAAACGTTGGTACAACGCTTCAACGCAGCGGCGGCCGAAATGGAAGGTGCCGCTGTGGCACAGGTGACCGCGCTGAACGGCGTGCCCTGCGCCATCATCCGTGCGATCTCGGATTTGGCAGACGGCAGTGCCGCCGCCAGTTTTGAGGATTTTGAACAGCAGGCGGCCGACCTTGTGTCCGCCATCCTGCTCACCATGTTGCGTGAGATGTAAAGGAAAAGAACGGTTGACTTAAGTCAACCGTTCTTTTTTATTGTGAAATCAAGCGGAGAGTTCAATAACCGTTTTCCCCATTCTTACTGCCATACCCTTAAACTTTGCCGCTCCACCCGTTATATGCGTAACGTATGTCACAACATAAGCGCTTTTCTGTAACATCCAACGATTGCGTCTGTCTATTGCAAACTTGGGAGGCACCAGCTCGCATCCATCCGCCAATATCGTTGGGAGTTCCTCTTTTTCAGCCACATTCTTCTGCGGCATATAAGCCAAAACAACAGTATATTTTATGTGAGGATATACATCTTTCAGTTTTTCGAGCACGTTAATTACCAAGCGGTCAAACCCACCTTGATTTCCAATATAAAAGTTCTCCACACTTTCGTTTTCAATCAATCTTACCAGAGCCGATCGCAAGATCGGCTCTATTGTATTTGGTGCATCCCTATGTCCAAAAAAGGTACACGACAACATTAACCCCTCCAAATTGACCAGTATCACGGACAATATTTTTCATCAGTATAGCATACAATGTCCTTGGTTGCAACTAATACTGGTCAAAAGGGTGGTATTATGGAACAAAAGATCCGTCGCGACTTGAATATGGGCGACAATCTAAGACGTCTGCGCGATGCGGCAGAAATATCGCAAGAAAAGTTGTGTGTCGAATTACAGCGTCGCGGTTGCGACATCGGAAGAACAACTTACGCAAAGTATGAAGCAGGTGAGTTGAATATACGTGCCAGCGTAATCGTTACACTGCGCAAGATTTATGACTGCTCTTATGACGAATTCTTTCTCGGGCTGGACTAAAGAAAAAAGAACGGTTGATGTAATGTCAACCGTTCTTTTTTATATCAATTTCAAAAAATCAAAAAGATGGGCGTTCATAGCTATCCTCGTTTGGCCTTCTTGCTGTTCACTACTTTTTCGATGTCCTCTTTATCAATCCACTCTTCGGTAAAACCGCAATCGCAACACACGTAGCGATTGACGTTCACGGTGGAAAAGATGGTGTTTCCCGTCATCACGTTGTTCCCCGTGCCGTACGGACCGGTGTATCCATCCATCCGTACGATGTTGCCCGAACGGCATTTGGGACAGAGTTTTGTGTGTTTCACAGCCGTCACTCTCCCAGTTCCTCTTTGTGTAATTCACGAAACTTTTGAAATACCGCCTGCATGGTGTCGTCGTCTACACCGACGTAGGTTTCCTCTTCCCCTGCCGCCGCAGGGACGATGCGCAACAGTACCGCGCCATCGCCACCCTCGGCAGGGAACAATACGGCATACTCATCGCCGCCCCATTCCACAACGTCCAACACCTCAAAAGCAACTTCGTTGCCGCTGTCATCGGTCAAATACAGTAATTCATCCATGGGAAGAGCTCCTTTAATTTACATTATTTTAGAGTATCATAGCATATTTCAAAAAAATTTGCAATTCCCACTTGACAAAACCCAAATCTTTTTATATAATAACACTCGCGCCAATCAAATATGGACGTTTAGCTCAGCTGGTAGAGCATTCGCTTGACGTGCGAAGGGTCAGCGGTTCAAGTCCGTTAACGTCCACCAAAAAAAGTACAGTTCCATTTATGGGACTGTACTTTTTTTCTTGATAAACGGACTTGAAACGAACTCCAAGGGTGAGCGTCTATCGGACGCGAAGCCTTGGCAGCAACAGTCCGGTGGACTGTTGCGTTCGTGAGAAGAAAGTCCGTTAACGTCCACCAAAAAAGTACAGTTTCATTTATGGGACTGTACTTTTTTCTTTTTTATATCTTCACATCTCTCCGCGATACACAACCGAACGCATGAAGCAACAACAAAAACAGTCCGCACAGCAAACACGCACCCACCACGGTGGCGATCACATCGGGCAGTGCAGAAAACCACGCGTTGTCTTTTAGCATATAACTTCCCACCGCCGCCAGAGTCACCGCAAGCATCGGTGCCACGATCCATTGCCGCCAGCGAAAGCGCATTCCTGTCACCGTGAGCAACCGTTGCAGATTCAGTACCGCGACCAACACGTTGCTCACCGTCATCACAAACAGAAATCCGGCCATGCCCGTGCGCGGTACCACCGTCACCACCAACAGCAAGCGCAACGCGGAATCGATCAGGCTGTACCGCAGGGTGCTCACCTGCTGACCGAGCCCTTTCAAGATTCCGTCCACCATGCTTTCCACGTACATGGCAGGGATGATCGGCGCGAGGGCGCGCAGAAGGCATCCCACTTCATCGCTGTGATAAAACAGCCGTGCGAGCGGCATGGCGTAAAGGAAGAACACGCCACCCACCATAATCGAGCCTGTCAAGGTGAGATGTAAGGTGCGCCCCACCGCATCGCGCACGCGCTCTTGTTTGTTCAGCGCGGCCGCTTCGGAGATTTCGGGAATCAGCAAGGTGGCAAGTGAGGATAAAAACGAGGACGGAAAAAAGATGAGCGGCATCGCCATGCCCTTGAGCGCACCGAACTGCGCAAGGGCAACCGCCCGTGAACCGACGTACACCCCCAGACGGGAAGGCACCAACAAATTCTCCACCGTGTGCAACGCGGTGTTGAGATACCGCGTGGCGGTGATAGGCAGGGCGATCCCCATCAGTTGCGGCATCACGCGTTCGGTTTTTGTAACGGCGGCAGGCGGCAGGTGACGGCGATCGCGCCGAAAGGCAAACAACATATGCACACAGGAGGTGATCTCTGCGATCACATCCCCCACCATCACCACGGCGCAAGCGGACGCGATCGACGTGGCGTATCCGCGTTCTAACAACAGCGCGATCACGGCAATGCGCACCGCCTGTTCCAATAACTGCGCATGGGCGGTGACGTTCACACGCCGCCGCGCCATAAAATACCCTTTCAGACAGGACGTGACCCCCATAAACGGCAGGCTGACCGTCAAGATGCGCAACGCTGCTACCGCACGCACGTCCCCGATGAGATACCGCCCGATGGGGGTGGATGCCGCCGCCAACACACCACCCGACAGGATGCCAACCGCGGCACTCACCAACACGGCAACGCGCAACGCCGAAAGTGCCGTGCGACGATCGCCGCGACACAGCGCATCCGTCACCATACGGGTCACGGCGGTGCAGATGCCTGCCGCCGCAAAAGCAGATGCCAGCACGTATACCGACACGATCAGTTGATACAACCCCATCCCCTCCGCCCCGATACGGGTGGAGAGATACATACGGAAAAAGATGCCGACGGTGCGAAGCAACAAGGAGGTCACCGTGAGCACCGCCGCGTTTTGCAAAAACGCCGTGCGGCGCACCGTTTTAACGACCAACATACTCGTTATACAACGCCGTCACGCGGTCCCACGTGCGGCGATCCAACCGCCCGTGCGGTTCAATGCCGAACACCTTTTGCAGTTGTTGCAAAGCCGATACGGTGGTGCTGTCGAACACCCCGTTCACCGTCACGGCAGAGAGATTGGCATATCCCTCTGCCAAAGTGTTGAGGATCACTTGCAATAAAAACACCGCGTTGCCGCTGTCCCCCGTTTGCCAAAACGGCTCGCCGGCTTTGAACGGGAACAACCCTCGCGGCGGTGTTTCGGGATAGGTCAGGCGACGGTATTCGTCCCGAATCGCCACCCATGTGTCGCCGTCCGCTTCCCCCGTGACGGGCAGGCCGAACAACGCCTGAAAAGAAGCCACCGCTTCCCGTGTTTCGGTGCCGAAAATTCCGTCTGACGCCAACAACGGCAGACGAGAATAATTGACCGACAGCCGTCGCAGATAGGTTTGTAACTCACGCACGTCGGTCGGTTGGTTTTGCTCGGTTTGCATACGATCCCTCCTTCAAAGCGGTTCTTCTTCGTCCGCCGCTCTCAATGTGTATCCCGGCTCTTGCCCCACCGCGCGCCGTGCACCTTCGGTGATGTCGGTATACGCGGTGAGCAGTTGCACAAAGGTCAACGCATCCACCACACCATCCTCGTTCAACCCGAATTGCCGCTGAAAGGCACGCACCGCCGCTTCGGTTGCGGGCCCAAACACACCGTCCACCGTGACGGCAGGGATGGATGTGTACACCTCTGACAGCGCGAGCAAGTATTCTTGCAGGCGACGCACCTCATCCCCCGTGTCCCCGGGACGCAACACAAACGTGCCGAGCAACGGCGCACCGCCCGGGAACGTGACGGTATCCGAAATGCCGCGATACGCGCGATACAGCGCACTCCATGTCTGAAGCCCCATCAAGCCGTCTTCGGGCAACCCTTCCATACGTTGAAAGGCACGCACCGCGTTTTCCGTGGCATCATCGTAGGTGCCGTTGATAGCGATGGGTGGCACGTCGTTGTAAAATTCCGCCACCACAGCGAGGTAATATTGCAGTACGCGCACCTCGTCACCGCTGTCCCCCGGACCCAGCACCTGGGGGCGTTGTTGCGGCAATTCCGAAAGGGTGATACCCTCGGAATCCAGTTCCGCCAACCGTTTCACCGCCGCGTAAACATACGAAATGCTGTTCCACGTGGCAGGACCGATCACCCCATCTTCCGTTAAACGAAACACTTCTTGATAGGCACGCACCGCCCGTTCGGTTGCCATATCAAACAGCCCGTCGGTGACGGGGATCTTGGGGATCGCCGGATAGTTTTGAGAAATGCGATTCAACTGAATCTGTTTCAGTTGAACCCCCTCGCCCGTCCTGCCCAGCGCAAGCGGCACACCGGGATAACTGGGTGTGCCCACCATAACGGGGGCATTTTCCACCAGTTCGATGTCGTCACCGTAAAAACGGGTGAGAATTTCAAACGGCGACAATCCTTCTTGCGCCAGCGGAACGGTGCCCCATTGGCTCAATCCGTCGCAAGTGCTTGTCGTGCCGTTGCAATACCGCGCAAAAAACGGTTGTATCGTCCCCTGTTCACGGATATAGGAGGTGAAGATCTCATCCACGATGTTACTGATATTGTCGTATATCACGCGGTTATTGACAAACGCCTGATCGAATGCCGTCGTGTTGGTAATATCAAAATTGTAACCGCGGCTGGGATACCATTCGGTATAAAAGCGGTTGAGCGCAAAGGAAATTTGGGCATATATGTTGGCGCGGATCGCGCTTTCGGGCCAGGTGGGATAGATCTCGCTGGATGCCACGTTTTTGATGTAGTCGGGAAACGTGACGGTAACGTTTTCGGCAGGGGTATCGGGCGCGCCCAAATGCACCGTAAAGGTTTCGGGGATATACGGAATACCGATCATTCTCTCCCCTCCAATCCCACGGGTGCGCTGTCGCGATAGATCAACGTGCCTTCCGTCGTGCCTTCGGGCAAGGGGATCAACCGCACGGGTTGCACCGCACGCACCCCACCGTACAGCGGCACGCCGCGGTTTTCCACACGGTAAAACCCGTCTTTGTGCACCGTGACATCGTATAACGTGAAGGGGGCAGGTTGCCCTGTGGGCGAAAGCGAGCCTTGTGCACCGGCCGCCGACAGTGAAATGGCTTCGGTACGTCCCGACTCGTCTGTTTCACCGCTGTATTGCAGACCTTCTGCATTGCTCACCGTCACGTGGGCGCCCGACAGCGGCAGTGCCGCCGAGGCGGTGGTCACCCACACCTGCAACACACCGATCTCGGGTGGGATTGCGGCAGTCTCCACCGCTGTCACGACCGTTTCCTGCGGCGGCTCATCTGTTTCGGGCGGAGCGGGCTGCTCCACGGGTTCTGCGGCGCGGCGCCGATACGCATCCAGCAATTCGCGGTTATACCGCGCGATCATATCGTGAAAATTATCCTTGTATTCCAACGGGAACACATCCTTCCTCTCAAAAAGATACGTCGGTAATTTGTACGCTTTGAAGAGTACAAATATGTGCCGAGAATTTTCGGAATTTTCCCACAAAACAGTTGACATTCGGTTTGAAAAATGCTATTATATCATTCGCGGACGGCGAAGAGCCCCCTTGGAAAATGCACGGAGAGGTGTCCGAGCGGTTTAAGGAGCCGGTCTTGAAAACCGGTGACTCGAAAGAGCCAAGGGTTCGAATCCCTTCCTCTCCGCCACTTTTTCCTTACAATGGCATACCAAGCACCCTGCACATCAAGCACGGTTCTTGTCGATACGGAGAAGTACTCAAGTTGGTGACGAGGCGCCCCTGCTAAGGGCGTAGGTCGGGTAACCGGCGCGGGAGTTCGAGTCTCCCCTTCTCCGCCAAAACAAAAAGACAGGCAAAGCCTGTCTTTTTGTTTTGGCGGAATGAAGCGCACCTAACGGTGGATGAAAAATGAAGTCGCCTTTGGCTATGAAGCGTGCCTTCGGCACATTAAGACCAAAAATGCGCTTCGCTTCATACGAGCGCAAGCGAGTGCTTCATATTGGCGGAGCCAATGCTTCATTTTTCATTGAAACACCCGGAATTTTATGATATACTTACCATTAAAGGCGGTGTTTGATATGCGTAATGATAAATTATCCGTACAATCAATTGATTTTGCTGTTTCTATTGTAAATCTCGTGAGATTTTTGAAAGAGAATAAAGAACATATTATTTCCAATCAGATAGGCCGAAGTGGTACAAGCATCGGAGCAAATATCCGCGAAGCACAATATGCCCATGGAAAAGCGGATTTTATCGCAAAATTACAAATAGCACTTAAAGAAGCTAACGAAACCGGATATTGGTTGGAATTGCTATACAAAACAGATTATATTACAGAAAATCAATATAAAGATTTAGACGCGGTTTGTACAGGTCTTCGTGCTATGTTAATCGCTTCCATTAACACTGCAAAGAGAACAATAAATCAACAAACGGATTCATAAATTGGGCTTTGGGTGTAAAATCAATTGGCATAGAAGCATTGCATTACAAACACGGATTAGAAAAAGCGAACGTTTTTCTTCGTCTGAAATGTAGCACGATGAACTCCGCATTCCGCAAGGAATGCCAAGGTTTTGCGTGCAGTAAATATGCGACTGCCAATTTGGGGTAAAGCAACTTTTTCGTTTTGCGAAGCAAATGCCGTCTGTTTAAGACGGCAAGAAAAACGTTGCACGGACTTCGCCGCAGGCGAACGTCCCGTCTCCCCTTCTCCGTCTAAAATCCACACACAACAAAACCGCACTCACGTTCGTGAGTGCGGTT
>JAZONO010000127.1:0-11908 GCA_045654545.1 Acutalibacteraceae bacterium
CGGGGATCTGGGTTTTCTGCACCATCGTGACGCCCATCTTCTCGCACGCCGCTTTTGCCGCGTCGATGAAGTTCTTGTCATAGGTGGAGTTCTCGTCATGCAAGAAGATGAAACCGACTTTCAGCTTTTCGCCGTCGTCCGTCTTCTTGCCGCCGCAAGCCGTCATGGACAAGAGCATCACAACAGCCAGCAACAAACAGAGCAGTTTTTTCATGTGTTTTCCCTCCAATAAAATTTTTATGTAAATTTTCATTTACATACCACGTTATTGTGCGCGGAAGGTGAGCGATGTATCACTCATACTTTCCACAATGGCGAGCGATTCCACACGCATCCCCGTGGCGCGCAACGCGTCGCCACCCTGCTGGAATCCCTTTTCGATCGCCACGGCGGCACCTACGGTTTGAGCACCGGCCTGTGCGACCAACTCGGCAAGACCACACAATGCCTTGCCGTTAGCCAGGAAATCATCCACCAACAACACACGGTCGGTGGGGGAGATGTATTCGCGAGACACCATGATCTCGTAATCGGTGTTGTGTGTGTAGGAGTGGACGGTGGTGGTCAGCACGTCGCCCGACACATTGCCGGTCTTGTGCTTTTTCGCAAACACGGCAGGTGTCCCAAGCGCGGCGGCGGCCGCCACGGCAATGGCAATGCCCGATGCTTCAATCGTGAGCACCTTGGTGACACCGCTGTCGCCGAACAAGCGCGCAATCTCTTGGCCCATCTCCATCAAAAATGCCACGTCCAACTGTTGGTTGAGGAACGAGCCGACCTTCAAAATATGGCCGGGCAACACGGTGCCTTCTTGCAAGATTTTCTCTTCTAATGCCTTCATAGCCGTTCACGCTCCCCGAAAAAACACTGCGATATTTTATATCATTATCCTATCACAAGCGCAGACAAATGTCAACAAAATACGAGTGGATTTTTGGCGTTTTTCTCACACGGTACCTATAAGAAATACATAAATATGCAATAGAGGAGAGGACAGGCGTGTCACCTGTCCTCTCCTCTGTTAACCGGTGATGCAATCCGCCACGTAGATACCCATGGCACCCGATTGTGACAAACCGCGGCAGATACCGCTGCCGTCACCAATGATGTACACGTTGTCCACCAATTCGAAACGGTCGTTCTTGAACACGGGGCGAATGGAGTAATATTTGCTTTCGCAACCGTACAGCAATGTGTCGTCGTTTGCCGTGCCGGGCGCCACACGATCCAACGCATAGATGGTTTCGATGATGTTGGTGAGAATACGGTGCGGCAACACCAGCGAAATGTCGCCTGCTGTGGCACGCAAGGTGGGGGTGACGGTGTTTTGCGCCAAACGGTGCTCGTTGGTGCGACGTCCGCGGATCAAGTCGCCGAAACGTTGCACCAGCACGTTGCCGTTGCCGATCATGTTTGCGAGGCGCGAAATATTTTCGGCGTATTCCGTCGGCTGGTTAAAGGGTTCGGTGAAACGGATGCTGGAAAGAATGGCAAAGTTGCAGTTGTCTGTTTTCTTTTCCGCTTCGGCATACGAATGCCCGTTGGCGGTGATGATTCCGTGGTTGTTTTCCGCCGACACCAAACCGCCTTTGTTAAAGCAGAACATACGGCAACGATCCTCGAAGGTCTTGGTTTTATACAAAATCTTCGGCTCGTAGATCTTATCCGAAAATTCCTTCCAGATAATATCCTTCATTTCCACACGCACACCGATATCGATGTGGTTGGATTTCATCGGCACTTCAAACGAACGGCAGAAATCCGCCACAAAGTTCGCACCGCCGCGTCCCGTGGCGATGATGACAGCGGCCGCTTCCAGCATTTCGCCGTTTCCAAAATACAAACGGTATCCGTTTTCGCTCTTTTCCACGTGAGAGCAGTCATAGAAAGTGAACAGATCGGTGCCGCTTTCGGCAATGGCACGGATCAAGTTCTGCATGGTCACGTAGTTGTGGTCGGTGCCGAGATGCTTCACGTTCATATCCAGCAAGCGCAGGTTGTTTTGCAAGCATTTCAGTTTCAGTTCCTCGTTGGAACGGTACACCTGCGGAATGCCCGACGTGCAGTATTCGTTCAGGATCTTGTCCACCTCATCGATATACCGCGTGGCTTTCGCATCCCCCAACTCTTCCCCCAACGTGCCGCCGTAAGCGGTGCCGAGGTTGAACTTACCGTCCGAAAACGCACCGGCCCCGGCAAAACCGCTGGTGATACTGCAGGTTTTGCAGTGCACGCAGGTTTTCTCCTCGCCGGCAGGGCAATGCCGTTTTTCCAGCGTGTTGCCGCGTTCGGTAATGGCAATTTTTAATGCGGGAGAGTTTTTGCGCAGACGATATGCCGCCATCAAACCGCCGATACCGCCGCCGATAATTACTACGTCATAATGCACGTGAAAACACTCCTTTTTGATGGGATTACAAAGCACGAATTTATTATACACGTTTCGTATTTATTTGTCAAAGCGAAAGCAAAAATAAATAAAATGCAAGATTTGGAAAATGACTTGCATTTTTTGCGGTTTCGCGGTACAATGAATAAGCTAGAACCCTATCAGGAGGGATATTTGTGGAAGACAATCTCATTACATGTATGGAACAGCATCACGCGCGGTTTTCCAAAGGGCAACGGCGCATTGCTGAGTATATCCGCGACCACTATGAAACTGCGGCGTTTATGACAGCGTTTCGTCTGGGGGAAACGGTGGGTGTGAGTGAATCCACCGTGGTGCGCTTTGCCACGCAACTGGGGTTCGACGGCTATCCGGCGTTGCAACGCGCCATGCAAAAACTGACACGCAGTCGCTTGACGTCGGTGCAGCGTGTGGACGTGGCACGCGAACACATGAGCGATGACGACGTGGCGCAGACGGTGATGTCTTGCGACATTCAAAACATCCGCAAAACCTTGACCGAACTTTCGGACGTACAGTTCCGTGAAACGGTGGAAGCGGTCGTGGCGGCGCGCCGCGTGTACATTTTCGGTGCCGGCAGTTGCCAGGCGCTGGCAGGGTTTCTTGCCTATTATCTCAACTTCCTCATTCCTGATGTGAAACTGATTTCCCCCGGTGGTGAGGCGGAAATTTTGGAACAGATTATCCACATTGATAAGCAAGACGTGGTGATCGGCATCAGTTTTCCGCGCTACTCCTCCCGTGCGGCGAAAACCTTGCATTTTGCCAAAACAAGGGGGGCACGCGTGGTGGCGATCACCGACAGCGCGGTGTCGCCCATTGCCCAACTGGCGGATGATTGCTTGCTGGCTCACAGCGATATGGCCACCATCGTGGATTCGCTGGTGGCACCTATGAGCATCATCAATGCACTGTTGGCGGCGGTCTCGCTGAAACGCCGCGATGAAAACCGCGCGGTGCTTTCGCAACTGGAGGACGTGTGGGAGACTTATAAAGTGTATCAACCGTTCCGCGATGAGCCGACGGACGGAGATATGTCATGAAGGTTCTTGTGATCGGTGGTGGCGCCGCCGGATTGATGGCGGTCGGCTTTGCCGCGCAAAGCGGACACGACGTCATGCTGGTGGAGCGCAACCCGCGCCCGGCACGCAAGGTGATGATCACCGGCAAAGGGCGGTGCAACCTCACCAATGCCTGCACGGTGGAGGAGTGTGTGGCAAACACGCTTCGTAATGGCAAATTCCTTTACAGCGCGTTTGCCGCGTTCCCTCCGCAAGAGGTGATGGCGCTGGTGGAATCGCTGGGTGTTCCGTTGAAAATCGAGCGCGGAAACCGCGTTTTTCCCGTTTCGGACAAAGCGGTGGACGTGGTGGATGCTTTGAATGCGTTTGCTGACAAGGGGAAACCCTTGCGTATCCAAGGACGTGTGACGTCCCTCCTTTTGGAAGAAGGGGTATGTTTTGGTGTCCGTTTGGAGGACGGCAGAGAGTTGCACGCCGATGCTGTGGTCGTGTGTACCGGCGGTGTATCCTATCCGCAGACGGGGTCAACAGGTGACGGATACCGCTTGGCGATGCAAGCAGGGCATACGGTGGTGTCGCCGCGCCCCTCGCTTTCGGCGCTCTGCTGTGCCGAAGCGGATTGCGGCGATATGCAGGGGTTGGCGCTGAAAAATGCAGGACTGACGGTGGAGGACACCGTCAAAGGCAAAACGCTGTACCGCGATTTCGGCGAAATGCTGTTCACGCATTTCGGTATATCCGGCCCCACCGTGCTCAGTGCATCGGCACACATGACGGATATGGCACCGGGGCGGTATCGCCTGCATATCGATTTGAAGCCGGCACTTTCGGCGGAACAGTTGGATGCCCGTCTGGTGCGCGAACTGGCGGCGGAGCAAAACCGTGCGCTGGGCAATATGTTGCCGTCGTTGTTGCCGCGCAGTATGGTGGTGGCGGCGGCATCGCGTGCCGCGCTGGACCCTGCGCGCAAGTGCCACACCGTAAGCCGTGAGGAACGGCACCGTCTGTGTGCGGTGTTGAAAGACTGGACCGTCACCGTGACGGATTTCCGCCCCGTGTCGGAAGCCATTGTCACCGCTGGCGGCGTGTCGGTGAAGGAAGTGAACGCCAAGACCATGGCGTCCAAATTGGTGAAAGGCTTGTATTTTGCCGGTGAGGTGTTGGATGTGGATGCCTATACCGGTGGGTTTAACTTACAAATTGCGTTTGCCACCGGTGCGGCGGCAGGACGCGGAATCAAAGGATAGGGTGTTAGTTATGAAATCTATTGCCATTGCAATTGACGGTCCTGCCGGTGCAGGAAAATCCACCATTGCCCGTGCGTTGGCGGCAACGATGGGATACATTTACGTCGATACGGGTGCGTTGTACCGCGCGGTCGGTTACGCGGTGTCTGCACGCGGTGAAGATTGGCGCGACGAGGCCGCGGTGGTGGCTTCGCTTCCGCACATTGAGGTGACGTTGCGCCACGTGGACGGACAACAGCGCGTGTTTGTGAACGGGGAGGACGTGAGCGACCGTATTCGCACCCCTGAAATGTCCATGGCGGCATCGGCCGTGTCGGCATTGCCGCCCGTGCGTGAATTCTTGTTCCATCTGCAACAGGATATTGCGGCAAAAAACAATGTCATTATGGACGGGCGTGACATCGGCACAGTGGTGTTGCCGAACGCGGACGTGAAGATCTTTTTGTCCGCTTCGGCCGAAGCGCGCGCCGAGCGTCGTCGATTGGAATTGCTGGAAAAAGGGCAGAACGTCACCTTCGACGAAGTGCTTGCCGATATGAAAAAACGTGACTACGACGATTCCCACCGTGCGATCGCACCTTTGCGTCAGGCAGAGGATGCGGTAGCGGTGGATACCACCAAGCTTACGTTGGAAGAATCCATCGCGTACATGGCCGAGGTTATCGAAACCAAGTTGAAGGAGACACACGCATGACCGACCGCATTATCAAAGCCATTTTACGTCCCTTCATTTTGCTTACCCATCCATGCACCGTGGTGGGGAAGGCGAAGATCCCGACCGACGGCAAAGTGATCCTCGTGTGCAACCACCTTTCCAACTGGGATCCCGTGTTGCTGTTGCTGGCGCAACCGCACCGTATCGCCTTTATGGCGAAAGCGGAACTCTTCCGCTTCAAACCGTTAGGGTGGTTTTTGCGCCGTTTTTTCGGCGTGTTTCCTGTTGAACGGGGAAAAGGGGATTCCAAAGCGCTGGATGCCGGTGAGTTGGCGATTCAAAACGGAGACATCATGGGCATTTTCCCCGAAGGTACGCGCTCGCTTGACGGCAAACTGATGCGATTTAAATCGGGTGCCGCGCTCATTGCGGCACGCACGGGCGCTTCGGTGTTGCCCTGCGGTATCGACCGTCGCAGTAAGGCGTTTCGCCGCGTGACCATCACGGTGGGGGATCTCATCACCCCCGAAGAATTGCATCTGGATGGTGAAAAGCCCGAACTGAGGTATGCCACTCGTCTGATGCGTGAGCGTGTGCGTGAACTGTCGGGACAGGAGGATGCCGAATGACCACCCTGCGTTTAGCCGAAAGCGCCGGATTTTGTTTCGGCGTGGATAAAGCGGTCAGCACAGTCTATCGCCTGTTGGAGGAAGGACAGCGCGTGTGCACGTTGGGTCCCATTATCCACAATCCGCAGGTGGTGGAGGATTTGGCGGCACGCGGTGTGACCATTGTGGACTCACCTGCCGACGTGCCGACCGATGCCGTGCTGGTCATCCGTTCCCACGGGGTGGCAGCCGAGGTGTACGACGATGCGCGTGCGCGCGGACTCACCGTGTGCGATGCCACCTGCCCCTTTGTGGCAAAGATCCACCGCATTGTACGGGAGGAATCCCGTTTGGGGCACACGGTGTTGATTGCCGGCAATGCCACACACCCCGAGGTGGTGGGTATCCGCGGACACTGTGAAGGCCCCTCGTTTGTGTTTTCCACCCCCGAAGAGCTGGAAGAACTGTTGTCAAAATCGACAATAGTTTTTGATGAACCTGTGTCGATTGTGGCGCAAACCACATTTCACCAAGAAATTTGGAAAAAATGTGTAAAGATTTCAAAAAAGTACTGTACAAATGCTTCGGTTTTTGATACAATATGTTCTGCTACCGCAAAAAGACAACAAGAAGCGGCAGCTTTATCACGGGAATGTGATAAAATGGTTATTGTCGGCGGACGGCAGAGTTCCAATACAGCCAAGCTGAGGGACGTCTGCGCGGAAAACGCACCCACCATACTGGTCGAAACAGCGGACGAGCTGTCACGCGAACAGTTTTTGGGTGTGCGGTCCGTGGGAATTACCGCAGGGGCATCTACCCCCGCCGATATCATAAAGGAGGTACTTTCAACCATGTCCGAAATTGTCAACAACGAAGAACTGCAGGCGCAGGAGACCACCGCGGTCAAATCTCCCGACGAGATGACCTTTGAAGAGCTGATGGAATCGTCTCTCGAGAGCATGAACAGCAACGACCGTGTGCGTGGTATCGTGGTGTCCATTGCGCCCAATGAAGTCCAGGTCGAGGTCGTCGGCCGCAAGCAGACCGGTTATGTCCCCGCCGATGAATTGAGCGCGGATCCCAATGCGAATCCGTCCGACATCGTGAAGATCGGTGACGAGCTGGAATTGCTCATTATGCGTACCAACGATCAGGAAGGCACCATCATGCTTTCCAAGAAGCGCGTCGATGCGCAGAAAGGCTGGGACACGGTTGTTGCTGCCTCCGAAAGCGGTGAAGTTCTCGATGGCGTTGTGACCGATGTGATCAAAGGCGGCGTGCTGGCTGTGACCAACGGCGTGCGCGTGTTCATCCCGGCTTCGCAGGCATCTGCATCCCGTATGGAAGATCTCACTCCTCTGCTCAAGCAGGAAGTGAAGTTCCGCATTATTGAAGTCAACCAGGGCCGCCGCCGTGCGGTGGGTTCTGTCCGCTCGGTGGCTCGCGATGCGCGCCGTGAGCAGGAAGCTGCTTTCTGGGCACAGGCGGAAGTCGGCCAGAAGTACACCGGTACCGTCAAGTCCCTCACCTCCTACGGCGCGTTCGTGGATCTGGGCGGCGTGGACGGTATGGTGCACATTTCCGAACTGTCTTGGTCTCGCGTGAAGCATCCGTCGGATGTGGTCAGCGTGGGCGACACGGTGGAAGTGTACATCCGTGATCTCGACACCGAAAAGAAGAAGATCTCGCTCGGCTACCGCAAGGCGGAAGACAATCCGTGGGAAATCTTTAAGAACAACTATCCTGTGGGCTCGGTCGTGACCGCGAAGATCGTGGGTATGACCACCTTCGGTGCGTTCGCACAGATCATCCCCGGCATCGACGGTTTGATCCACATCTCGCAGATTGCGGATCGCCGCATCGAAAAGCCGCAGGATGAACTGAAGAACGGTCAGGAAGTCACCGTGAAGATCACCAACGTGGACTACGATGCGAAGCGCATCAGCCTTTCCATCCGTGCGCTGCTCGAAGATGCGGCTCCGGCAGAAGAAGCGGCTGAAGGAGTGACCGAAGAAGTTGCTGAAGAAGCGGCTGAGGTTGCAACCGAAGAATAAGACAAAACAAAAAATCGCTTACCCGATCGGGTAAGCGATTTTTTTATAGCCATTGTTCATATGCACCGGCGAGAGGGCCGCTGCCGATCAACCGCAATTTAGTGAGGGAATACATCTCCACCGTGTAGGTGACGCCGTTCAATTCCACCAGAAGTTTGTCTTTTTCCACCGTGTACCGCGGATTCACGATTTTCTCGTAATCTGTTTCGCGGCACCACGTGCCGATACTCAATTTCGCAAGCAACACGTCTTTGGCTTTTTCCAGATTCATTTTGCTCGTATCGGCATTCGGATCGCCGTTCCATATCCGTAACGCACGGCAGAACTGGCGATACGCCTTGGCATCTTCGTAATCGTCCGCCGCATCAAAGAGATCGTCCGCTTTGGAAATTTCCCCGTTTTGCAAGGCGACCTGTGCGGCATCATACAACCGCCCTTTGGCGGCCTGCATTTGGGCAGGGGCGTCTTCCACCGTGCCGGCTTTGAGCAGATGCCCGATCGCCGTGAGATCGTCGCCGTTCTTCACCGCCATCATACCCAAACGGTAATAGGACAGGGCGAGATACTGCTCGCTGTCGCCGTACGGTGCCACCGCGGCAAAGGCTTTGGCGGCGGCGGTGTAATCCGCTTCATCATACAGCGCGACCGCTTTTTTATATTGTATGGAGGGCATCACCACGATACTGACAACCAGTATCGCTGTGAGCACAACCGCGGCTGCGGCAATGCCGATCAACAAGAATTTGCGCCGCCGCTTGTGATCCGAGTGGGCAAGCGCGGCGTCCTTTTGCCGTTCCTCTTCCTTTTCACGCAAGGCATTTGCCGCTTCGGCGGCCAAGGCATCCGCTTTTGCCTGATATTCTTCTGCCAGCGTGTCAGCATCGCGATACCCGGCAATGCTGCGCATCAAATCCGCTTTGCCTTGCCAGGACGTTTGATCCACGCCCTGCCGTTTTACCGCCAAGTTGTAGGTGGCTTCACGGTTGCAATCCTCCGCGGCGGCTTGGCATTGTGCCGCTTGTGCCGCGGCATCTTTATATTCGCCGACACTCAAAAACAGCTTGGAGGCGGTTTCAAAATCGCCGAAAGAGGCGGCGCGCGCTTTCAATGCCGTGGCTTGTTCATAGGTACAAGCAGGGCATTTTCCTTTTGCAGGATCATAGGAACATCCGCACGTTTGACACGTTGTCAACGCCATGCACCTCACTCCTTTTGTTTCAGTATACGGATTTTTTATGCGCTTGTCAAGTGCACAAAGACCAGTTCGGTCGGGTTGGCAAGACGGGGGATAGGGGCGGTGTTGGAAAGCCCGCGCGACACGATCAACCGCCCGTCGTACATACCGCCCGTGTAGGTGGGAAAGAACCCTTGCCCCGGTGCAAAAATGCCCCGTTTTCCCAATCGCCACTGTCCGCCGTGCGCGTGTCCGGACAGGGTGAGATCAATGGGCAGATCGCGGATATAGGTCGGATAATATTCGGGATGATGGCAAAGCAGTAATTTGAACCCGTCCATCGCCGCAAACCTTGCAAGAAATTCCGTGTCGGGTGTGGGGGTGGCGGCAAGATTGCCCTGCCGTTTTTGTCCGCGAAACCCCGAACACAAGCCGCCAACCGTCAAACCGCACAGGGTGGCGGCTTCATCTTGCAACAATGTGACACCCGTTTGGCGCACCGCTTCGTCGTCCTCTGCGGTGGTACGTTCGTGGTTACCGTAAGCATACACGGTGGGGGCAAGCGCCGCACAGGCACGCAAAAAGGGGAGCGCATCGGGCGCTTCGTCCAGATAATCAAACAGATCCCCCGTGATGGCAATGAGGTCGGGGGTGGCCTTTTGCAAAGCGGCAAGCACCCGTTTATACGGCTTTTCGTGCAGATCGGACACCTGCGCCACCGTGAGCGAGGTTGCAATATCAGCCGACACGGTGTAATGGGACAGTTGCACGGCGGATGCCTCCTTTGACCATTGATATACTAAACTATACATTAGTATACCCCTCTTTGTCAATTCATAGTTTACTTTTTTGCCGTCATATGATATAATCCCCGTTGTTGTGAGGTGTTTTGTATGAGTTTGGTATTTGAGCAGGTGTTCGTGCTGTTCTTGTTCACCGCTGTCGGCTGGGTGTTGACACGGTGCGGTGTGGTGAAGAGCGAGCACGGCACGTTGCTTTCGAAATTGCTCGTGTTTGTGTTTTTGCCGTGCAACGTGTTCAAAACGTTTGCCTACCGTTTCACGGTATCGTATCTGCGCGCATACGGTGTGCCGATGCTTATTTCCTGCGCTGTGTTGGTCGCGGTGGCGGTGACGGCGCATTTCGGCGGTTGTCTGCTCTCGCGCGAGCGGTACGAAGGGCAGGTATACGAATACTCCATGGTGGTTCCCAATGCAGGATATATGGGATACGCCTTGGCGGAAAGCCTGCTCGGTGCGGCGGCGTTGCTGGATATGATGATGTTTAACCTGCCCGTGTCGGTGTATACCTACACCATCGGGTTTTGTATGCTCACCAAACGTAAACTCACCCTTCGAAAACTGTGCAATCCCGTGATCATCGCGATGCTGCTTGGGGCGGTGGCAGGGCTTTTGTCCGTGCCCGTGCCGCCCGTGCTTGTCGGTGCGCTGGAAACCGCATCGGGGTGCATGGCCCCCACGGCAATGTTGCTCACAGGCATGGTGATTGCGGATTTCCGCTTTGTCGAACTGCTCAAAAATCCGCGTGCGTATCTCGTAACAGCGGTGCGCCTGTTCCTGTTGCCGCTGGCGGTGGGCGGTGCGCTGTGGTATCTGGTGTCGCCCTCTGTGGCGCAAACGGCGGTGCTGATCTATGCCATGCCGTGCGGTCTTAACAGCGTGGTGTTCCCCAAATCCATCGAGGAAAATTGCACCTACGGTGCGCAATTAGCGTTGATTTCCTGCACATTCTCGTGTATCAGCATTCCGCTGGTATTCACATTGTTTGGCATTGGATAAATCGGTAGGACGATTGGTGACAGTATAGAACGCATTACTCAAAAAACGCCCTTTGTCCGTAGACAAAGGGCGTTTCTTGTTACCTAAGAGTAACCAAACGAAGCAGCATTGAGGTAAAAGTAAGCAAAAGTACACCTTTCGATCAGTTCGATAAATTGGAATTTATCGCTACCGTTTTCTATTAATTCGTCTTTTTTTGCTGCACGAGATTTAATCCTAACAGAAAAACGATGACACACACCGCAGAACCAGTTGCGACATTCATAATACGGATTTCCATCTCCGTCATTCCCTTAAAGGATACGAGCATAGACCTTTGCAAAGAAAATATAGAAACAAAGGCATCGGCAAAGGATATATTTCGTAATGTTATCAATTTTGCCGATTGGCTTTTTCGTGCCTTTATCCATTTTATTGTTGCAAGTGTGATTTTGGTAAAAGCATATACCGCAATCGCAAGCATAACAATCAAATGAAATTCGGTACCTCTATCTTTTACAAAAGCAAGGATTACCGTTCCAACGAGCGACAGGGATAACACCATCAACATTATTCCTGTAAATTGAATGACAATGTGCTTCTCTCTTTTGCGTTGAAGAACAACAAAGCGAATAACACTCAAGATTGCATAGTAAATACCGATTGTGAAAAGCCACCACGAGTGTGTTGTTATGCCCAAAATTATGTGATAGGCACTATACACCATATTGAACAACAAACTGACAAGCGCGAGTTTTAGTGTCTTATCCATTCGCATTATCTTTCCCGAAAATACAGATGGCAATTATTTTAGATATTTCATCGGTTGACTTGTCACACCCATTTCTTAACCATTCAACAATTATGGAATTGATACCATTTAGATAGTACATCATCACATATTGTCTAATGTCTGATGGATAGTGAAATCTCTCCAAAATTGGATTGAATATGTTT